>DFFT01000017.1 GCA_002372325.1 Succinivibrionaceae bacterium UBA3769 | reverse complement strand
ACCGTCAGTATTCTGAAGACGCATGGCATGGAAAACCGGTTTCCTGACGTTATTGAGTGGTATGACGGCTACAATTTCGGCGGTACCGGGATGCTGTGCCCGTGGAGCGTTCTCAAATTCATGTCCCGGGCTCTCCGTCCCGAAAACGATCCGGCCGTCTTCCAGCCGGAAAACTACTGGGCAAATTCCAGCGGCAATGACATCATTGACCTTTGCATGAGACATCCCGGAGGGCAGGATCTGGATCGTCTGCAGAATCTTCTGGAAGGCAAAACAGAAGAAATAGCTCTCCGGGAATTTACCTCCTATCCGGACATTACCTCAAACACCGATTTTGATACCTTTGCCACCCTGATGCTGCATACCGGATATCTGACCGTGGCTGAAGATGCCGTGCCTTCCGCCAGAAACAGAGCCGTGGTCAAAATTCCGAACAAAGAGGTTCTTGAGTGCTTTGCGGAAAAAGCGGAGACGATTTTCAGCAAAAGCAATCCGGAATGGCTGGAAAAGGCCATGACGCTCCGGGACGCCCTGTTAAGCGGAGATGCGGATCAGGCTCAGGACATCATGAATGCCATGCTCCGGAGGTTTATCAGCGTGAGAGACACCAGTCATGAGTATTACTATCATATGTTCCTTTACGGAGCGCTCTCCATGACCTCCGAAGAAGACATTGACGTAATTTCCCAGATCGAAAAAGGCGATGGCTGTCCGGACATCGTTATTGATAACGAAAGGAACAGAGAAGCGGTGATCCTGGAACTCAAAAAATCAGACGGGAGGAAGTATGCGCAGCTGGAAAGATGGGCGAATGACGCTCTGGATCAGATAAGGACGAATGCTTACGACAGAGATTTCAAAGATCGGAAATACCGGAAGATTACCTGCTTTGGCATTTCATTTTTCGGGAAGGAATGTCTGGCGCTCAAAATGCCGGATGTTCCCTCCTGATAAAAAAAGCTCACCGCTGCTGAAAAACCGGCTGTCCATGATTGCCGGTTTTCTTTTCTGCCGGGACGGTTCTATTCACGGCCCGTCAGATCCCCGGTGAATGGGTAAAAAAAACAGGAGCAAGTGCTAGAATAAGGAAGATTGCGTCTGCTCGAACGCAAATCAAACGCCTCATGCTTGCGGCGGCGAGCTCCGGAAAAAAGTTTTTTATCATGCCGGTGGTTACGATGTCCGGGCTGCCAGTTCGCGTAAAGGCATTTCCGTATTTCGGAAGCCTGCCGCAGGTCAGTTTTTTAAGGCGGCTTTTTTTTCGGCTTTGGCGAAGACGAAGAAGAGGAGAGCTCAGTTTTCTGCATGGGATAAAAAGCCGGCAGATCATGGCAGACATGGATTGTTTTACGAGGTCATGCGGAATGGGAATTTTTTTGAATCCGAAAGCTGATAATGACAGCAACAACCAGTTTTTAAAGGTATTCAAAAACCGGGTAAACGGCCTGTTTGTCGATAAAACCGATTTTATTAATGAAACCCTGGATCGGTTTGATATGGATAATAACCTCATTGCCTTCACAAAACCCCGGCGCTTCGGAAAAACCGTCACCGCCCAGATGCTTGCCTGCTATTATTCCAAAGGAGCCGACTGCAAAGACTTGTTTTCAGGGTTAAAAGTGGCCGGTTATGCCGGAGTAAAACAGATTAACGGCCAGAAAAAGGCAATAACCTACGAGGAATACCTGAACAAATGCAACGTTATCTACTGGGACATGAACAGCATAGATGACAATTTCAAGGCCTATAAGTCAGATGAAAGTCTGCATGTTGATTATGTGGACGATATCGTTGACTATTTGCAGTATGTGACATTGCTGGAAATCAGACAGAACCGGGAATTTGACGAAAAGATCAGCAAGGCTCCCCTGATTGGCAGAAAATCATTAAAACAGGCTTTGGTCGCAACTGAAGCTAAATTTGTTCTCATTATGGATGAATGGGATCTGGTATATCGGGAATACCGTGATGACGAGGCTCTGCAGATAAAGTTTATTAATATGCTCAAAGGCCTGTTTAAATCTTCCGATGGTCTGGCCTGCTTTTCTCTGGCTTACCTTACCGGCGTTCTTCCCATAAAGAAAGACGATTCCCAGTCGGGGCTTAACAATTTCGACGAGTACAGCATGCTGATGCCGGGGCAGTTTGCTCCCTGGTTCGGTTTTACGGAGGAGGATGTCGCGGAGATCTGCCGGCTGCCCTGCTGTTCTGTCCCTCAGGAAGTTCTCCGGGAATGGTACTGGGGCTATAAAATCATGATGTTTGACGCAAAGCTGAGAGATTACAGAGATGCAAACATTTACAGCCCCGTTTCAGTTCATCGCGCCGTATCCGGAAACGAATGCTCGATATACTGGGGAACTTCTTTTTCGGATGAAGAGGCAATCCGGCTTATAAACATGGATTTTGCCGGCCTGAAGGACGATATCATCAATCTTATTTCCGGCGGCCCTGTTTGGTTTGACTTTTTCACCTTTCAGAACGATATGACCAGCATTGATAACAAGGATCAGGTGTTTTCTCTTCTGGTGTGTCTGGGGTATCTGGGCTGCAACGGACAGCCAAACGCCGGAACCGAACGCTATGCCTACGTTCCGAACCGGGAAATCAGGGAAACGCTCATTGACATTGTCAAGGGGCAGCCCTGGTACAGTTCCCTGCCCGTCATCCAGCGTTCCGAAAAGCTCTTTCAGGCCATAAGATCTCTGGATGCAGAGACGACTGCGGAAATAGTCGGCGGCATTCACAACTCCCCCTATGTTTCCGTTATCGGATATAACAAGGAGGAAGCTCTGGAGTTCTGTCTCATATCCGGGCTTATGTGGTGCGCTGAGACCAGCTATGACAGCTTCCAGGAACTCCCCACCGGGAAAGGGTTT
>DFFT01000016.1 GCA_002372325.1 Succinivibrionaceae bacterium UBA3769 | reverse complement strand
CCTTTTCCGTAGCTTCTTTAAGAGCATCCGGAGCCTTGATGCGCTTTACGTCCGCAGAAGGATCCCTTTCCGAGAGGACGCTTATGACGTCGAAGGAAGGCACCACCCAAGGGGGATTTCCGGCAATAATGTCAAAGCCGCCCCGCTCCCAGAATACCTCCAGAAATTCCAGCTCCTGATGGCAGAATTTCTTGCGGGCAGAGACTTCCTTAACAATGCGGATACGAGGACTGTCCCAGAAAGCCTTGTCCAGCTTTTCTTCAAACTCGGTATCGGCAACCTTTGTAAGTTCCTCAAAGCTCATATGAGGCTGGTAATCTTCAAATGTCTCAATGATTTCCATTTCCGGATCTTGCCCCGGCCCTTCAGAACCTGAAAATAAGTCATATTCCTGAGACTGTTTCTCAGCGGACTTTTTGAGGGGCTGGCCTTTGGTGGTTTGGGGCTTTAGCTTTTTCTCAATAACGGATTTCATGTTATCCACATCGAGAATGGCTTCCAGATCACTCCAGTACTGATCGCGGTTCGGGAGTTCGGCAAACTTATCCACAGGCCAGAACCAGAGAGCGCACCAGTAATCCATCACTGTGCGTACCTGAGAAGCCGGCGAGCCGTCCCGATCCAGCTTTTTCAGGAGATCTGTCTTTTGGTTAAAGTTTACCCGGAAGGCTCCCTGAAAAAGGTCAATCGCTCCTGACTCCTTGGCTGCTTTGCTGTAATTGGGCCAGACATCATTGATAACAGCGGAAACGCCGGTAAGCTCGGACTGGTATTGGTAGTAAAGCCGGAGCTTCACATCAAAGGCGTTGGAAATTCTCCGGAGCCGGCGAATATCTGCATCCCGAAGAGGTTTTGTCCAGTCTGCGAGTTTCAGCTTAAAAGCGTCCAGATTGTCCTTGTTTGCAGTTCTCCAGCCGGTGATATCAGCGGTTTTGGAAATTTTAAGGCCCTCCCCCATTTCTCCTGTGGGAAGAAGGAAGGTGTAATAGCTTAACGGATCCCGCTTAAAACCCTTTCTCTTGGTGCTTTTGGTATTCCGTCCTGCCGGAAAATCCACTCTCGGGGGATTCCGGCGTTCCCACCAGGAGGAAACACCGCCCTTCACCTTGTCATCCGCGGTGGTGCTGTAGCAGGTAAGCGAGGCTCCCAGCACGGCATTTCCCACACAGAGACGGTTTACAAAGAACGGCGGCTCCATGCCCCGGTGAATGGTGTTAAGCCACAGGGCCAGCTTTCCTAACTCCAGAGCATGGGGGTTCATGTCTACCCCGTAAACGTTGCGGGTGGCAATGAAGGCTTTGACTTTGGTGAGTTCGTTACGATACTGCTCCGGCAGGAGCTTTTTGCCGTCAGCCTTGCGGGATTCGTCCTTGATGGCGCAGTCAAGGTAAAGCTCTGCCAGCTGATCTATTACCTCGTTTTGGAAGGCTGCAGCGCCCATGGCCGGCTCGTATATCTTAAGATCCAGAATCTCCCGATAGTCCATTTCACCCTTGTCCAAACGCTCCCGGATCCCCTGCAAGGTGTATTTGACCGTGCTTCTGGTAAGGGATACCGGAGTGTAGAAGGAAGCGGAACGGCTGCGATCCAGGGTGCTCAGCCAGTAGACAAAGGAGCCCTTGCTGACAATCAGGGGGCGGCTGGGATCTTCGGGATCGTGCACCACCTCGTTCTTAAAATCGTAACGCCCCAGATTGTCATAGTTATCCAGAAGATAGAGGTCGGGATTGGTCTCCTTGCTGTTGTGCACCTGAATAAGATCCTGTTCTGCGTAGTAGCAGCGGTAGGACATCAGGTTTTCATACACGGCGCCCAGCTGGTTAACCCCCAGTGCGGCGTAGTTAATGAGTCCGGTTCTGATCCGGCCGTTTTTGCTCTTTCTCCGGGTTACGGAGAGGTTCTTCAGGATTTTCTGCCATTCGGAGTTCCGGATCCGGAGATCCTTGAAATAGGTAAGTCCCGCATCTGAAAATATCGGAGAATCGATGCGGCGGAGCCATTCCTCGGTAAGTCCGCCCTTGCCCTCAGGACGGTAGCCGTTTTTCATGATAAGGTCTGAGGAGCCCTTGCCGTAAAGCATAAAGAGCTTCTTCATGGAGTTATCAAAGAAGAAGTCCTCGGTTTCACCCCGGGAACGGAGCTTCCGAAGCGCCAGCACCCGAAGATGCTCCAGGGAGTACCCGAGATCGTAGGCATCGTCTCTTTCCGGTACCAGCCCGAGTTCCCCCTTGCGGGATTCCGCAAAGAAAATAAAGAGAAGCCGGTAAACATAGATAAGACAGTCATTAAGTACAGCGGCGTTAAAGTTTTCCCGATCCTTTCCGGTCTTGGAGAAATCCCGGTAAAAACTGCTCTCCGGGTGTTTCTCGAAATAATGGCTGGCCTCGTTGCCCAGGATCTTGATGACATTCACAACGCCGGTTTTAAGCTCTGAGGTTACAGAATAGGCATGGCTTCTGTTATCCTCAATGAGCCTGGCAATCATGCCGGTATCTCCCAGGAGCTCAGGAGCAGCCACCAGGAGCCAGAAGATGGTGAATAAATCCTCGGATTTCTGGGAAGCCGTCATGCCGGATATGAGTTCATCAATGTCCAGCATGAGATAGGACTGCTGATCCCAGACGCTGGTTTTTATGAGGTAGATTCTGGGGCCGGCCAGAAGAAGGATGTATTCCGGCCGGAGAGACTTTTCTCCGTGAGAGATTTCAGAAATGGCATCTCTGATTACCGAGGGGCTGATGTGATAACCTTCAGGTACCTTAAAGACATCCTTCCACTGTTCCCGGAAATACCGCTGAGGCTGTTTTGCTTCATCTTCAGAGGTTTTACCGGGAAGATGCTGGTCGCAGAGACCGCCGGGAGCATATGACCCGTTTTCAATTTCGGGCTGCATCTCCATGATGAGCATTCTCACGGAATCATCATTTTTATTGCGGATAAGGTGCCGTACCGGAACAATGGATTTATCCTTGTCATCAGGACCGTTAAGATAATAGATCTCGCTGTAGGGAACGGGATGCCCGTCCTTGTCAGCCTGACCGCCAATGACCTCGTGCCGGTACCAGAGGATATCCTCCAGCAGTTTGCCGTGGAAGTCGGAGGTTTCTTTTATTATTCCCTTGGCATCTGAACGAGGATCATGGATTTTGGCCTTGTACTCTCCGTAAAGATCCCGGAGCTTGCTCATGGCATTTTTGATGCCGGCCTTGATGTCAGCGCTGTTCCCCCATAACGCTGCAGAGGAAAATGATGATGGTAAGGAGGATATGGAAGAGGAAGATGCGTCAGAGGCGGCAGAAGACCGGACATCAGAAACGGAGGCATTGGCAGAGACGGCAAAATCATCTTCCGAGATCTTGTTCTTTTTGCCCAGAAACGAATTCTCATAAACCTTGCCGGCAAATGATTCATCAAGGTAATCATCCGTAAAAAAGTCTCCTTCACTGGTGATAAACCGGTAAAGAGACTGTTCCTTGCTCAGATTGTCCATTTCTAAATCCTTAATCGCGATCCCTGAAGCTTCTGAATCACAGCTTCCGGGCTTTTATGCCTGCTGGCTGCTGCCATACTGCATTCTGAAAGAGCTTTCTGCTTTTCCAGATTTTGAACTGCAGACTCCTTGCTTTCTCAAGCTGTTTTGCGGCCTTCTCCGCGCAATCCCTGAAGTATTCCCCCGACTTTCTGAGGAAAGCTCCTTACTTCATTGTTCAAAAGCGCCGACACCAGAAAATTCACCATCCCCGCCAGAAAATTCACCATCGCCAAATCCCCCGGTTCATCAGGCTGCTCGGGATCCTCCTTTTGAACATACCGGGATCTGGCCGCATGGAATTCGTTGATCACCGGAGCTCCGGTTACGTTGGGCACCGTACCGTGGCAGAAAAACCAGACCTCGTACTCCGGGACTTTCGGAGCGGACACGGCCAGAGCCTTTTCCCGGGGGAGCTTTTTCCCGGCCGATGAGAGAATTAAAAAGGGAGATGACATCAGGTCTTAACTCCTCATTTTAAGGCCTCAGGAATTCTTGGCAAGATTACTGGCGAATCTGTACCGTATCACACACAAAAATTGGGACATTATGAAGAAATTTGCCATAGCAGAGAAGATGGCAAATAACAGCCAAGCGGTGTTTACCGGAATAGGCGGGTGGCTGGGGTACTTTCTCGGAGGCTGCGACGGGCTCCTGTATGCCCTGATTGCCTTTACGGTTATCGACTACATCAACGGCGTTATGTGCGGGATTCTCGATAAGTGCCTGTCAAGCGCTGTGGGCTGGAGGGGGATCTTCAAAAAGATCATGACGTTCCTCCTGGTAGGCATTGCCAGCATTCTTGATGCCAGAATCTTCCAGACCGGGAGCGTGCTCAGAACCGCGGTGATTTTCTTTTACCTCTCCAATGAAGGTGTAAGCCTTCTGGAGAACGCCTCCCATCTGGGACTTCCTATTCCGAGGGTGGTGAAGAAAGCCCTTAAGCAGCTACACGATAAATCAGAAAATGACGATAAGGAGAACAAAAATGAAGAGCAGTAAACTCGTAAGCTACACGGGCCTGAGTCCCAACCATTCCGGCAGAAGGACTCATGCGATAGATCGAATTACCCCTCATGCGGTGGTGGGGCAGCTTTCTGTGGAGAGGATCTGCGGCTGCTTTGCCGGCAAAGACAGGCAGGCAAGCTGCAACTATGCCATCGGGGCTGACGGCAGGATCTGACTTTGTGTTGATGAGGATAACCGCTCGTGGTGCTCATCCTCCCGGGACAATGACCAGCGGGCCGTTACCATCAAATGCGCTTCTGATCTGACGGAGCCCTATGCCATGAAACCGGAGGTGTATGAGAGTTTGGTTAATCTGTGCACTGACATCTGCAGACGGAACTGCAAGAAGCGGCCGGTGTGGATTGCTGACCGTGGGGAAGCATTGAGGTATAAGGTCAAGAGTGACGAAATGCTCCTGACTGTTCACAGGTGGTTTGCTAGAAAGAGTTGTCCGGGAAACTGGCTATTTGAAAGAATGGGTAGTTTGGCGGACGAGGTTAATTGCAAACTGGGAGTGTAGAAATAAAAAGAGCCGGCAGTTTGCGCTGTCGGCTTGATAAACATCAATTTACTATTACATGACAGTTAGTAATTTATATTCCTGAAGATTTATAGATTTCAACTTGAGCAATAATCTTAGGATCA
>DFFT01000021.1 GCA_002372325.1 Succinivibrionaceae bacterium UBA3769 | reverse complement strand
CAAACTAAATTAACCAACCACAACTGGCATTTCCGGTTCCGGCGTCTGTGTTTGGTTAAAATTATAAAGGAAAAACATTGCTTAGGCAGCAGCGCGGGGCGCAGGGGAGCAACGGCAGGGATCTGCGCCGCTTTCCGAGAGCCGGAGCTTTCAGAGATCTTCCGCTAATTCCCGGCAGCAGAAAGGAGCTTTTCGGGGCAAAAGGGCAGAAAATCCTCCGGCAGCAGCTTAAAACCCCCAAAAAAGACTCCAAACAGGCTGCAATTGCTCAAAAAATAACCAAAAAACAAGTTTTTTTGAAAAATTTTAAAAAAGTGTTTGTCAAAGGGGGAAAGAACTGTATAATGCACCTCGTTGACTGCGGGAGTAGCTCAGTTGGTAGAGCACAACCTTGCCATGGTTGGGGTCGCGAGTTCGAACCTCGTTTCCCGCTCCAGTCAATAATCACTCAGTTTTGGGCGGGAGTAGCTCAGTTGGTAGAGCACAACCTTGCCATGGTTGGGGTCGCGAGTTCGAACCTCGTTTCCCGCTCCAAAGCGAATTCTCAAAAGCATGTCTCAAAAAATCTTCTATTTCCAAGAGTTCGGTGTTTCCTTTGATTCCATCGGGATGTCTCTGACTACAGACAGCGTCCTTTTCGGATCCTGGTGCGGCTTTTATCTTCCTGAAACAGCGTCTGAACGCATGCTTGATGCGGGAACCGGTACCGGAATTCTGGCCCTGCTTCTGGCGCAGCGAAGACCCCGGGCGGAGATTTTTGCCATTGACATCGATCCCCGGGCGGCTGACACGGCGGCCAGGAATTTTGCGCTGTCCCCCTGGTCTTCCCGCCTTGCGGCATCTCCGGGGGATATCCGCAATTTTGCTGCCGGAGCCGGAGAAGGTTTTGCAAAAGACGGCGGGAAAGGCTTTGCGGCAATAGTTTCCAATCCTCCTTATTATAAGAATTCTCCGCCCCTGAAAACTAAAGTCCGGGGCCTGGCCAGAACGGAGCAGTCCTGGGGCGCCGCGGCCTTCTGGGAGATGGCTCACAGAACCCTGGAGGAACCGGGGTGGGCGGCCGCGGTATTTCCCCCGGAAAGACTTCCCGAGTATGAGAAGCATGCCGCGGAAAAGGGCTTTTCAGTAAGGCTGGGCACCTTGGTTTCATCACGGCCGGAACTGAAGCCCTATATCGGCTTTTATATTTTCGGGAGAGCGGGCGCGGCTATGTCATTTCCGGCAGCCGGTCATAACGGAGCTCTCCCGCCGGATTTTCAGGAGCATTTCAGTATCCGGGATGCCTCAGGGGACTATTCTGACTATGCCCGGGCTCTTACGGATGATTTGTATCTTTACGGCAGAAGACCGGAACCTCCTAAGGCATTACTTTCCGGAGGAATATCCGGGAAATAATCCCGTAAAAACGCCGGCAGGATAGCAATTTCTTTTCCCTTCCATTGAAAGAATGACAAAACGTCATTATATAGAGTAGCAGGCGGATTCTGTCCTTATTTGTCACTATGGCAAAGCGGGACAAATCAGGGGGCAGTCATGTAAAATGATGCCCGGTACGGGGCTGACACCCTTAACAATGATTTCAGACTACTAAAGAATTAGCACATGATACAGTCACTTTTAACAAAAATATTCGGCAGCAGCAATGAAAGAACAGTAAAGAAGCTGCGGAAAAAGGTTTTGGAAATTAATGCTCTGGAGCCTAAATTCAAGGCTCTCAAAGACGAAGAGTTTAAAACATACACGCAGCAGTACATCGATCGGGTCGCCAAGGGCGAATCTCTGGAAAGCATCCTCCCCGAGGCCTTTGCCCTGGTAAGAGAAGCCTCTAACAGAGTGCTGGGGCTTCGTCCCTTTGATGTGCAGCTCATGGGCGGCATGGTGCTCAACGATGCCAGAATCGCGGAAATGAAAACCGGCGAAGGCAAGACCCTGACCGCGCTTCTCCCCTCATACCTTAACGCTCTCACCAAAAGAGGCGTGCATGTGGTTACCGTAAATGACTACCTGGCCACCCGCGACAGCAACTGGAGCCGGCCCATGTATGAGTTCCTGGGCATGACCGTGGGCTGCAACATTCCGGGCATGGATGCGGAGGCCAAGAGAGCCGCTTACGCCTGCGACATTACCTACGGCACCAACAATGAATTCGGCTTTGACTACCTCAGAGACAACATGGCCTATACTCCCGCCCAGAGAGTGCAAAGACCTTTGCATTATGCTCTCGTGGACGAGGTGGACTCAGTACTTATCGATGAGGCCCGCACCCCGCTGATTATTTCCGGTCCCTCCGCTGATTCCTCCGAGCTTTATATCAAGGTTGATGCCATTATTCCGGAGCTCGTTGAGCAGGAAAAGGAGGACTCCGAGGAATACAAGGGAGACGGGGACTATACCAAGGATCTCAAGTTCCGCCAGACCTATCTTACCGAGCATGGTCAGGAGCATGTGGAGGAACTTCTGGTGAAGGCCGGGCTCCTGTCTCCGGATGATTCCCTGTTTTCCTCAGCGAATATCGCTCTTCTGCATCATGTCATGGCCGCTCTCCGGGCTCATGTCCTCTTTACCAGAGACGTGGACTACATTGTCAAGGACGGCGAGGTCGTTATTGTTGACGAGCACACCGGGCGCACCATGCCGGGCCGGCGCTGGTCTGACGGCCTGCATCAGGCCGTGGAAGCCAAGGAGCATGTTAAGATCCAGTCGGAAAACCAGACTCTCGCCTCCATTACCTTCCAGAATTACTTCCGCATGTATGAGAAGCTGGCCGGCATGACCGGCACTGCCGATACCGAGGCTGCGGAATTCAATCAGATCTACGGGCTTAATACCGTGGTGCTCCCTACCAACATGCCCATGATCAGAAAGGATCTGCCGGATCTTATCTATCTTACCGAGCAGGAAAAGTATGAAGCCATCGTGGAGGATATCAAGGAAACTGTCAAAGCCGGCCGTCCGGTGCTGGTGGGTACCATTTCCATTGAAAATTCCGAAAAGCTTTCGGCCTTCCTGAATAAGGAGCAGATTCCCCATCAGGTGCTTAATGCCAAGTTCCATGCCAAGGAAGCTCAGATTATCGCTCAGGCCGGCCGTCCCGGCACTGTGACCATTGCCACTAACATGGCCGGCCGCGGCACCGACATTGTGCTGGGCGGATCTCTCCAGGCGGATTTGGATGCTTTGGAAAACCCGACTCCCGAAGAAATCGAAAAGGTCAAAAACGCCTGGCAGGAGCGGCATAATGCCGTGGTGAAGGCCGGCGGTCTCCACATTATCGGCACCGAGCGCCACGAATCCCGCCGTATCGATAACCAGCTCCGCGGCCGTTCCGGACGTCAGGGCGACCCGGGATCCTCCAGATTCTACCTGTCCATGGAAGACAATCTCATGAAGATCTTCGGATCCGACAAGATCAAGAACGTCATGCGCCGTCTCGGCATGGAAAACGGTCAGTCCCTGGAGCATCCCATTGTTTCCCGGGCTATTCAGAATGCGCAGCGCAAGGTGGAAACCCGCAACTTTGACATTCGCAAGAACCTCCTGGAGTATGACGATGTAGCCAACGAGCAGCGCAAGGTTATTTACGAGGAGCGTAACGCCCTTCTGGACAACAAGGTGGGCATTGAGGCCGTGGACGAGATTATGACTGATGTCCTCAACGGCGCCATCAGCCGTTTCATTCAGCCGAACTCTCTTATTGAGACCTGGGATGTCAAGGGGCTTATGGCTGAGCTCAGAAACGTCTACCTCCTGGATCTCCCCATTGATGAATGGCTGAAGCAGGACGAGAAGCTTTACGAGGAGCCCCTCCGGGAGCGCATTATCAAGCACGCTCTGGATGTCTTCGAAGAAAAGAAGAAGCTTATCGGCGATGCTCAGGCTCTCTCTCTGGTGCACAATATCATGCTGCAGTGTCTGGACGCTCTCTGGAAGGAGCATCTGGCCGCTATGGATTACCTGCGTCAGGGCATTGGTCTCCGGGGCTATGCTCAGAAGAATCCGAAGTACGAGTACAAGCTGGAAGCCTTTAATATGTTCAGCCAGCTTCTGGAGAACTTCAAGAACCAGGTGGTAAGCGTGCTTTGCAGAATTCAGATTCAGATCCAGACCCCCGAGGAGCTGGAGCAGCAGCGCCGGGCGCAGGCAGAGCTGGCGGAAAGTCAGTTTAATGAGGCGGCTCACAAGGTTGCCGATGAAAAGGCTCAGGCGGCCAGCAATACCGCCATGCCGAAGGTCGGCCGCAATGATCCCTGTCCCTGCGGCAG
>DFFT01000049.1 GCA_002372325.1 Succinivibrionaceae bacterium UBA3769 | reverse complement strand
GTCATCGGGCTCCTGCACCAGAATGTTTTCAAAACGGCGGGTCAGGGCCGGATCCTTTTCAAAATACTTCACATATTCCCGGTAGGTGGTGGCGGCGATGCAGCGGAGCTCGCCCCGGGCCAGCGCGGGCTTTATGAGGTTTGCGGCATCGTTCTGTCCGGCGGCGCCCCCGGCTCCGATGAGGGCGTGGGCCTCATCGATAAAGAGGATAATGGGGACATCGGAGGATTTAACTTCTTCGATGACCTGCTTTAAGCGGTTTTCAAATTCGCCCTTCATGGAGGCTCCGGCCTGCAGGAGTCCCATATCCAGAGAGCGCAGTACGGTGCCCTTCAGGCAGTCCGGGACATCCCCTTTGGCCAGTCTTACCGCAAAGCCTTCCACCACGGCGGTTTTGCCCACGCCGGCCTCGCCGGTGAGGATGGGGTTGTTCTGCCGGCGTCTCAGGAGCACGTCCAGCATCTTTCTGATTTCTTCATCCCGGCCCACAATGCCGTCGATCTTGCCTTCCCGGGCCAGAGCGGTCATATCGGTGGTGTAAAGCTCCAGAGCCTCGCCCTTGCGGAGACCGGAATCGTTCATAAGCCGGGAAACCTGTCCGGTTCCGGTATCACTGGAGGATGGCAGAACCGCGCCTTCAGGAGAGTTTCCGGTGATTTCCAGGAACTTTTCCTGCAGAAGGTCTCCGTTGATCTTCACCATCTCGGAGCTGATTCCATGGAGAAGACGGCTTAAATCGGAATTCAGCTTAATGGCGAGAAGGAGATGTCCGGTGCTGATAAAGGGGCTGTTATAAACAAGGGAGGCAGCCATCCAGCCTTCCTGAATGGCGGTTTCCAATGACGATGAAAACCCGGAAATAGCACTGGCGCCCCGGGGCAGGGTATCCAGAGCCTTTACCAGATCCGCGGACAGGCGGGCTTCGTCAATGCCGAAATAGCGGATAATTTCATGAAAATCAGCAGGCTTTCCCAAAAGGATCTGATTCAGGTAGTGGGCGATATCCACGCTGGGGTTCCCCCGGGTTTTGCAGAGGGTGGTGGCGCTTACCAGTGCTTGGCGGGCCATGTCGGAAAGTTTGTCAAAGATCTGTTTGTTCTTTAGCTTTATCATGTGCGGTAATCTCCTGATTGGGGCTTTCGGGAAGCTCTTAATTAATCAGAAAGAGGGTAATTCATTAGTCACTTTAATTCCGGACAGCCCGGAAACAACAAAAAAGACAGATTACGGGGAATCTGTCTTTGATGCTGAATATATTTAATTAGGCATTCTCTACCTGGTTGAAGGAAGCTTCAACAGCGCCGTCCTTGGTATTGTCGTCCTTGATTGCGGTGTACTTCCAGGTGATCTTGGAGGCAACAATATCAACTACTTCTACCGGGACACAGGCTTTTTCAGCGGTGGGAAGAACAACAGGAGCTTCGGCGCCGGCTACAACGGAGGCAATGGCTGCCTTGACGATCTTGCACTGCTCCATGGTTACCTCGTATACAGGAACCTGGACGCCGGCAATGGCGCGGCAAACATTGAACTGAACCTTAGCGATCTTCGAACCGTTCATGCAGTACTGCTGGATCTTGGGAGATGCCTTGTCCAGGAGATGGGTGAAGGTGAAGGGCATAAAGGTGCCTCTGCCTGAAACGTCAGTGCTACGGCCGGAAGTCACGTTCTGCATGGAACCGAGCTTAAAGTCAACAACTTCAATCCACTTGCTGTGGCCCTTGTCAGCTGACTCACCATCGATGCCGTCGAGCTTAATAAAGAAATCAGATGCCATGATAAAGTTCTCCTATTCAAAATGAACATCCTCACGGAGACGCATTGCGCGCTCCAATTTCTCTGGTTTCCCAGAATCTTTTCCGGAAGCCGCTCTGGGCTGTCCGGGTAATTCTTAGGAGCCTCCCGGAATCCCGGGGGCCCTGTTCTGAGACTACTTCCCGGCGCTGGGGATCTTGGTGGTAAGTCTCAGGGAGGTGGTCAGTCCCTCCAGCTGGTAATGCGGCCTCAGGTAGAATCTGGCATTGTAGTAGCCGGGATTCCCTTCCACATCCTCCACCACTACCTTGGCCTCGGCCAAAGGATACTTGGCCTTAACCTCATCGGAGGCATTGGGATCCGAGGTTACGTAGTTGGAGATCCAGTTGGAAAGCCACCTTTCCATATCGCTGCGTTCCTTGAAGGAACCGATCTTGTCTCTCACGATGCACTTGAGATAGTGCGCAAAGCGGGAGGTCGCAAAAATGTACGGCAGCCGGGCTGACAGGTTCGCATTGGCGGTGGCGTCAGGGTTGTCGTATTCCTGCGGCTTGTTAACGGTCTGGCCGCCCAGGAATACCGCATAGTCGGTGTTCTTCCAGTAGCAGAGGGGCAGGAAGCCGTTCTTGGAAAGCTCTGCCTCCCGGCGGTCGGTGATGGCGATTTCCGTGGGGCATTTCATCACCACGCCGCCGTCATCGGTGGGGAAGGTGTGAGTCGGCAGGGATTCCACCACGCCGCCGGACTCCACGCCGCGGATATGAGCGCACCAGCCGTAGTCATTGAAGGAGCGGTTGATGTTTACGCCCATGGCATAGGCCGCATTCATCCAGTTGTAGTTTTTGGAGTCCCCCAGATTGGTGTCCTCGGTATAGTTGAAGCCCTCCACCGGATTGGTGTCCTGGCCGTAGGGAGCTCTGGAAAGCACCCGGGGCAGGGTCAGCACCACATAGCGGCTGTCGTCGGATTCCCGGAAGGATCTCCAGGCGGCATATTCCGGAGTGGAGAACAGCTTGCTGATATCCCGCGGCTTGGAGAGATCCTGCCAGCTGTCCAGATTCATAATGGAAGGATCGGCTGCGGAGATAAAAGGCGCATGAGCTGCGGCGGCTACCTGGGAGATACCCTTCAGAAGCTCGATATCCGGGCCGGTCTGGTTGAAGTAGTAATCTCCTACCAGAGCGCCGAAGGGTTCGCCGCCGGCGGTGCCGTATTCATCCTCGTAGATCTTCTTGAAGACCGGGCTCTGATCCCAGGAGGTGCCCTTGAACTTCTTCATGGTCTTGAGGAGATCCTTCTTGCTGATGTTCATCACGCGGATCTTCAGGGATTCGCTGGTGGCGGTGTTGTTGACGAGATAGGACACTCCCCGCCAGGCGCTTTCCAGATTGGTGAAATCCTTGTGATGAATGATTTCGTTAACCTGGGTGCTCAGCTTCTTGTCCAGCTCCGCAATGATGCTCTCAATGCTCTTGATGGCATCGTCGCTGACGATATTGGCATTCTGGAGAGCCTGTCCCACCAGAGTCTGCACGGCATTCTGCACGGCGGACTTGGCTTCGTCGGACTTCGGCTTGAATTCCTGCTCCAGGAGCCGGTCAAAATCTGATACCTCAATGCCGGAGGTCTGCTGTTCCTGGGCTTGCGCTTGTTCGAGTTCGCTCATTTTCCATTACTCCTTGTCAGTATTCTCAGCGGGGGCGGCGGTCTTTTCAGGATTGGCTTCCTTGGCCAGAGCCTGCAAAAGGGCGGGATCCTTGAGGATCTTGGCGATAAGCTCCTCGGCGCCGGTCTTGCCGTCCATGTAGCTTAAGAGGTTGGAGAGCTGCTTCCGGGCTTCCAGAAGCTGCTTGAGGCCCTCTACCTTTTCGGCTACCTTGTCCGGAGAAAAGTCGTCCATGCTTTCAAAGGTAATGTCCACTGCCAGATTGCCTTCGCCGGTAAGGGTGTTGGGCACGGAAAAGGCCACTCTGGGCTTGATGCTCTTCATTCTGTCATCGAAGTTCTCGGCATCGAATTCCTGAAAGCTGCGCTCCTCCACGCTGGGAAGGGGTTCTGCCGGCTTTCCGGAAAGGTCAGACATCACTCCCATAACGAAGGGCAGATTAACCTTCTTTTCGGCGCCGTAAAGCTCGACATCGTATTCAACCTGCACCCGCGGGGCTCTGTTCTTTCCCACAAACTTCTGAGAATTTGTACCTGCCATGGGATTATCTCCTTTAACTTTCTGTTTTTAATTTTTTAACAGTTTCTGAAGCATCCGTATACACAACGCCTGAATGCAAGCGCGGTTACAGATTATTCTAAAAAATTCAAATTTAATCGTCGTCTTCCTTCACCCCCAGCTGTTCCCGGGCCCGATCCAGTGAGTTCCGGTCGATTTCCTTAAGGATCTCCATAAAGTTCATGTCCGACATCCGGACGGCTCTGTCCAGAAGGAAAGGGAGCGGGCTTGAGGGCTCCGCATTCCGGAAATAATCGGCGCTCTTGCTGATAAGGAGGAGGGCGTCCTTGCGGTTGGTGACGATAAGAGTGTTCAAATCTTTTATTGCCTTTTGCGGCGCTGCGGCGGGAGCGGCAACCCCGGCCTCCGGAGTGGCATCGGCCATTCCGCCGGATTCATCCGCCGGGGCTTCGTTGCCGCCTTCGGAAAGCTGGGATTTCAGGAATTTGTCCAGATAGCCCGTTTCCTTTTCCAGGGTTTCAAAATTCACCGAAGCGGCATCGCCGATTTTGGCGTTGATGGTGTCGCGGATGTTGTTTAAAAGATCGCTTACCTCGGTGAGAAGCTGATACTGATCCCCGATGACATTACGGGGCAGCGCCGAGAAAGCCCCGGCCAGCTGGGCCGGATTCACGGGATCGCTGTCTTCCCCGGCATGAATGATGCCCTGAGCCAGAAGAGCGTCCCTGAGGGAATAGGGCAGGACATCGCAGATCCGGCGTTTCCGGAACTGTCCGACAAAATCGATGGGGTCGTTGTAGCTTCCGGGCTTCGGGGAGAGAATGCTGAGAATGTTAAGTCTTTCCGTGGGATCGTTGTCATCATCGGGATCCAGCTCGGGATAGCATTTGTCCCAGAGATCTTCGCAGAGATAAGCGATCATCTCGAGGCCCTGCTTCATGCCGGAAAGGCCGTTCAGGCAGAAGGCAGCCACCGTGTGATAGACGGCTACTCTGAGATCCCGGGTTTTTCCCCACAGCGCCGTGGTGTTTTTAACAAGATTCCGGTAATCCGGATCCCGTCCCGCGCTTACCGAATCTCCCATTTCCGAAGGGGGAACGCTGATGGCCAGTTCCTCCATTTGCATGTAAAGCGGATCATATTCCATATTTTCGCCGACGTCGTTGTCAGGGAGCGGCTTCAAAAGAGAGGCGGTGTCAGGGAGGTCCATAGGCGGATGATTCAAACGTTAATTTATAAGATGCTGCGGGCTTATAATCGCAGCAAGCCCGCATTTAATCTTACACGATTGCCGTTATCGGATGGTGACGCAGTAGGCAATTTCCGCAAATACGCTGCTCAGAAATGTGATAAAAAATGAATTTTTCGGAGGTTTTATGCTGTTTTTCATCTGGAGGAACCGGAAAAAACCGGATTTGGCGGCCCGGGGTGTCAGCGAAAAACTATGTTTTCGGATATTTCGGAGGCGATCTCCAAAGGCATTGCTTTCCTGCCTGCCTTCCCGCCGCTTTGTTTTCAGGTTTTAACGGGGCTTAAGACAGTTTTCTCCGGATCCGAAAGCTGCAGCATCCGGCGAAAAAGCAAAACCGGCCATCAGATGACAGCCGGTTATGTTTCTTATCGGGGGTGTTCCTCATTTTGCGGCGGAGTCATCCGGCATTTTAAGCGCGAGACACTCCTTCCCGAAAAATGAAATGCCGAAGTTACAAATTTTCAGGTATTTCCGGTCTTTGAAATCTCTGTCGTAAGCATTTGTCCTTATCTGATCCAGAGCATCCTCTGCCCACTTTTTCAGCTGCGAGAACTTCTGCCCGTCGGATTTTTTGAGTACCAGGATCACCGCTTCTCTGTTCCTTTTGTTATCAATAACGATGTCCGGATAGCCATCACCCTTTTCAATCTGGGAAATTACATCGATATTCTCTTCAGCGGTCATGGATAGTACCCCGGAAAGGAACATGTGATAGTAATACTCATGACTGGTGTCTCTCACGCTGATAAACCTCCGGAGCATGGCATTCATGATGTCCTGAGCCTGATCCGTATCCCCGCTTAACAGGGCGTCCCGGAGCGTCATTGCCTTTTCCAGCCATTCCGGATTGCTTTCGCTGAAAATCGTCTCCGCCTTCTCGGAAAAGCATTCCAGAACCTCATTATTGGGAATTCTGACCACTGCTCTGTTCCTGGCGGAGGGAACAGCATCATTTGCCACCGTAAGGTATCCTGTATGCAGCATCAGGGTGGCAAAGGTATCAAAATCGGTGTTTGAGGTGATGGCCGGATAGGTGGTGAATTCCCGGAGGACAATTTCTTCTGTTTTGCCTTCCAGAAGATTCTGAAAGCGCTGGATATCCTTCGCCCGGGGACGTCTCATGCAGATCTCGATAATGTCGTTGCCGCTGGAATTCGCCCAGTAGTTTTCCGGCTGGAATATTTCCGGATCGTGTTCCGCATCAAGTGCTCGGGACAGGAATTTGAGAACACTCCAGGGGCACAGCATGCTGTGTCCGGCAAAATTATAGCCGTCATACCATTCAAGAACGTCAGGGAGGCGGTTTCCCATGCCGCACTGACTGAGAAGCTTTGTGGTTTCGTCCTTGGTGAGTCCGATAAACCGGGAATACGAGGCATCTTTGATGCCAAATTCGTCAAAATTATTGATGTCAGTAAAGATGCTCTGATGAGCGATGCGGAGACATCCGGTTACAAAGCCCATTTCCAGGCTGGTGTTTGTTTTAAGGGCATTTCCCAGCATTTCCTTGATTACGTCCAGCATGTCATCGTAATAGCCGTTCACTTTTGCCTTCTGCAAGGGAACATCGTATTCGTCGATGATTATCACAGTCTCTCGTTTGTATTCCTTTGAGAGCATTTTGCTGAGGAACAAAACAGAGCTTATCGCCAGTCTTACAGCTTTGGCCATCACGGTTTTTTTAGTAAGGTCTTTGTCGCCATCCATACAAAAATCAATTTTCCATTCAAGCGCTTTCTTTGCCGCTTTAGATTGTTTATTGCTTGAAAGAAGAAAATCATATTTGTCAAAAAGAGGTCCCAGCACAACTTCCAGAAGTCTGTTCATGGCTCCCACAAAATCTCTCCCCTGAACGGATTTCAGGGAAATGCTGATAACCGGGAATCGTCCCATGTATTCATCGCAGAAAGCCTTGTTCTTATAGATGGTCAGATCCTTAAAGAGCCTTTCCGGCCGGCTTTTGTCCTCCGGATGCTGATAGTTCATTTCCAAAAAAGAGGCCAGCATGCTCATGGAAAGAGTTTTGCCGAATCTCCGAGGCCTCAGGAGCAATGTAACCTTGGAACGCTGTACCAGGTCTTCAAGATAGGAGGTTTTGTCAATATACACAAGTTTTCTGGCTCTGAGTTCCTCAAAGTTTTCAATACCTACTGCAAAATTCCGGTATGTTAGCAATTCAGTCATATCCTGTCCTTAAGGCGCAAACATGTTTGTAACAGCAATGGCTGTTCTTTGCAAAAATATCCTCAAATAATCCAAGTTGACGCCGTATTCTGGACATTTGGCCGGATGAACGCATTATTCTCAATGTTCATTTTCCAAGTAAATGTTTCATTTTTGGCAGTTTTGCACATCAGCACACTGAATAACTGAATCACCGCAGCAATACGCAAACGAAAAATGAATTTTTGGTGATTTTGCACGCATTGCGGTTCCGTTTTATTACCGGAGGCCATTTCTTATGGTCTCCTTTCTGTTTATTTCATTCCAGAGCAAAGACAGGGCTTTACGAGAAGAACGCTTACCTGAAAACACGGGCTTTCATTGGTTACTCTGCCGCTTTATCCAGCTGGCTCTTTTCCATTATCACACAGATCTTCTTGAAGAATACGATGCCGAGCTTCCTTACAGCATCATACCCCTCTTTAAGCTCAGAGTTATAGCTACTCTCTTCAATCTGCTGAAGAGCCTTGGTGCATTCCCTGCTCCGCGCGGAAGCCCTGGAGCTTTCGCTTATGCTGCCTTTCATGATGACGGCTGAGCTTACGCTGTCATCCCGGATAACGAGATCAAAGCATTCTTTATCGCCTTCATCGCTGAATGCGAGTTTCATTTCCGCCCTGGTGGTTACGCCGAGAGCTCTGGTCATAAATTCACGGTAAAAGGCTTTGCTGCCTAATTCCCGCGTGCTGATAAACATCCGGAGCATGGCATTCATGATGTCCTGAGCCTGATCCGCATCCCCGCTTAACAGAGCATCCCGGAGCGTCATGGCCTTTGCCAGCCATTCCGGATTGCCTGCGCTGAAAATCGTATCCGCTTTATCGGAAAAGCATTCCAGAACCTCATTATTGGGAATTCTGACCACTGCTCTGTTCCTGGCAGAGGGAACAGCATCCTTTGCCACCGTAAGATATCCTGTATGCAGCATCAGGTTGGCAAAGGTATCAAAATCGGTGTTTGAGGTGATGGCCGGATAGGTGGTGAATTCCCGGAGGATAATTTCTTCTGTTTTGCCTTCCAGAAGATTCTGAAAACGCTGGATATCCTTCGCCCGGGGGCTCTTCATCAGGATCTCAAGGATGTCGTTTATGCCGGAATTTGCCCGGAAGCTTTCCGGCCGGAAGGCGGCGGGTTCGGGTTTCGCATTGAGAGCCCGGGAGAGGAATTTGGTAACGCTCCCTGGACAAAGCATCTCATTTCCGGCAAAGTTATAGCTTCCGTACCATTCCATAACGTCCTGAAGGCGGTTTTCCATGCCGTGAGCTTTCAGAAGGGCTGCGGTTTCGTCTTTGGTAAATCCCATGAATTCGGCATAGCTATTATTGGTGATGTTGGTTTCGACATAGTTGTTAAAGCCTGAATAGATGCTCTGAAAGGAGATATGGAGTTTTCCGGTGACAAAGCCGTTCTCAAGGTGGTAATTGGTCTTAAGGGCGGTTTCCAGCATTCCGGCTATTACGTTAAGCATCTTATCGTAATAGCCGTTTTGGGTGGCTGCTTCCAGGGGATCATCGTAACCGTCAACGATAATGAACGCCCTCCGGTCATATTGGGTGTGCAGCATCTCGCTTAAAAAGAGAAG
>DFFT01000083.1:10358-14282 GCA_002372325.1 Succinivibrionaceae bacterium UBA3769 | reverse complement strand
GGATCGCTGCCGAAGAATTCCTGATTCAGGGAGAGAACATCCTTCTCGACCTTCTTCTTGCCCGTATAGTGCCGTGAATGCGACAATTTGTGATGACCAGGTACTGATTTACGGCTCGTTATGGCTTATAATCAAAATTTTAGTCATCCGATTCAGTTTAGGCGGCTATGCGGAGATGGGCAAATCTGCAAAAATTAGTTTATACTTCCGCAGCATTTTTTACAGAGTGTCGAGCCTCTAAATATGTATGCGTTTCTCATTAACCCCAGTTTTCTATCAGTATTTTGCAAATGCCAAAAAGGAACAGGGGGTGCAGGCATGTCCACCTCCGTCTTTGATCGTGTCACTTTTCAAATTTCGTTACCGTGGATGGCCTCCAAGTTTCTCCTTTTCCCCAAAAAAAGTATTGTCCCTCATCTCAAATACATGGGCAGGCTCTAAAGCCTTATGGTTTTTCAAAAAGGCAAACTTATGTACCGAACTTTGAACTCACCACGGCCTGACGCCTTCTTTCATGGGGGATGCAGAGATAAAACGGCCATACTCAGGGGATTTGTACTGTAAATAGCTCGTATTGCGATAAAAGTGGGCTCTTGTGAAATATGATGATAAGGAGAGAAATCTCTTGCCTCTATGGGGCTATTTAGATATTTCGGAGAATAACGGTGGAACAGTTATATATTAAAGAAATAAATATCCTTAAAGTGAGACATCTTCACAATCTAAAAATTATTATTTCCTCAGAAGGTAAACGTCATTTAATTCTTACCGGAAATAATGGAAGCGGGAAAACCTGCCTGCTTGAAGCTATTCAGACATATCTCTATTCAGTTTCAAAAACTAACGATCCTTATGAATCGAGACAGCTTTTGGAATTTAACAAGAATGCTCTTGAGAATGCTAAAAAGAAAAATGATCAAAATCAAATTCTTCAAATAGAAAAATGCATCAGTTTATGTGAGGAAAAAATTGAAAAGTCAACAGCTGGAGTTGATTTGGAATTTTCGAAAGAACCGAGTGAGATTAAATTGGCTTTTGAACAGGGAGACTTTATTCTATCATATTATGGAGCGACAAGAGCGTTTCACTCTCCAGAACCAAAGCATGTTGAGAAAACAATTTTAAAAGACAGCTACAGCATAAAGGAAAGCACCAGATCTATATTCCTCTCATATCTTCTTGACTTGAAAATGACACAAGCACTTGCCATAGTAAAAAAAGATAACAAAAAGGCGCAGGAAATTGAAGAATGGTTTGACAGACTGCAAGAGATATTAAGAGGTATCTATGATGATCCGTCACTTCTTATAAAATTCAATGAAGACACATTCAAGTTTTCTCTCATTGTTAAAAACCGTGAACCTTTTGATTTCAATACTGCTTCAGATGGTTTTTCTGCGATTTTGGATATCGTCATAGACCTGATTCTTCGAATGCAACGGCAGGATAAACGAGTAACCAAGTTCCTGATGCCTGGAGTTGTGCTGATCGATGAAATCGAAAATCATCTGCACTTGGAACTTCAAAAGAAGGTGCTCTCTGCATTGACTGAATTGTTTCCTAACATTCAATTTATAGTTACAACACACTCGCCCTTTGTATTGAACAGTATTGCTAATGCCACAGTGTACGATCTGGAAAGACATATATTGGTAAAAAAGGGACTTTCTGATGCCAGTTACAGTGGCATTGTGGAAGGATATTTCAAACAGTATGAGCTGTCATCAGACCTTCGCGAAAAACTTAATGCGCGAAAAACTTAATGAG
Organism: Succinivibrionaceae bacterium UBA3769; assembly: GCA_002372325.1. Classification (GTDB taxonomy): domain Bacteria; phylum Pseudomonadota; class Gammaproteobacteria; order Enterobacterales; family Succinivibrionaceae; genus Succinimonas. The sequence goes on along the minus strand of DFFT01000083.1, from coordinate 12,515 downwards.
TATCGATCACTGACAAAAAAAACATGGTCGCCAGGATCGAAAATGCAGCATTAGAATGAGACAGGTACAACCGGAAGAATCCGGTTGACCGGGACTATATCGACAGAGTTCATGGAAAATCAGGTAACCCGAGACACCGCAGTTTGTCCCAGCAGGGAATTAAACCCCGCATAGGATTATTCCATGGGGCTATCGTCATCCCGGGGCGTTTTTCCCTCTTCTGCCGCCATGCCCTTACTTGTACTCATCATCCTGCTCCAGCACTCCCAGAAGACGCCCGGCAGCCACAATGCGGTTTTCGGTTTCCCGGGGACTCAGGAGAGAGGCCGAGACCGTAACATACTGGCGATCCGTCCCGGGAGCCGCCAGCACCAGAGCCGGCACGGAGGTGATCCCCAAAACCCCGGCCATGGCGGGATCCGAAACGTTCCGGATGGCTCCCGGCACAGGGAGGAGCCCCTGATCCAGGGATATCCCCAGCACCTGAAAACCGTACCCCCGCAGTCTCTCCACCTCTCGCAGGGCTTCCCGGCAGTAGGGACAGGAGCTCCGGTACAGAAAAAACAGCCCCGCCCGCTCCGAGATCCTGCGGAGATCCTGCTCCCGCGCCTCTTCCGCCATTCTGTCCTGAAGCTCCCTCCCTCTGCCGTAATCCGCCCGGCCCCGGGATTCGTCAAGCTCCGGATGAAGAAGCGGCATGAGCTTAGCCGCGCCGGCAAAGTTCTGGCTCTTATCCATGCTCATCTTCTGAAGCTCAAAGTACGCCCGAACATTTTCCGGAGTGGGAGCATCCAGGGCCCGCTCAAGATAAAGGGGGAGCGCCTTCTTAAGATACGCTGCGGCATAAAGGCCGTCCGCGGAGTATTCCGGCGGCGGAATAACGGAAGTTCCTGACACCGGAGGAGGCTCCGGAAGCGGCGGGAGAGGCTCTTCATCCGGGGATTCCGGCTCCTCCGGGGGATCCTGATACCAAAACCATCCTTCCCCGTGCTTCTGATAGTAGGAGCTCCCGCCGGCTCTTCGCATCCCGGGCTCCCCCGCCCGGGCATAACCGGAAATCAGGATGAGGGGTACGAATAAGAGGATCATGCATAAGAAAGCTGTTCCGGAACTGGTCTTCATCTTGTTAGAGCCCCTCCCCGGAATTCCGGTAAAAGCCGCTTCCCGCGCCCTCCCGGCCCCGGAAATCAAACTCCAGAGCCACCCCTTCGCTGACAATGATGTCAATTCTCCGGGAGGCATCGATTTCCAGCACCGGAAACATGCTGTCCGCCAGCCTGAGGTAAAAGTCCGCCACCCGATCCAATGCCTTCCCGGCTCCGGACACCGCCGCGCTCCTCAGGGCATCCCGGCTGTAGACGCTCTGATACTGGGTGGTGTGGTTGCCCACGGTGCTTATCACCGGCACCGGATTCACATCAAATGCTCCCGCCAGCCCTTCCAGAAAACCTGCCGTGAGAGATCGCGCAATAAGCCGTCCCTGCTTGGAAACCAGCCGCCCTCTTACCCCCGCCTTGCCGTCCTCGCCGGAAATGTAGGCGCTGAACTTCTGCTCCGCCACCCGGCCCGAGCTCCCCATGCAGGAAAGCTTTTCCGCCCGGAGATAAACCCGTTCGGAGCTGAGATCCCCGTAGCCCGCCGCCAGCACAAAGCAGCCGGAAAGATCATAACGGCCGTCCCCCGGGAGAATGGCCGATTTGTCCAGGTTGATGAGCACCGGAAAGGGATCACCCCGGGCCTCATCCCTGGTGGGAGCGTCGAGACCGGTAAGAAGATACCCGCTCATGATGGTTCCGGCCGGAAGATAAACCTGTCTCTTCCCGGAGGATCTGCCGGAAGGATCCCCGGGAACTTTTTTTGCGGCAGCACTGGCGGAAGCGGATTTTCCGGAAGCATTGCCATAGGAACCACCCGAAGACGCTGATCCCGGGGATCCCGAGCCTCCGATTCTTCTTATCTGCCTCTTGACCGGCGGCTTATACTGCGGAGACGGCTTCGCAGATTCCAGCGGAATCTCCTCAAACACAAACTCCTCCCGGATATCATGGGAAGATGATCCCCCCTGAGCCAGATCCCGGGAAAGCGCCTCCGATTCTCCGGGACAGTTCTCGCCGAAGCAGGCTCCCTCGGGCACTAAAGAATCCCGGGAGTCCGGGG
>DFFT01000083.1:8996-10248 GCA_002372325.1 Succinivibrionaceae bacterium UBA3769 | reverse complement strand
CCTTCCCGGGCGGCATCCTCCTTCCGGAGCTCCCGGAGTCTCTTGGGAAGGAGACTCTTGATCACCCGGAACTCATTCAGCATGTCATCGATCTCCTTCAGGCGGGCGGTGATCTTTTCGGGATCCTGACCGCCGCCGCCCAGGAGTCCGGCGTTCTTCCTGATAAGATCCATTTCCCGCCGCATCTCCCGAAGCTCGCCCCGGAGGAGATCCTCTCTTTGCCGCATAAGATCTACTGAGGCGGCGAGACTGTCCACGCCTACCTCTCTGGTGTTGATATCAGAAAACACATTCTTAACCGTTTCCCGATCCCGGTGCCGTTCCCGGGGATTCTGCCCGCCCAGAGTCAGGGCCAGAAGTCCGATAACGGCGGCGGCCCCGGCCCAGGTGAGCATTCTCTTCATGCCGGGACTCAGGTTTTCCAGAAACTTCATGTCCATCAGAAATTCCCCTGAAAAGCTGCCAGAATCCGCCGCCGGCCCTGAGGCAATATTTCGGTGGTGTTAAGAATGCTGAATCCCAGAATGCGTTTCCCTTCGCAGCGGGCCGCGGTTTTTATGGCGAGCTTGTTTTTCAGAACCAGCATGACGTAGAGATAGGGGCCGGAACGCCAGGCGCCGGAAAACTCTGTTTCCTGGTAGCCGCTGCAGAGGGTGTCGGTTTTCCCGAGAAGCTTTTTTACCGTGCTCTCCGGAACAAAGGTGTAGCCCGGGATCTCCTCGGGGATCTCCGCTGCTCTGTCGAGAGCCCGCCAGATCCCGGAGAAGCCCCGGGAAAGCGCGGTTTCCCGGCTTACGGGAGTCCGGCTGTCCCGGGCGGATTCCGGATCCCCGGCCGGAGTCTTAAGAGGCTCCGGGAGCGGGATCGTGTAGCTTCTGGCCCTTCCCGAAACCGGTGTAAGCTCCAAAAGAAAGCTTATTCCGGGATTGTCCTCCGGGGACACAAACAGGGTCAGGGGTTCCTCGGATTCCGGAAGCACGTAAAGAGCCCCGCCCTCGGTTTTGATCTCCCCTTCGGCCACGGTGCTCACCGTGATCCCGGAAAAGGGAAACAGAATGCGGTTAAGATCATTCCGGGCGATCTTGAAGCTGAAGCGAAACTCCGGCGGGAGCACGCCAGCTTCTCCCGCATAGGCGTCGGAGTAAAGAGCCGTCCCCATGACAATGATGAAAAAAGCCATGATGCCGAGGAGGGTTCTCAGGATTAGCCCTATGGTCTCCTGCTTTATCCGGCTCCGTTCTTTGGTGTTATC
>DFFT01000083.1:0-8851 GCA_002372325.1 Succinivibrionaceae bacterium UBA3769 | reverse complement strand
GCTGACGAGAGCGTTCTTCATGGTTTGCTCCGGGGTGGTACTAATAGTCATATCCGCTGTTCCTTATTTCATCGTTAAAGCTGTTACTGCTGCCTGTTAAGCCTCCCGGGTTCCCGGAGGCTCTCTCGGCCTCCCGGCGGGAGCGGCGATTCTCCCGGGCCCGGAGCTTTTCCCGTACCTTGGCGGTGCGGGCGCTCCCCTGGTAGGTGTCCATGCGGGACAGGAGGGGCATGTAGTTCTGGATCTCAATCAAAAATTCGTAGGTTCTTTCTTTGCGGCGTTCGTCGCCGCCGGGGCCCACGGCCACGCTCTGACCGGTGACAAACACGAGGCCGGAGCTCTTTTCATACTGGACGAGCCGGGGCTCAAAGCGGAGGCTTACCCTGTCAAACCGCATCTCCTCGGCCTGGGTGTTAAGAGCGGTCATAAATTCGCCGAACACCCGGGGAGACAGGATGGGAGCCACGGATTCCTTGAGAAACTCGGTGTTTCCGGGGGTGGCATTCCCAAGAAGCTGGGCCAGGTAAAGGCCCCAGGACTTCAGGAGTCCTTCGTCCGCCTGTCTCCGGGTGATTGAGACCCGGGAGTCCAGCACCGGGGGTACCAAAACTACGGTTTCGTCCCGGAAAAGCAGGCCCAGGGCCAGAGCCAAATTGGCTGCCGTCAGGACTGCGGTCAGGGCAGCCAAACTGAAAACCGCCATCCTAAGCCCCTGCCATGAGGTTAGTAATCGCTGTAGATTCATCATGATCTCCTGTCATGGTTTTTTGCTGTTCTCCTGATCAGGGTTCTCCCGAAATGATCCGGAGCCGGGTTCTTCCTGCGGGGTCTTTTTATGCTGCTTGCATGGTATGCGGCTCCGGCTCTGGGCCGCGTAAGTGTTCTTCTTGTGTGTTCCTGTATCATGGTTTCTGTCGTGCGGTGTCTGCGGGTGTAAGTTGTGTGAGGGACAGGCAATGAATTTCTGTCATGTTCCGGTGTCTTAATTTCCGGTGCCTCGATTTTTGGCTCGATTTTTGGTGTCTCAATTTCCGATGCCTCAATTTCCAGTATCCCAATACTTTCCTACCGGAATTCCGGGATACAGCCGAATTCCCGGATGTAGGGGTTGGGAAAGATTCTTCCTCGGGCCGGACTTAAACCGTGCCAGTAGAGGAAATGGGCCAGAAAGCCGTCCTGACTGTTTTCGAGGCAGCGGCGGTAAAAATGGGTGATAAGAAGTCCCGCTCCGGTGCAGATAAAGGCCTGCCCTATTTGCATGCCGATCAAGAGTCCGGCCAGAAGCGGCGCAATTTCATCCACCGACCAGAGGAGAAGCACCGGAGGGTCATCCAGATAACGGGGGATTTCGATCTGAGTCATAGCTGATCCTGTTTAAGTTCCTGTTGTTGAAAAGTTAGTGTTTCGTTTAATGTTCTGAGTTTTTGTTCGGAGTCGCGGGTTACGGCTCGGCTGGTTCATGATTCCAGTCAAGTACGGTTGCAGCTGATTCCGGGGGCAAGGCGCAGCAGCTTCTGGTTAAAGGGCACAGCGGTTCCTGATTACAGGGGCTGCTATCCTGATTACAGGGCTGCCGTTCCTGATCACAGGGCATGACTGTTCCTGATCACAGGACAAAGCCACTCCTGAGCACAGGACAAAACCGCTCCTGATCACCAATGATTCCTGATAAAGGGAATTAACGAAGCTGCTGGTTACAGCATGGTTAAAGCCTTGCTTTGTTACGATTCCGGGGGGAAATGCGTGTTCGCAGCCGGTGTCATAAGCATGGCCAGTTTTTTAAGCAGCTCGGGGTTTTTGCTATCCGAACGCTGCGCTGCTTTCAAATAGGTCAGTCTTAGTAATACTTTCTTAAGGGGCACACGGACAAGGGAAATATTATTCTGAGATATCCAGGTCGGGATGTTATTCCCACGGGGATTCTTTGAACGGACATTCTTCAGATGGGCCTCCTTCGGTAATTCCAGCACAGTCGCAGACTTGGGGGCTGGCAAAGATCGAAACGAGGGGCCAGACGAGAGGCGAGACGTGGTGCCAGACAAGGGGCGAGACACGGGTATCTTCTTCAAATTCAAATGATATGGCAGAGGGCCGGTTTTTAAATAAGCGGTTTCCGAAACAGCAGCGGTTTTAACATAAGCCGAACTCGAGAAGGTCTTCAAAAGGCAGTTCTTTACATGGCCGCTCTTCAAACTGGCTGGCTGCTGGCATTTCTTCAAAAGCTCAGACTGGGAGTCTGACAAGGAACGAGTCGAGGGGCCTGACAAGGGACGAGGAGAGGAGCCAGACAAGGAACGGAACAAGGTGCCTGACAAGGGACGAGACGAGGGGCCTGACATGAGGCAAGACAAGGGGCGAGACCCAGAGATCATCTTCAAATTCAAACGAAATGACAGAGAGCTCATTTTTGCATAAGCGGTTTTCGAGAAAGCGGTTTTCAAGGCAGCTGAATGCGGAAAGGCAGAATGCGAAAAGGTCTTTACATTGACAGTCTTCAAACGCACCGGCTCCGGGGATTTCTTCACAAGCGAAGACCGGGGGCCTGACAATGTGTCTGAAGAGGAATGCGCAGACAAGGGGTTCGTCTTTTCATGAATTGGCTTTAAATAGGCTGACAAATCAAATGACAGCAGGCTGACTTTCCTAAACTCGCCATGCGGGTTGTTTTTGGAAAGCGCGACAGCAGGCTTAACAGCAGATTTAACAGCGGAGTGTTCAGAGTTCTTGGTTGTGGTCATGGTTTACAGTTCCTGTTCAAGTAAATCACTGGAGGGCCGGGCTGAGATGTGCAGCGTAAGGCCGTACAAGATGGCTCCTCCTGTTATAAGTCCGCCCCCGAAAACTGTCGGCAGCAATGCCGGGGGCACCAAAAAGGGAATAAGCAAAACCGGAGCGGCACCGATCTGAAAAGCGGCCCCCAGGGTGCAGATCCGGTACACACGGGGTACCGGAAGATAGCCATCCCTGATTCTGAGATAGCGGGTAATGCCGCTGTCTATGAGGAGAGCCAAGATTAGGATCAACGCTGCCGGGATTTCTCCGGAAAGTATATGCCAAACGGCTCCGAAATAAATAGAGAGGAGCCGGAGGCGATCCCGGGCGGAGAGCACGTCTGTCCGGAGGGGGATGGGTTCTCCCTGGTAAAAGGCATCCAGGAGCTTCCGGGGGAGCATCTCCCGTTCCCGGCGGAGCAGTTCCCGGAGGCGGCGCTTTTCAGGGAGAGGGAGGCCTTTAAGGGGATGATCCTTTAGCTCACGGTATTCCTGAAAGGCGATGGCCTGATCTGCCAGCACGATGGCGAGCTCTTCTCCAGGGGAAAGGTCGCGGCGGTTGTGGGTACTGCGAGGATCGTGAAGGTCGCTTGGGTAACGATGGTCAAGGTCTCGGGCAGATTGAAGGTCACGATGACCAGAATGGCTTTTGTAGCCGGAGTGATCATCATAGCTCCGTTCATCGAGATTAGTGATGCTGAGATCCTTGGGAACAGACTCCTGATGCTGAGACTTAGAGCTGAGTCGGTTTTGAGAAGCGGAATAGTTCGAGATCGGATACTGGGAGGAAGTTTTATCCGCCCTTTCGTACCTGTCCGCGCTGTTCGCCCTCTCCTGCCGGTTCGCTCTGTCCGTCCTCCCCTGTATGTCTGCTTGAGCTTGAGCACGAGTATCCTGAAAGGCAAAATCCTGATCTGCTCGCTCGTCAATAGTTTTCCTCTCCCTTACCATGGTGATAAGAACGGATTCAAAAGCATGGGCGGCAGGACTCTCCAGAGACGGGAATGAAAGCACCCGGGAGGTAAAGCTCCGGGAAGTTTCGTGCTTAGAAGTGCCGCTCTGTGTGTTTCCGGAAGATATCGGAGTACCTTGGATGCGTACGGAAAGTTCCAGCCCGCCGTGAAGACGGCATACTCCGGTGAGGAGGGCATCTCCGGGCATAAGCAGGGATGCTCCAATACCGGTGAGAAAGCCGGTGAGCATGACCAGCATGCCTAACGAAGGAAGTCCGGGTTCCGCCATGATTGCTCCTTGAGTGCGAGGTTTTTGACGGGTGCTATGATAACAGGGAAAAATTTTGGGGTTGCAAAATAACACTTAGCAGAGGGCGGGAGACGGCTTGGGATAAGGGCTGGGGAGTTTGATCAATATTACGAAAAATATGGGGAGAGTACTAAGTTTGTATCGGGGAAGCAAGTATAGGATAGCCCAAAAAAGTAAGGTCACATTACCGAGACTTGCACACATGGGGGCGTAGAAAAGGGAACGAGAGAGACTTTGGCTTCAGAAATAAAAGTAATACTATGAACAACAAGCAAAAACGGCAACAATTGCAAGAAATATCAAAAAACGTGATATACCTAAGTTCTCCCTAAGTTCTACGACTTAGTATGACATCGCCAAAAAGAGATAAATAAGCAAGCAGGTGAATAACTAAAATAGTTTAAAACTTATCGAAGATAAGAGCAAAAGATGAATTCTCAATCATACGATTTTAATACTTGAAGCAAAAACTACATATCACTCTCATCATATGTTTCAGGTAGAACAAACTTATGATCACAACATTTCTTCAAACGTTCAAGTACAAAATCAAAATCTGATTTATATTCTTCTCTCGAATGCTCATTCTTCCATATTTTAGGATCCAAGGCCATACCAATTTGCCAAAATCCCATATCAATAATTTTCATTTGCGGGTAATCAAGGATGTTTGGACTATCTCTAATTTGCAACCCTTTTCTTGTTTCTTCTAACTTGAAATAGTGATTTTTATAAAACTCTATGAGTTTATTCATTGATGCCATTGTTTTGGTATTAAATGTTCCAGGTTTAATTTTTAAAAATTTTATTGCACTTGTAAAATATCTGTCATAGGCAGGAACACATCCTAAAGTTCCCATTAAAATTTTAGTGATTAACACATCAGAAATATCCGCATCTTTATCATCATTAATAGTTGCACGAATTCCTGCGTATTTTTTCTTTAATCTTTTTACTAGATTTCTCAAACAATTATAAGCATCATTAACATCAGATTGATTTATCCAATTTATTCCTGCCAACACATCATAATCGGAATTCAAAATTTCATTAACCACTGGTATATGAATTTTGTAATCTCGTTGAAGCAAAAAAGAAGAACCTCGATACATACCCCAACTTGCAAGATAAAAGGCAAGATGCAAAGATAAATTATCTTGATCAATAGGGTGTAAATCTCGAAATTTTCTAGCCTCAATAAACTTAATGTAACAATGCTCCCATGACAAGTATCGATGATTTGGAACAATAGATCTAGCAAAAATTTCAATTGCTATTTTAACCAAATCAATAATCTCATTATCGCACATTTTCAGTCGCCTAAAAAAATAAAGAAATGCTAGAAATAAGTTAAAATTTGCTCCGTAATTCATTCTCGCTTAATTTCATTTGTGATTTGAATTTATCATAGTTATTCGCATCTACTGGAATTTTCAGTCCATACTTTTCCACATAGACATCATTTCTATAAGATACCTTACCTTCGTAGGTAATTCCCCTATTCAACAGTAGTTGCCGAACATTCTGATTATTTTCTTCAGGATAGAGGTAATAACCAGTTTTCGCCTCAAAGCGCAGCATATAAGCAAGCACCTGAAGATAATCCCGGTTCCCAATGTTTTCAATAGGCTTGTATTTTGCATCAGCAATTATTCTTCTTTCTTTATCTTTGCTTATGAAATCTGGATAAATCAAACCAGTATTATTGTTAAATAGTCGTTGTCCACCTGAACGTCTTTTGTTCATTGGATGGTAAAATGCATCGCCTATTAAAGTGCTGATATATTCCTCCCACAACCAAGATCCATCAAACAAAATTCCGTATACCTGCATAGGGCCTGAACCTATCTGATGCTTCTGGTGCTGCAAAATAAGCAGACACAATTGTTGCAAAGCAAGATACTCACGGAAATATGCATGTCGAACCACGTTTTTCTTATTCTCGGCAATTATCTTTTGCCGATCATATAACTCGTAATTCCTGGTTGATTCAATCACAAGAGAAACTTCATCCTTTACCCTACTGAGTATACTGTTCCCGTAAGGCTTCCTTTTAATGAATTCTATTGTATGGCGAACCAGTTCTGTCAGATGATTATCGTACGAAAATTCCCTTTGGCTGTATGCAATATTACCTATGAAAGGAGTATTTTTTTTAATATGTCTTACAATATCGATGATTCCTTTTACATTACAATTGTTATACCTATTCCGGACATATTTTTTGAAGAGACCTTTCCTCATTGCCGTCTTCATATAATATGGGAAAAGAAACATGAGAAAATTAAATAACCTATTATTATAGTCAGCATCAGAATGCAAATCCACAATGTTAGGATAATCCAAAACCCGTTCAAGGAGATATTGAAAGAAATAGTCTTCGCTCCCTCTGCTGAAACGAGACTGAATTATCAAACGTTCTTCATTTCCATACCCAAGAAAACCCATCACGTTCCCTGAACGGTAAGTGTCATTGACACTCTGAAGAATCATTTGATCTTTAGTTATATCCTCAGCATTGGCAACTGATTCAGGAAAAACAAAAACACCATCCCGTTCCAGCTGTTCCAGTGTTTTATTTAAAATCCTATCAGTTAGTTTTTCGATCTTTTTGAATGCATCCTTTTTGTTTGATGAATTGTCCTTAATTTTGATCTGATTCATCAGCATCACCTTCGGCAGGAGCCTTGTCATATGCATTTTTAAAACGTTCAATAATAGCTAGTTCATCGCGCATTCCACGAACATATTCCTGCAAAAGAGGTTTCAAATAATCTGTCCATAATTGCTCGAAATTCAGAGAATTTAATTTTAAGAAGTATGCTGCACCTATCTGATAGTTTTCATTCAATTCATCTTCTTTCACAATTTCTTCATTCAATCTATTCATGCGTTCTATGGCTTCTTGTTTAACATCGCTTTTCAATGAGTCAAGCATTTCTAACCGTTCAGAAGGCTTAATCTCAACAAAACGGAAGCGTCGACGCATAGCAAAGTCAAAACTATCAACTGAGCGATCTATATCATTCATTGTTCCAATAATATAGACGTTCTCAGGAATATAGAATTTCTTATTCTGGTCAGTATGCATATTTGAATACTGTGTAGTAATCTCACCAGCTGAACCTCTATAGCCTGGATCGATGGAATAAAACAACTCACCAAATATCTTAGAAATTTCACCTCGATTTATCTCATCTATAATGAAAACATAATTTTTCATTACCGTCTGTTTCGGTACAACTTTATTTGGTAACCCACGTTTATCTTTAATCACTTTATAAAGTGCAAAATAATAAGAAAAAGATTGAGATGCGAAAGTTTTTCCAAAGAATGCATTTACATCCTTAATTTTCGTAAAATCTTGATCGGACTCTAGCATTTTTCTAAGATCATCTGTATTCAACGAAAGTTTGTTAGATGTTTCATTTGCAGGAATTACAATATTTATATGATTATCATCAACGTCAGTTATAATGAATTCGCTACCCTTTATTGTTTTGAAGGTATCATTATCAACATCTATACTTGAGAAGAATTCCACCATAGCTTCCTGAACGGAAGTCTCTTTTTCGATAGTCTTTTGGGATTTCAATGAATCCTCATAATTTTTTCTAGCACAATTAATGAAATGTTTGAAGATACCATCCTTCAATTCAAAACTAATCGTACCGTCATTATTTTTCTTGGGACGAAGTCCTTCTACAAAATCAGAATAATCGTAATTCGGGTGAAACTGAACAAATTCAACTTGCTGTTTCTGCTCTTCTGAAAGTTCGGCATATCTTATCGCTCTTCCGTCTTTAAACTCTCCGTTTGTGATAATATCAGCGGCAATTTCCTTTGCTAGATATGATTTCCCTGTTCCAGGGGCACCTCGCAAGATCAAATTTTTAGATTCATACAACATCGAGGAGAAATGATTATTAAATTTTGGATTACCTTTAGAAATACTATTCATTTTTTCTGCTTCTCTTGCACTTATAGTGGAGTTATCAACAATGGTCATCACATGATCATAGTACGTTTTTATAACCCTCACCGCATTCACAACATCGTCTAAGAGAGTTCCAGAATTCTCTCTTTCTACAAGAGAACCTATTGATGTTCCTACTTGAACTAGAGGTAAATTCTCATCATCGTTTAATTTTTTTCTGAGTAACTCTACCTCATTCTGACCATATTCGGCATAGTCATCCCCTAAAATGGTGCGAAATTTCAATCCTTCCTGAAGAGGAAGATCTATTAGATGAGTCTGTTGCTTGAGTACCTCACACCTAAAATTAGAATCCTTTAACCCCTTATTGTCTTGATGGATATCAACTCTAACATCCATTGCATTATCAGCACCAAATGACAGTGAAACACTCTGGATACGATCACTCCACTTTGGATTTTTTAATTGAATCCAAAAATAGCTCTTAATAGCATTACGACCACGTCCCTTGTTTCCTTGCCACATTGAACAATCGCTATATTCCAAATCAGTAAAATTACTTGCGATTCTATTTGCAAAACTAATAAAACTATTTCTTGCTGCAGTACCATCGCCAAAAAGTTTTAACATTTTATCTTTATCTTTTTCGGCTTTTGTTGGCTTAACATATTGTGAATTAGCATTATTCTTAAAAAAAGCAACGCTTTGCTCAAACCCAAATTTTTCAGAATTATTCATGATCTATCATATCCTCAAAAAGAACAAAGTATCATTCAGACAAAACTTTGGTAAAAATAAAAACATAATACACAAAATAATAATTTTGCATTTATTCGCTATAGTAGTCATATTTTTAGGCTCTTCTGTATTTTGTGTGGGG
>DFFT01000175.1 GCA_002372325.1 Succinivibrionaceae bacterium UBA3769 | reverse complement strand
AAAGGATCTTACTCAGGAGCTGGTAGTTCACTTTTCTGATATGAAGAAGATAAATCCTCTGGATCCTCAGGGCAATTATCAGAACCCGTCATATATTTTGTGGGAAGGAGTCAGGGAGGCTGCTTCAAAAAGCATTGTTCTTCTGATAGACGAATATGACAGTCCGGTATCTCACCATCTGAACAACAAGGATGAGACGGACAAAATAATGAATGTCATCAAAAGATTTTTTGCCGCCGTTAAACGCCTTGAGGAAAAATTCCGTTTTGTTTTTATAACCGGCATTACCAGAGTGGCGGACATCAGCCTGTTTTCAGTGTTCAACAATCTTAAGGATATCAGCTGTCACAAAAATTATGCCACGCTGCTGGGCATCACTGATGAAGAGTTCAGGCGCTATTTTGACCCCTATGTGCGTAATGCCGCCACCGTGCTTGACATGAGCGTTTCCGAGGTTTACGACCGCATGAAGTCCCTGTATGACGGCTTTCAGTTTTCCATAGAAAATGAAACGACTGTATACAATCCCTGGTCAGTTCTTTCGTTTCTTTCAGATCCGGAACAGGGTTTTTTGAATTTCTGGTATTCTACGAGCGGCGGGATTCCGACAGTTCTTATGAAATACCTTGAAAAAACAGACTTCCTGGATCTCTTCAATAAGCTGAGTTATCGGCTTAAGGAAGGCTGCCTTGCCGATTATCTGGTAGACAAAGATGCGCTGATGGCAAAATCATCTCCGGATCAGATTCCCATGGAAATGCTGCTTTATCAGACCGGCTGTTTTACTTTAAGAACTGAAGCTCCCGCTCTGGCAAAGCTGGTCATTCCCAATGACGAGGTGTCAGAATCGCTCCTCAGGCTGTCTCTGGACATCTGCCACATGACACCCTCTGTAATTACCAGAAGCAAACTGAATAAAATAGGCTCTCTGGTTGATTCTGGCGATATTGCCGGAATTTTTGACCTTTTCAATACGGTTCTCTGCGAGGGAATAAGCTCGAATGCCAAAGTTTTTGATGATGAAAACACCGTCCGGGATTTTATTTACGTGCAGCTGCCCCGTGAGGGGATTCTGAAGTCGCGGGAAAAATGCAATGTCCACGGTTATTCGGATATGGAAATCCAGACCAGAACAACAAAACTGGTGATTGAATTCAAAAGGATCCGGAAGGGGGGTTCTCAGAAGGCCGCTATGAAGGAAGCTCTGGATCAGATCAGAACTCATGATTACGGTGTAACCCCGGAAGATATAAAGCTTATCCAAGTTGGGATGGTGATATCCCCGGCGCAGAAAAAGCTGGCGGAGTACCAGATTCTGGATGATAAGGCTTAGTTCCAGAGATGGAAGAGAGAGTCCTGCTTTATTCAGTTTGAGGCTTTAGCAGGTTTGGCGAGGGCGCTTGCATCTTTACGAGCTCGGATTCAGTTTAGGGGCTTCTGGGATGCTGCCCTGAGACTGCAGCTTCAAAGAAATGCTGGAAAAAAGGGGGGATGAAGTTCCCCGGCGCTGAGAATAACGCTATCACAGCCGGTGAAAGGGTCTGCGATAAGCTGACGAGCAAAGACAGGAGCTTGCTATGACGATAGATTGGGCAGACGGATTTGAAATTCGTGTGAGCATCGATAATGACGCAGTGGTGATATCAGCGAATAAAGAAGGGCTGCTTTCTCTGGCGCAGCATCTCAGGGCTCTTGCGGAAGAACCGGCAGGAAGTCATATTCATTACGATGAATATAACTCTCTCGAAGAAAGGTCGGCCGAATTGACCATTGAAAAACTGGCCATTGAAAATCCGGCCCGACATTGAAAATCCGGTGCAGTTGCGAGGTGAACTTATGAAGCACGAATGCAGAATTACGGTATTGGAAACAAAGTGCTTTCCGAAGTTGCAGGAGCAGTATCTGGCTGATCCCAAATCCGGCCCGTGCCCGTTTTTTAAGCCGGGGGATACCTTCCTGCTTAAACGCGCGCCAGAGCAGGATGACTTCTACCACCTCATGAATGGCAAATTCTGCGGCGAGGCGTGAGATGCTGTCAGCCGGTATGTCTACACAGCGCTGCAGGGCGGTTCCATCATGAAGGGCTGGACCAGCGACGACCGTATGATGATCGCCTGCTGCAATGACGGCACGAGACCGGTTATCTTCAAGATTGAGCGCATCGATATCCCGGAGAATAACGAGGAGCGGGAGTGGCTGGCAAAACAGAACTTCAGGAATACAGCCGATGATGCCTATAAGGGATGACAGAAAGGGTGATGACAGAAATGGTGATGACATAATAGGTGAACAGACGCGCAGCTGAAAGTCGAATATTTTACTGATTATGTTAAAACCGCATTTCCGTGAGACTCCTTTATGACCGAAACCAAAATTAATTCATCACTGTTCACCAAGTTCAGAAAGACTCAGGTAAACAGCGTTCAGAAGCTCCCGGACATTACCGGGCTTACCCTGGGTGAATTCCATACAGACTCAAGGCTGGACATTGTTTCCGGGGAGGCGGATATCTATCTCTGCTCCGGAACCGGGATTCATTCAGGAAAGAAGTTTCTCCTCAAATACTACCGCCGGGAAAATGCCGTAAAGCCGGAGGTGCTGGAAAAGCTGAAAACTGTAACAAGTCCGTTCGTAGCATCTGTGGCGTGTTTTGGCGAATATGAGGGGCATCAGTATGTGGCACGACCGTACTACGAGATGTCCGCCCTGTCAGAACTCCTTGCAGAAGGCACCCTGTTTTCAGAAGAGGATTTGAAGACTCTCATTATCCCGTCAATTATCGAAGGCCTTAAAGCCGTGCATGATGCCGGTATCCTCCACAAGGATCTCAAGCCTGCCAATCTGATTCCTGATGATACCGGAGAGCATATCGTTCTTATCGATTTCGGGATCAGTTCTGATGCAGGGAAGAACACTTTTGTGGTAACCCAGACCGGCATGACCTTGGCCTATGCTTCTCCTGAGGCTATGCAGGGCATCTTCCATAAGGAAACCGATTACTACGCCCTTGGCATCACTGTCTTCGAACTTTTCACCGGGTTTACCCCGTTTCAGAATCCCGGACTGTCTCCGGAAGAGGCGGCAAGACTGGCTTCCATCAGTAAAATTGAGTTCCCAGAAAACTTCCCGGAAGATCTTAAAAAGCTGGTTCTGGGGCTTACCTATAAGGATATCTCCCACCGTAACGAGAAGGATAACCCTAACAGGCGCTGGGGTTACGACGAGGTTCGGAGATGGCTTAACGGCGAAGACGTCCCGGTGCCGGGGGAAGGTGCCGTTTCCGGAGCCGCATCAGCGGCATTCCAGCCCTACCGGTTTAACGGCAAAACCTACACCGTCGAGACCGAATTTTTAAGAGCCATGCTGGCGCAGCCGGAGGAGGGGCTTAAGGATCTCGGGCGGGGATTTCTTTCCCATCACTACTATGCTTTCAGCGAGAAAAAGGGCGCGCTTTGCGAATATGCCGAGAAAAAGCTTGGCGAGAACAAGCCGGGAAATAATAACCTGGTTCATGCCAGAATTCTTTATGCTCTCATTTACAGCCTTAACCCGGAGGTCAGGGAGATCTGCTTTAACGGTAAATTACGTGGCAGCATTCAGGATCTGGGCCGGGCCTTTATTGATGCGGGAACAAAGGAAGCACTCCAAAATCATGGCCTTCGGGGCAAGAGTTACCCCCTGACCAGTGCGGTGAAGGAGTTTATGCTTTCCGGAATTCCTGAGGACTATGCCACAACGATCCTTAAAAACACCGCGGTAAAGGATCTTTTTTCAAAAACCTCCGCTCTCTGGCAAAACAATGAGCATACCGAATCTGATACAGAGCTTGCTTTGATTCTGGGGTACTCCCTGAGTAGTGACCGTAGACTTCCTATTGGGGGCAAGCTCTATGCGAGTCCGGAGGCCTTCAGGAAGGAAATGTCTGCTTTGGTCGGGAAAGACCGTAGTGCCTACATGAAGCTTATGGAGACAGCCAGGGCGGATCTGGATTTTCTGGAAAAGAACCTTCCGGATCCGGAATCCCGGGAGGCTCTTTCCCGGGCTCGCGATGAATCAAAGCTTGCCGTCTTTGGCGCTGACGAGTATTACTTCAAAAACGGGCAGGAGTTCCAGAGCTATATCGAAAAGCTGGTTCAGGAGGAAAAGCCCTACGAGATCCGAAGTCTCCTGAATCGCTATAAAACGCCCTTAAAGCAGGTTTCGGAAAAGGTCTGGGGCACAGACGCTCTCGGCAGCCTGCAAAAGACCGCAGCGGGCTTTATCCAGATTGGGGAATACCTCTTTACCGGAGAACCGGCCTTCCGGGACTTTATTGCCGGAGTTCTGGCGCGGGGGAGAAAGGATCCCTGTTACCTCCTGAGATTCGTAAAGGCTCACCGGGCTTCCCTGGAAAGCGCGGCTAAAGCTTTTCCGGGCATTAAGGAAACCGCAGCCTCCCTCTATGCTGCAAGTGATGCCGTAATTGTCTTTGATGAAAAGGTATTTCGGGACAAAGCTGAATTTCAGGAATTTGTTAATTCCACGCTGTCCCGGAGCAAGCGGGAGCCTCGGTATCTTTCCGGGTTTATGAAGCGTCATAAGAATACCATAACGGATTTGGAACAAAAGGATGAACTTAACGTTGTCCTGAAGCCGCTTAAGGAAGCCTTTCAAAATCTGATTCACTTTGACGGCAGGGTATTTGCTGCGGTTTCGGATTTTGAAGCCTGTATCAACAGCATTATCACCGCCGGCAAAGCTGATCCCGGATATCTGGTAGCCTATGCCGCAAAGCATAAGCGGGAGCTTATGGATCTGGAAGAACGAGACATCAGACTTAAGCCGGCAGTCAAAAACTTCTTTAAAGCCCGAAATAAGCTGGTTTCTCTGGACGAGTATCTGTTTTCCACTCCTGAGGAATTCCGCCTTTTTGCCGAGGATATCCTTAAAACAGGCAGGAGCGATCCCGGGTTTCTCAGACGCTTTGTCTCAGAGCATGCAAAATCCCTGCTTCAGCTCTCTTACGCGGAAAGTCTTTCCGCCACCGTGAAGACTCTTCTTGATGTCGGAAACAGCGTTATTGAGCTTGATGAATATGTGTTTTCAGATGCAGCAGATTTTGCGGGATTCGTCGGAGACATCAAGGAAGAAAGCAGGGCAAAGCCCCTCCGGGGAGCTGATTTTGTCCGGGCGCATAAAGCCGGGCTGGAGGCTCTAAAGAGTACTGAATTGTTAGTGCCTGCGGTAAAGGCTCTTCAGGAGCTGGCACACGCGGGAGAAAAGGGCGCCGCCATTATGGTTAACGGTACTAAGTATACGTCCAGATTAACAAAAGGGGAGTACATAAAGTTCGGGAACTATCCGCAGAACAATGACAATACCAAGGAACCTATTGAATGGCTGGTTTTGGAGGTCAGCGACCAGGAAGCTCTTCTGGTGAGCCGTTACGGCCTTGATTGCAAGCTGTATCATCATCGGGATGTACCCATGACCTGGGAGCAATGCGATCTTCGGAAGTGGCTTAACAATGAATTCCTGGAGATAGCCTTTTCGGAGGAGGAACAGCAGAGGATCAGGCTCTCAGAGGTGGTGAATGACGATAACCCGAAATATGGCACCAGCGGCGGAAATAATACTCAGGATCGGGTTTTCTGTTTGAGTCTTGCGGAGGCGGAACGGTATTTTAAGAATAACGGTGAAAGACAGTGCCATCCTACGGCTCATGCCCGCAACCAGGGAGTATGGGTGAATAGTGGCAACGGCTGTTGTTATTGGTGGCTGCGGTCGCCGGGCTTTCATCAGCGCTACGCTTCGGATGTAGGTACGGACGGCGCGCTTTACCCGGTTGGTAACCTCGTCTACAATGCTCACTACGCCGTGCGGCCCGCTTTACGGTTAATCTGGGATCTGTAATCTTTTAATCTGGGAATCAGCAGCAGTTCGCCCGTGTAACTCTTCTGCCCGCTTGCCGTCGGACTTTTCCGAGAGTTTTGCAGGTACACAAAAGAAGCATCGCAAAGAGAAGACTTTCTTCCGGGCTAAGTGATAAAAATTCGGTAATGTCATCTCCGGGCATCAGAGAAGACGTAGCCGCTCTTTATGCCGTGAGTGACGCCGTTGTTGTCTTTGACGATGAACTGTTCCTTGATTTCACGGCTTTTAAAGCCCTTGTAGTGGATGTTATTAACCGCGGTAACACTAATCCCGGCTATCTTCTGGAGTGTCTCGGCGGTGGAAGATCTCCGGTTCCGGAAAACTCCGGAGAAACTTGCGAAGCAATTATGGGGAGCAATTATGGTAAATGGCACAAAATATTCGCCGATGCAATTCATTAAGTTTGGAAGCTACCGGCAGCATGACGCTCAGATCAAAGAGCCAATTGAATGGGTGGTATTGGAGGTCAATGATCAGGATGCGCTTTTGGTTAGCCGTTATGGTCTTGATTGCAAGAAGTATCATCGTTACTGGGCGGACATTGCATGGGAAAACTGCGACCTTCGGAAGTGGCTTAACGATGAGTTTCTGAATGAGGCCTTCTCGGAGGAGGAGCTGCAGAGAATCAAACTCTCAGAGGTGGTGAATGACGATAACCCGAAACATCGCATCCGCGGCGGAAATAATACTCAAGACCGGGTTTTCTGCCTCAGCCTTGCGGAGGCGGAACGGTATTTTAAGAATGACAGCGAAAGAAGGTGTCAGCCTACGGATTTGGCCATAGCGCATTGGGCATTTGTCAGTGATGACGGTCATTGCTGGTGGTGGCTGCGGTCGCCGGGCTTTAATCAGTACCACACATCGGGCGTGTATGCGGCCGGCTCGCTGGATCCGGATGGTGTCTGCGTCGACGGTGATCACTACGTTGTGCGGCCCGCTTTACGGCTAATCTGGGAATCAGCCGCAGCGGTGTAAGTGCGGCGTGTTTTGTGAAAAAGTAAATTCCTTTCTCCGCAAACTGAAGCGTACAGACCTCAATAAATCCGGCAACCTGCCTGATCTTACGGGAAAAAACTGGGAGAGTTTCAGGCGGAGCTGAGTATGGCCGTACTTTCGGCGATCTGATGTCAGCCTCTGTTCCGGTACCGGAAGTCATACGGGCGGAAGATGAGTCAGACATCAGTGTATCTGGGGCGGCGCATATGGGGGATCGCAGATTTTTTTCTGGTTAATGCAATGTGTGATAGACAGGATGATGAAAAGGCAGGAAAGAGGCAGAACCATGTTCAAATGTAATTATCGGAAACTGATATTGAGTTTTAATGAATTTCATAATGTTGCAGACGAGGTGCCGGAGGACTGCCAGTTCTGCCTTCTGGAACTGAAAGACGGACGCTATACCGCAGGAATTTGGAATGGGAATAATTACGATAAAAATGGCACCCCGTCCGGAGAATTCATTCGCGGCACGGCTGATGCTGTTGCAGTCTCAGAAGTTTCCAAATGGCATCCGCTGGATTGCTATGATATGACAAATTGCCTTAATGATGAGGAAATCAACTTCATAAACCTCGGGCCCGAGGGAGAAGAGATTCACAGCGTAATCATGAAGGACTTCAAGTCTTTGGAGGATGGCGACTTTCCCAAAAGCGAACAGTACTGTCTTCTGATTTTAAAAAACGGTCATCTGTCTGCCGGAAGATGGGATGAGTGGACGAAGGGCAAAGACGGTACCTTTGTTTATGCTCCCGCTCTGGCCTGCCACAGCATGAAGACAGTTTGGGCCTGGACGTCATTAAGTTCCGATGATTTCTTTGAGGCTGAGGAAGAAAGCGAAAGAGAAAGAAATCGCGAGGAGGAGCTGAACCGTAATCCGTCTGTTGACCAGGAGCTTTTCAAATACGGCACTGATATCGAGGTGTATTACGAAAAGGCCCTGGAGAGGCTCAAAAAGGAATATCCCTGGGCCACAGTCACGCAAATGAAAAAAGTAACCCCGTATGCGATTGCTCCATGCCATGGAAAGCTGGTTTTCGGGCAAGTCAGCAAATCATATTACGGCACGGATATAGTCACTCCGTGGACGGGCGGCAGCGGGGCAGACGATTTCATTTCTTTCCTTTGCGAGTATACGAAAACAGCCGTGCAAAACTCCAATCCGGCAGAAAAGTTCAAGTACGGCACTGATATCAATGTATATCTGGACAAGGCTTACGAGAAGGTCAAAAAGGATTATCGCTGGGTTGACAGAAAAATGCTGGATGAGGCCTGCCGCTATGCCATAAGAGAGGTCGGCGGCGATTTGGAATTTGCAGAAAGCCGTAATAATGCGGGGAGTGACAGTGCGGAGACTGAAAATGACAGCTTCACTGTACTGGACTGCAGTTCGGCAGAACGCTTTATAGAAATTGCCGTGTATGAGTATCAGGGAATCGCACTCAGAGCAAATCCCGTTGTGGCTGAGTATCCTGTGGCCTTCGGGCATATTGAAATCCATGGCTGGAATCTGGAAAAGTATGTGTTTGCAAAGCTTAAAACCGGGGACTATAAGGTAACCGTACAGGCCGGAGACAGAGTGACCGGAGGCACGAGAGTGTTCTTTATCACGCCGGATTGTTTTGAGGCCGGGACTTACGAGGAATTTCTGGATCGTTATCTTGAGATTGTTCCCGCCAGCTCTTTCGGATTATCCAAAGAAGATCTGCTGTCTGATACGAAGCTTAAAGAGTTCCTGGGCTATCAGTAAAACGGGACAGCAGCGAATCCGCAAATCCGCGGCGAGTTCAGGCAGAGCCGGCTCAATCTCGTAATCGTGCCATGAAAGGGCAACGGGATGAAGCAACGGGGAAGGGTGGCAAAAGAACGTTCAGGGAATCTTCATTTCCGAATTCCGCAGCTTTTCCCATTTTCGGAAGCATGGGTGAGTCATTGCGGGAAAATGCGGCGAGACAGACTGCGATCCGGGTGAATCGAGCGGAAATACGGAGAGAGTCAGAACTTCGGAAGGGCACTGTTCTGTTCCGGCCTGTTCCGGACTATTTCAGAAAAATCTTCTCGTTGTGGTATTCTAGAAAATCAGGATCCGGCAAGAAGGAACCGGGCTTGGCGATCTTCTGATCTTTGAAATGCATGAGCCAATCCCGGGTTTCCTGCTCCATGGGCACCTCCGCAAGCTGCCGGGAGATAATGATGCGGTGATCCTCGGGATCCACGGTGATCAGCCCTTGATCAAAGGCCCGGTCATGCAGGGCATTCAGGCAGAGTCCGTTTCTGGGGTTCAGCTTTTCAGTACGGTCATTGCTGACGGCCCACGGCTTGATGTGACTCGCAATAAGAAGCCGGGGCTCGGCAATTCCGGTAATGCAGCAGGCGTTGCCGTAGTTTGCCAGTACTGCCTTTCTGAAGAAGTCCTGCCCCACCCGGGTTTTAATAACCTGTTCTCTGATGTCGCCGGCCGGGAAACTGTCCAGACCGGGAAGATCGCTGCCCTCCGGTGTTTTAAGAGTTTCCTCCACCACCTCCAGAAGGGTTTTATTGGTCATTCTGGCGAGGATCTCCTGAGCGTTCATGGCGAGCTCATCCCAGCTTTGGGAGAATTCCTCAAACACTTCCTTATCGGTTTTGCTGCCGTGGGCAAGACCGCTGACATTTCGGGCCTGATGCACGGGATCGCAGTGCGCCAGGTTGCACATCTTAAAAGCTACGGCATCAGGCGTCCGGCCAATGATCTCGGCAAGACGGATAATGTCCGGATTGCTCTTGCCAATGCGGCCGAAGGGCGTCCGACAGTACAGCTCAAATGCCAGAATGGTCTCTTCGCGTGTCCAGTTTCGTCTTGGTGTGTTCATGAGGGTACCCGCAGCAGCCGAAAGGAAGATTGACCGGCGAAAGGAAGTTTGATTTCGCCTGTGATCATTTCCCCGATCCTTTACCAGGTTAGCATACAGGCCGCGGTAAAAAAGCGTCGCATGTCCCAAAACAGAGATGCCGGCGGGAGGCAAGACCGTAGCGGCCTTGTTTCTGTCTTTGTTTCGGGCAAGACTGGCATCACGCCGGTATCACGTTTTTTTGAAAATAACGCACCATGTTTCATTTTTCAAATGAAGCAAAACTGCGTGAGTTCACTTATTTGAGATGTCGCCTCCTGATTCCTGAAATATCAGCCATACAATAATTAATGCGGCGGCACGCAAACTCAGGTTTTCAGGTAACAAATTTATGATGCTGTCAGCCTGGTAATTGTTCAGAAATACGTTTTTTTTCGTGTCGCCGCGGAATTTCTTTCTATTATTTTTTCGGAGATGAATTATGTCATTATTTGAAAGCCATGCCAAAGATGTTTCCTGGCGTGAATTTGAAGTAAGCTGCGCAGAGTATCTTAACAAAAGGTTCCGCGGCTATGCCTCATTCGAGCTTATGGGCGACAGAGATTCCACGGCGACAGATATCAGAGTACTTGTCAGAGGAGATTGCAAATTCAGCATTGAGGCCAAGAAATATGGTTCGCAATGCGGGCAGTTTGTGGTGCTGGAAGACCAGGCACGACGCCGGTTTTATTTCAGCCAAAGGAACAAAACAAAGGAGACTCCCGAGACAAAAAAGATCATTGAGTACATGAACAGGAATTATGAACGGTATTCCAATGCCGGTACTGCGGGGGTCTCCCTTGATGGGATGCCGGGCTCTCCGAAGATATTCTATAACTGGGTAGCGGGGAAATATGCCAATAGCGGCGTAAAGCTTATGATTACAGGACTGGCCAATGAAGGGCGGTTTCAGGTTTTTCCGCTGAAGAGGATAGCTGACTACTTCGCTATTTCAGCAACATATCGCAGTAAGCCCAGCGGTTCATCATCTCTTCCGGCAAAGGAACATCAAAGGGTGCGCAATTATCTGGCGGACAGATTGGACAAGTATGAAGCCCGCTATCATTCCAGAGACGGCAAGCTTCTGGTGATAACAGTCAGGGAAATAAAGCCGGTGTTTTTCAGTATTCAGGAAACCAGATATAAGTTCTCGGATGAAATCAAAACAGTCAGCGGCGATATGAGGGCTTTAATGTGTGCTCCGGGAGAATACATCTACGAGATCCGGAGGCTTTCCAATACCAAAAATGCCAATGTGATATTCACTTTGGACATCCGGAAAAATCCGCCCCCTGGAATAAGCGACGGGGAGTTTCTCTCCTATCTTTGATCCCTGCGGGAAGCCGCGTCCTTATTCAGGGCTTTTTTCCGCATCATTGCCTGCGGCATTCTCCGCGGCATGTTTCGTGTCATTCCTGAATTTTACATACAGGTTAATGGCATAGCGGGAGATGTGATGCGTGCTGGCAGGGAGGCCGGAAACGTCATAAGACTTGACCGCCTCGCTGCCGCATTTACCGGAAAAGGAAAGCAGCAGGCTCCGGCATTGATCGCGGCGGTACTCCTCGTCTATATCGCAGCGGCCGAGCTCCCGCTCGATCCTTTTCAGGCGGGAAACATTATCGCTGATGACCTTGCGGTTTTTGCCGTTCCTTTCCAGCCAGTTTCGGAAATCTATTTCGTTCATGCCTGATGTCTCACGGTTTCGCCGATCTGCTGAGCGATGAGCTGGAGAACGTCAATGACCACGGAATTACCGAACTGCTTATATGCCTGGCCGGGCTTATCGCTCATTTTGTAGCTGTCCGGGTATCCCATGATACGGGCGCACTCCCGGGGGTGAAGCTTCCGGGTTTTTCCGTTTATGAGATAACCGCCGGTTTTGGCAAAAACACCACCGCCGTAAGCCGAAAGGGTGACGGCAATGCCCTTGGGACTGTAGATCCGCTCTCCCTGGCCCCCTTTATTAACGGTGCCGATGCGGATGGTCTTGCTGGCAGGCTGAATGTTGTTCGTGTCCCTTAACACCATGTCGCTCCGGTTAACATAAAGGTGTCTGACCTCATTCTCGTCATCAAGCAGAAAATCCTCCACGTGCTTTGTTAGCGGAAACGGCTTGGGAAAGGCAAAGTCTGCGGAATCAATGTCATTCCGGAAGCAGACCATGTAGATTCTTTCGCGCTTCTGGGGAATGCCGTAATCCACGGAATTAAGCACCCTTTGATGGAAGCTGTAGCCCAGCTCCTCCATGGTGCCCTTAACCACCTCCAGGGTTCTGCCGCCGTCATGGAAGGCAAAGTTTTTAACGTTTTCCATAAAAACCACTTTGGGTCTTTTTTCCTTAACGATCCTCGCCACATCAAAAAACAGGGTGCCCCGGCTGTCTTCGAAGCCCCTCTGCTTGCCGCTGATAGAAAACGCCTGGCAGGGGAAGCCGGCGCAGAGGATATCATGGGCCGGAATATCCTTTTCGTTTACCTGAGTGATATCGCCTTCCGGAAGATCTCCGAAATTCTGCTCGTAAACACGCTGGGCATCCTTATCCCATTCGTTGGAATAGACGCATTTGGCTCCCAGTGATTCCAGGGCCAGCCGAAAGCCGCCCAGACCGGCAAAAAGATCAATGAATGTGTAGTTCTTAAGGAGTTTTTTCGCTATTTTTATCATGTGTTCCCACCTTCCAAAGGGCGGTGAAATTATAGCGCTATGCGCTATGATTTCAAGCAAAACCGAAAGGACATGACAAAGATGAGATAAATGTGTGATGCGGGCGTAAATGGCGGCGTGCTGAAGATCGATGATTATTTGCCGGCGGGGTTTTGTGTTATTATCAGCCAGGGATTCCTGCTTTTTTCAGGAGCCTTTCCGGAACTCTTCCGTATTTTGTAATTTTTGCGAGGTTTTTATGAAATTCACCGGCATCGCCGCAGCCATTGCTGCCGCTCTTCTGTGTTCCGCCGCTCTGGCAGATTCCGAGGCCGATTTTAACAAAGAGGTGCCCGGCTATGCCAAGTGCATGAAGAAGGCTACCGCCAATACGGACATCCTTGACTGCATTTCCATCGCCAGAAAGCATTACGACAAACTCCTGAACGATAACTACAAGAAGGCCATGAAGCATTGCGAGGTCAGAAGGGAGATTACCGGCGGTACCGGAGTGGATCTCTGCAAAAAGAAGCTTAAGGAGGCGGAAAGAGCCTGGATAAAGTACCGGGATCTTATGGCTGAGTATGTGTACCAGGTGAATCTGGGGAGTATTGACCAGCTTAATTCCGCCGGCTTTGTGGCCGAAGAGACCAGAAAGCAGGCACTGCTTTTGGAAGTGAATGACGATTAAACATAAGACCGGATCGTGTTACTGCTGTCTTCCGGTTTTCTGCTTGCTACCAGATTAGTGCCTGCTTGCTGATTCTGAGGTTTTGTTGCCTCACGGTATGTAACCCGCCTTTTCTTTTGCTTTACTTTACGGGACTACCCGAAAAGCTGGTACAAAAGGTAGTTCCCGCCTTTCCAGAGCTGCCAGATAAGCAGAATCAGCAGGGTGATGCCGATAAGCGCAATGATAAGCACCGCCTTCTGTCCGGTGGCCTTGACCGCCCGGTGCTTGTTAAAGGCTTCCAGAATCAGATTTCTCTTGCGGGCGAAGAAGCGGTTTCTTTCCCGGGCCAATGCGGCATTGTCCGAATATTCGGCGATTTCCACAAAATATCCCAGCACCGCATCAATGTGGTAAACCCGGATCGCTGACTCTCCTTCGTTTTCATCGTCCTCTTCAGGGATCCATTCCAGCTCCGCGGCGATGCTTTCCGGTTCCGGAGTGCCGAGGGTTTCTGGAAGTGTGGTGAGAGGCGGGCGGTTATGGTGTCCCGGCCCGGAAAAGTTATTGGAGAGCACGGCATTAAACCCCATGCTTTCCGCCAGAGACAGAAGATGGCGTTCCACCATGCTGCGGGAACAGGGCATATTGGGAGCGCAGGAAAAGTGATAGGGAATAGAGAGGAGCAGGACGCGGTCTCCGGTAAACCGGTTCTCAAAAGCGCTTTGATCCATATCCCGGGAGATGAGAATGCTGCGGAATTCCCGGTACACCGGAAGAAGTCCGGAGTCTTTTCCTGCGGCATCTTCGGGATGCGGCTTAGTATTTTCAGAAGCGGTCTCTCCGGAAGGGGCAGCCCGGGAGGCTCCTTTCCGGGGTTCCTCCGGCAGGGGCTCAAGGCCGGCGAAGGCCCGGGCTTCGGGACTGTTAGGGCCTCTTCCCGCGGGCGGGAGAATATGCACGGCCTCCCGTCCTTCACCGGAAATGCTGATGGTGTAGTCGCAAAGATCCCCTTCTGAAAAGCCGTTAACCTGCGGGGAATCCAGGTAGAAGGATACGACGTGCCCGTCAAAAATTGTTCCGGGACTGCCCGGAGCGGCTTTTTTGGTGATGATGCCGCGGTGTCTGGTTACCATCTTTGCGTTCCTTAAGCTGTTATCAGTCTGATTCTACCTGATTTACCGGATTCTGTATTCTGATCCCGGGATTATTTGCGGGAAAGTGCTAATGCCGGGGCCCGAGACAGCATTGGTGTTCACTTTTTTTCGCTTTTTAGAGCCTGTTTTTTTGATTTCAGAGCTGCCGCTCTCACACATTGACTCGCTCCTTTGGATTTTTAGGAGGTTTGCGGGCATAATGACAGGTATGCTGCGTTCGGTTCTCAGACCTGATTCGGTTCTGAGAGCGGGGGTATTCAGAGAGGCGTTTAAGTTACGATCCTGAACTCCTCGGAGTTTTCGAGCGGCTTATGGAATTCATACGGAGGATAGCGGGATGAGATGCGGAGTATGCTTCAGACACTGTGATCTTGCTGAGAAGAAAACCGGCATCTGCGGGGTGCGGACTCTCAAAGAGGGTAAGATCGTGCCGCTTTCCTACGGCAGAATAACCTCCATGGCTTTGGATCCCATTGAGAAGAAGCCCCTTTATCACTTTATGCCGGGAAGCATGATTTTCTCTGTCGGGAGCTACGGCTGCAATCTCCGCTGTCCCTTCTGTCAGAACTTCGAGATCTCCTGGTCGGATGAAGCTCTCTCCGGGCATGGCGCCAGACAAACAACATCCCAGGAAATTGTAACGGCAGCTTCCCGTCTCCGGGAACGGGGCAATATCGGAGTGGCCTATACCTATAACGAACCTCTGGTAGCCTATGAGTTTGTAAGGGACACTGCAAAACTGGCGCATGAGGCCGGCCTGGTCAATGTGATGGTGACCAACGGCACGGCGACTCCGGAGGTGCTGGATGAGCTTCTTCCTTATATTGATGCCATGAACATTGATCTCAAATGCTTTGATGCCCGGCTGTACCGCAAGCTTATGGGCGGAGATCTGGAAATGGTTAAGGAGTTTATTTCCCGGGCGGTTCAGAAGTGCCACGTGGAGATCACCAATCTTGTTATTACCGGGGAAAATGACACCGATGAGGCCATGGATCTTCTTGCCGGCTGGGTGGCCGGGCTCCGGGATGCGGCTGGCAATGCAATCGGGAAGGGAATTCCCCTCCATGTTACGCGATTTTTTCCGAAATTCCGCATGATTGATCGCAAGGCGACTCCCGTGGAAACGGTATACCATTTGGCGGAGGTCGCCCGGAAGCATCTTGATCATGTTTACACCGGGAACTGCTGAGCGGCCGGGAACTGCTGAGAGAATCATCAGAAACAGAACTAAGACCACGATTTTTTCCTTTGGCCGCTGATGTTCGGACAAACCGGGGGAATGTGGGG
>DFFT01000054.1 GCA_002372325.1 Succinivibrionaceae bacterium UBA3769 | reverse complement strand
TGTTATTGATGTGGGAAACTTGAGTGGGGTAACATATGAAGTAGTATATGAGATGCTCAATGGATGAATCTGGTACAAAAGATCAAAACAGGACATTTTGCGAAAAATGAATTGCTAAATATATACTTTGCTCCCTTGATTTTGCTCGGAACGGACTTTTCGTACTGTGTTCATAATATCTATGCAAAAACTTTAAGAGCAATCAAAACATATTGTGTTTTTTCAGAATTTGCTGCCTATGTTTAATTTACTAAAAAAGTTATACAATTATCGTTTAATCATATCCAGAATTATTAGGTTAAGATACTATCTTTTTTTACTAAAAAATACCCAAAGACAAATAACTAACACAAAACAAAATTCTCAAGATCTTATTAGTAAGAAACACGATTCTGAAAGCCAGCACAGAATTGCCATACTCCTGATTGGGAAAGGTATAGGAGATGCAATTGTTCTTTCTGGTTTTATGAATATCCTTAAAAAATATTCATATGAGATTAGCATAATATGCTATGATAGATTAATGCCTACTATCCCTTCAATTTTATCAATGGTTAGTGAATTCATTGTTGTTAGCAAACACGACAGTGCATTTAGATACTTATTTAACAAGAAAAAATTCGATATTGTTGTTGACTTTTATGATCCAGATATCGATTTTGATCATAATAAGGTTAAACTATTTTTAATGTTGGATTGCCCTGTACTCATCGGATTTAATCAAGATAAGGAAAAATATGATTTTTCTTGCAAATCATTCATTAAGCACTGTTCGTTAAATGATATATACACAGAATCTTACCACTATGACGAAAATAAACCTTTTTGCGATCGTGTAACTTTCCTTTTAAATCAGTATTTTGGAATAAACACTACTGCTAGCGAATATATGTATCAACTTGATGTTGCTGACAGTATATCAAATCTTGTTTTTGAGTATATTACCGATCTTAAAAACCGAAATTTATTCAACAACAAAAAATCAACGATTGTTGTATTCAACACTGTTTCTTCAGATAAATACCGATCGTTATCCACGGAATTAGTAAATGAAGTTTGTGATTATCTTATTAATTGTAACAATGACTATTTGATCATTTTGTTAAATTTTAAAAATGATGATCTTTGTGTCAAGTCAAAAAAAATAATAATAAATCCGTTCAAAACCTTTGCCGAGGTTGTGGCTCTTATCAAATTTTCTGATTTTCTGATATCCCCGGACACATCTATAGTACATGTAGGCTGTTGTTTCAATAAGAATGCCATTTATATCTACAATAATAGAAAATTAATCACCGGACATGAAAACAACATAGTCTGGGGGCCTATAGGAGAACATTATCTTCAAATTTTTGCTGATGAAAAACTAAACACATTTCAGGGAGATGATCTAAGAAAAATCAAATTTGACACCATCAAAAGAGCTCTTATCAAAAAAAATATAACATAATGACTCAAGCTTTCCACACTTAAGGTAAAACTTGAAAACCCCAAATATAAGGGATTGGAGAGAAAAGAACTCAAATCATCGAGATCACAAAAATAGCAATTTCTCGCTGGATGAGGCTGAGCGGCAGATTGCGGATCGCATTAAGAATGCTACAGACCGCCAGGTGATCTCATTATCCTGACCGGCAAGGGGGATTGGCGATGCCATTGTTGTCTCCAGATTTATTCACATTCCTAAACAGCATTCCTGCGAGAAAAGCATATTGTATGCTATGACCGGCTTTCGGGAGTGCTGGCAGAAATTTTCCGTATGCGGACAAATTCATCAGAGTTGACAGGCATGACAGCATCTTTTTTCAGTCAGAGCGAAGACGTTGATGCTGCGGTTGATTTCTCGGATCCTGATGTTTGGATTAAATAACGGTTTTGGTATATAGTAGCTCAGGGTTTTACCTCTGCCGCCATGGCGGGAGTTCGGGGCGATCCGAAGATGATAAAGACAGTTCCGGAGTTACCCCCTGAAGCAAAGATAACACGGAATGAATTACGGAGAATACAGGTGGATACCTTTCTCAATTTAAAGCACGGACTGTTTCATACCAGAGATCTGGTACGGGGAGTCTGGGGACGGCTGCGCTACGATCATCAGCCCTCTGACAGGCCCTTTGACTTAAGCTGCGTCAAGAGGGCGGTAATAAACCGCATTGACGGCAAAATCGGCGATTCGGTCTGCTTTGCGCCGTTCCTGAGAGAGCTCAGCAAACACTGTCCCGGTATGGAGATAGTGATTCTGGCCAATGAATCCATGCGGGCGGTGTATAACCAGATTCCGGGCAATTTCAAGCTGGTCATGTGCTCCAAAAGACCCCACGGCCGGGAAGTGCTTAATATCTGCAAGAGAATCGGCGCCTGCGATTTTTACGTGCATCTGGTGGAAAATCTCAGAAGCCGGGAGCTTTCCTTTATCCATTATCTGGATCCCGTCTGGGTGGCCACTCTGGATCCCAATCTGAAAATGGATTCCCTGCGGCTGTCCCGGCACATTTCCTCCGTCAGAGGCCGGGGGCTGCACATTACCCAGATTCTGAACTGCATTCTGAGCGAGGGCGGCATCAGCGATACCGATCATTCCTATGTCCGCTTCTTTGAGAGAGAGGTGGCTCTTTCCCGCATCCGGAATACCGTGGGGATCGTGCCCTACGGCGCTTCCGACCGGCGCCGGCTTTCCGATGAGAGCCTTAAGGTTATCATCGACCGCATCCTGAAGCTTCCCGGAGTAAACGCGGAGATCTTTGTTGCCCCCGGAGAAAGATCCCGTCTTAAGGATTTTCTCAGCGCCAATTACCGGGACGAACCCCGCATCGCTCTCGCGCCTCTCCTTCTGGGCATGCGGGACGTCTTTGTGCATGCCGCCTCCTACCGGGCCATTATCGGCGTGGATACCGGAACCGCCCATGTGGCTGCCAGCTATGGCGTGCCGGCATTTACTATCTACAGCAATGATATCGCCAACTTTAATCGCTGGCATGCTGTGAGCGACAGCGCGGTCAATATCAGCTATGATTGCAGCACCTACTATGACATTGACAATCGGAAGCTGGATCAGGATCTCGCAGCCTTCATCGCAAGTAACTTTTAATCCCGGGACAGCTTCCGGACAGTGCCGGCGGGGACAGCCGGGAAGACCGGGAGAACAGGGAAGATAAAACGGGAAGAGCAATCGGGAAGCAGAACCGGGAGATCATAAGGATAAGGCAGGATTTTTCAGGGTGAATTTTCAATAGCTGGCACATTAGCGCATTAAGATTAAGGAGCCGGAATATGAGCTTTAATATAGAACGCAATGGCAAAAAGCGGGTGGTTATTATCGGGGGAGGCTTCGGCGGCCTCAGGCTGGCCCGGGGACTTCGGAAATCCGATTTCCAGGTGATCCTTATTGACCGTAACAACTACCACCAGTTTCCGCCCCTGATTTATCAGATCGCCACGGCAGGTCTCAATCCCAGCTCCATTTCCTTCCCCTTCAGAAAGATCTTCGAGGACCGGGAGGACTATTACTTCCGGATGGCGGAGCTCCGGGCGGTTTATCCCGCAGAAAACATGATCCAGACCTCCATCGGCAAGATCGATTACGATTATCTGGTGCTGGCCAGCGGCACCACCACCAACTTCTTCGGCAATAAAAATATCGAGGAAGCCGCCATTCCCATGAAAACCGTCACCGAGGCCATGGGACTCCGGAACTCTCTTTTAAGCAGCTACGAGCGCTCGGTAACCTGCTCCAGCGAAAAGGAACGGAACGAGCTTCTTAATATCGTCATTGTGGGGGGCGGCCCCTCCGGCGTGGAGATCGCCGGCGCCATTGCTGAAATGAGACGCTATGTGCTCCCCAAGGATTATCCCGACATGGACGTGTCCAGAATGCATATCCACCTCATTCAGGGTGATAACCGGCTTCTTCCCGGCATGAAGGAGGAATCCTCGGCGAAGTCCCTGGAGTTCCTGCAGAAGATGCATGTGGAGGTGCGGCTTAACACCTTCGTTACCGACTATGCGGATCATGAGGTGGTGATGAGCGACGGCTCCCGGATCCCCTCCCGGAACTTTATCTGGGTGGGCGGGGTTATTGCCAATCCCGTCATCGGGCTTCCGGAGGAGTGCTTCGGCCGGGGCCGGCGGATCCTGGTGGACGAATTCAACCGGGTGAAGGGGCAGAACAACATTTTTGCCATCGGCGACATTGCTCTCATGGAGGCCGATCCCGCCTATCCCAAGGGCCATCCCCAGATGGCGCAGCCGGCTATTCAGCAGGGGGCTCTCCTGTCCCGGAACCTCAGGGTCTTTGCCAGCGGCGGAACACCGGAATCCTTCAGATACAAGGATCTGGGCTGTATGGCCACCATCGGCAAGAACAAGGCCGTGGCCAACATCGGAACGTTTATCTTCGGCGGGTTCTTTGCCTGGCTCCTCTGGATGGGGGTGCATCTCATGTCCATTCTCGGGGTCAGAAACAAGCTTTTTGTATTCCTGGACTGGGTCTGGAGCTATTTCACCTATGACCGATCCAACCGCATGATTCTGAAGGCCCGGCCCAGTCAGGAGATGAATGAGCTGGAAAAGCGCATGCAGGAGACTCACTGGGGTGATATCGCCCCGGAGGAGAGAAATCAGGGCTGATCACAGGCGGCCGGGGCAGCCCGGCAGGTTTTAAGGGAGTACCGGATGAATAAGAAAACAGCTATTCTGGCAAGGGCAGGTCTGGCTCTGGCGGCTTTTCTGACCGCAGCCGCCGCCTTTGGGGATGCCGGGAGCGAGCTCGCGGAGAAGGTGTTTAAAACTCAGGGCTTCAGCGCGGAATTTGCCCAGACGGTGCGATCCGGGGACGGCAAGATTCTGCAGGAGTCCAAGGGGGAGATGAG
The DNA here is from genome assembly GCA_002372325.1 of Succinivibrionaceae bacterium UBA3769. GTDB lineage: Bacteria > Pseudomonadota > Gammaproteobacteria > Enterobacterales > Succinivibrionaceae > Succinimonas. The sequence goes on along the minus strand of DFFT01000054.1, from coordinate 58,569 downwards.
CCTCCTCCGGCCGGATTTTTTCCGGATGGAGATCACCGAGCCTGATGAAAGCCTCCTGGTAGCGGACGGCAAGGAGGTCTACAGCTATGATCCCATGCTGGAGCAGGTGGTGATCTACTCCTTTGACCGGGAGGTGGCTAATTCTCCCCTGATGCTTCTGGTGTCTCAGGATAAAAAGATCTGGGATCGCTACCGCATTGAGAGCCGGGGCAAAGATGCCTTCAAGGTCACTCTTAAAAAAACCGAAGGCCTCGTAACCGGCATGGAGGTGCTTTTCAGCGGCGACCAGATCAGCAAGCTCAATGTTTATGAAACCGACGGCAAAATGAGCTCCTATGATTTCGGGGCGGCAAAGGACGGCGTTCCGGAGCAGAAGGATTTCAAATTCACGGTTCCCGAGGGAGTAGCGGTGGATGACCAGAGGGGAAAGTGATCTTTTTCAGGATTATTCCAGAAGAGAGGCGGAAAGACTCCGGCAGGAAACGGCTCCCCTGGCTTCCCGCATGCGGCCCCGGACTCTGGACGAGTTTATCGGACAGGATCATATTATCGGCCCCGGAAAACCTCTGAGAACCGCTCTGGAAAAGGGCTATGCGGGTTCCCTGATCCTCTGGGGGCCGCCGGGCACGGGCAAAACCACTCTGGCGGAGATCATCGCCGCCATGGTGCGGGCCGAGGTGCGAAGGTTAAGCGCGGTGACCTCCGGCGTAAAGGAGATCCGGGAAGCGATTTCCGATGCGGTGAGAAACCTGGAGAACGGCTTTCGGACCGTGCTTTTTGTGGACGAGGTGCACCGCTTCAATAAATCCCAGCAGGACGCCTTTCTCCCGTATATTGAGAACGGCACCATTATCTTCATCGGAGCCACTACCGAAAACCCTTCCTTCGAGCTTAACAGCGCCATTCTTTCCCGTACCCGGGTTTATGTGCTTAAATCCCTGACTGTTCCCGACATTGAAACCGTGCTTATGCGGGCCTGCGAGAGTCCCGCCGGCCTCAAGAAGCTGAATCTCCGGTTTGAGGACGGGGCTCTCCGGGCCATCGCGCAGCTTTCCGGCGGAGACGCCCGGAGGGCTTTAAATCTTCTGGAGATGGTGTCCGATTTTGCCGAGCCCGGGGATCAGAGCTCCCGGATAATCACTTTGAAGTCCATCGCCTCTCTGGGCAGCGAACGAGTGGCCCGCTATGACAAGCGGGGGGATCGCTTCTTCGACCTTATCAGCGCCTTTCATAAATCGGTGCGGGGCTCCAGTCCCCAGGCGGCTCTTTACTGGTACGCCCGCATGGTGGCGGCAGGCGGGGATCCCCTTTACGCCGCCCGGCGTCTTCTGGCCATCGCCTCCGAGGATATCGGCATGGCGGATCCCCGGGCTCTGGGGGTGGTGCTGTCAGCCTGGGATACCTTTGAGAGAGTGGGGGCCGCCGAGGGGGAACGGGCCATTGCCGAGGCTGCGGTGTACTGCGCTGTGGCCCCGAAAAGCAACGCCCTCTACCGGGCCTGGAATACCGTGCTGGCGGAGGTTAAGAATCTCCCGGACTATGATGTGCCCCCTTACCTCAGAAACGCTCCCACAAAGCTTATGGAGGATCTGGGCTACCACAAGGGCTACCGCTATGCCCACGATGAACCGGGAGCCTATGCCGCGGGAGAAAATTTTCTGCCGCCGGAGATCCATGACCGGGTCTGGTATACCCCGGAGGATCGCGGTTATGAAAAGTCCGTGGCCGCCAAAATGCAGTACCTGCATGAACGGGATCTCTGGAGCGACAACCAGCGTTACCCCGAGGATTTCCGGGGGGAACGGGAGGCGGCCATGAGGGCCCGGGAGCAGGCGAAGGCTTCTCAGGAGAATCAGCCCGGTTCCGGTTCTGGCCTCGGCCCGATTTCCGGGGAGAAATCCTGACTCCGGGGACAAAAAGCGGGCATAAAAAAACCGGGATAGGGATCCCGGCGAAAAATAAATCAAAAAATGATGGGGAAATGAAGAAAACTGCGCAGTCTCAGCCTTGCGGGCCGTGCAAAGTTCTGTGGAAAAGGAGAAACCACTTGAAAACGCGACTGCAAACGTTATCATTTACTGCACTTTGCCTATTATAGGAAATGAAAACGTTTTTGTTAACGTTTTGTTGTCATAAAACGTTTTTTATTTTCCGATAACCATCTTTTGTTTGTTTTTTGAGCAGAGAAAGGGGCTTTTTCAGCTGATTTCAGTGTTTTCCGGCGGTCTTGCCGGGAATTTTCAGCAGGATGATGCTTTTCTCCGGCTTTTTCAGCGGGTTTTCCGGGGTGGACCGGTTTTCGGCGCGGGATTTCTCTTATGACTTTGCAGCAGCTCAGATATGCCCTGGCGGTGGCGGCCCATCACAGCTTCAATGAAGCGGCCCGGGCGGTTTTTGTAACCCAGCCCACCCTGTCCACGGCGCTCCGGGAGCTGGAGGAGGAGCTCGGGATCCAGATCTTCGAGAGATCCAGCCGCGGCATTGAGATCACTCCCGACGGCATGGAATTTCTGGGGTATGCCCGCAAGGTCATCGAGCAGGCGGATGAGCTCCGGGAACGCTTTGCCCCCGGAAAACCCCGGATGATCCGCTACACCGTAAGCTCGCAGCACTATTCCTTTGTGGTTTCCGCCTTTATCAGGCTGGTGAATGCCTTTGGCGTGGAGTCCTATGACTTCTGTCTCCGGGAAACCCGCACCATGAGCATTATTACCGACGTCCGCAGTTTGACGGCGGATATCGGCATTCTCTATCTCTCGGATCATAACCGGAAGGTGCTGGAACGCTGCTTTCGGGAAAATGATCTGGAGTTTACCGGCCTTATGGAGGTTTCTCCCCATATCTTTGTGAGCTCCGGAAGCCCGCTTACCTTCCGGAAGAAGGTGAGCTTCGGCGATCTCAGGGGCATGCCGCTGATTTCCTTTGAGCAGGGGAGCTACAGCTCTGACTACTTTGACGAGGAGCTAATCCGGGATCAGTCAGGCAACAAGGTGATCCGGGTCAGCGACCGGGCCACGCTGTTTAATCTGCTCCGGGGCCTGAACGGCTACACGGTAAGCTCCGGGGTTATCAGCAGAGAGCTTAACCCGGACGTGGCGGCCATTCCTCTGGAATCCGACGCCAGAATGACCATCGGCTATATCCTGAGAAAAGGGATCAAGATCTCCGGACTTACGGAAAACTTTATCGCCAATCTTAAGCAATGTCTCCGGGAGCCGGATGCCGGGTGCGTCCGGGGCAAATAAAAAAATACACGCAGGACTCTGCGGGTACTTGGCGTTGGGTGTCATGACGGGCGGCTATGGCCGGCCCCGGGAACTTTTTTCCGGCTTTAGCGGATCACTTCCATAAGCTTAGGCACCACATCCTTCTTTCTGGAGGCAACCTTTTCCAGAAACACTCTCTTGCCGTCAGAGGATCCGAAGGCCTTGATGGCAGCGTCCAGAGCGCCTTCGCCGTAAGCCAGAATTTCAGTTCTCTTGTTTTCAAGATCGGTAGCCAGCGCATAGAGCATGTCCATGCCCTTCTTGGGGAACACTTCAGGGAGAACACTGGTCATTCGGGCAGTGATTTCCTCCCGGGTCTTTTCCTTCATGTTCATCTGGGAGATGCCCACGTGTTTGGAACCCATGGTGAATTCCTTGTAGTCGGTGTTGTAGATTTCCTCATCGCTCATGCCGTCATAGGAAGCGGCGGCATCGGCCATTTCCTCAAAATATGCACTGAGATCGGAAACCCCGGCCAGCGGAGCCAGAGCAGCCACTACCTCGCGATCTGCTGCGGTGGTGGTGGAAGAGGTCAGGTTGACGGTGTCGGAGAGAATGGCGGAAAGCATGAGTCCGGCAGTCTTCTGGTCAATTTCCTGCTGGTTTTCCTGGTACTCCAGATAAACGATGGTGCAGGTGCAGCCTACCGGCAGGGTTCTGATTTTAAGAGGAGCGGAGGTTACCACGTCGCCCAGAGCATGGTGGTCGATAATGGAAAGAATTTTGGCATCGGACATGCCGTTTACGGCCTGGCCGTAGCTGGAATGATCCATGAGCAGGATGTTCTTGCCGGCGGCATCGGTCAGCACTTCGGGAACCGCAACGCCGAAACGCTTTAATACAAATGCGGATTCGTTGTTGATTTTGCCGCTTACCATGGCTTTGGCGTTAACGCCCAGCTTCTGCTGCAGTGCGGCAAAGGCAATGGCGGAGCACACGCTGTCGGTGTCAGGATTCTTGTGTCCGACGACGAAGGTTTCTCTGTCGCCGTAATCAAGACCTTCATTCAAAATGCTGTATAACATTGAAGTATTCCTTGTTGGTATCATCTGAGTTCCCGGCGTCCTAATGACCGGGGAATTTCCGGAAGCTGCCCCGGGGCAGTTTCCCTTTATGGTTGCTTATTATACTAAAGCAGATCTCATTCATAAATAGGGCAAAGCAGGGCAGCGAAACGGAGATCCCGCAGCCTCTCCGGCACCGGAGAACCGTATTTCCGGCCCTGCTGTCCTGTTATCCCCGGAGTCCGGAACCGCTTTTTGCGCCAGCCGTTTCTGCGCCGGCTGCTTTCGGAGCCGCTTTTTCTGAAACTCTCTTAAGCTCTTGTAACCGCCTTAAGCTTCCGGCGTTTTTCTCCTGAAGTCTTTCTGAGGCTCCGGAAAACGCAGACGAGGGGAACCGCAGCGGAAACGGCCGGGAATACGGGGCGGAGAATGGAAGGCAACGGGCGGAGAATAACAGAGAACATCCGGGAACAGCGGAGAACTGCCGGGAACAGCAGAGAATGCAAGAAAGGTCAGAGAACAGCCTGCAAGGGGGAGAATGACAGGGGAACAGACGGGCTTAACGATTGTCACAATTGCTATACTCTTTCGGCAAAAATTCGCTTTTCTGAAAATTCAACTTGCTATAATAAAATGGTGCCAAGCTGCCTTAAGGAACATACTGTGAAAAGTCAGGGATTGAGAATATCAACGCTTAGTCTGATAAGCATCATAGCCACCGTTATTTCAACGATTGTGCTGGTTATTTCAATTATGCAGTGCTCTTCTGAATTTCAGAAGCTGAAGGTAACGATTAAGCATTATATGGCGGGAGAGGGCGCCTTCAGAAATCTGGAGGGGGCCTCTGATTATCTTACGGAGCAGGTGCGCCTTTTTGTGGTGACGGGCGATATCCGCTATGAAAAGCTTTATTTCAATGAAGTAAACACCAACAGGAGAAGAGAACTGGCGGTAGAAGGCCTTAAGGAGCATTATGAAAACATCGAGGCTGTGCCTCTGATTGCCAAGGCTCTTAATCTCTCCAACGAGCTCATGCAGACCGAGCTTCGGGCCATGAGACTGTATTTTGAGGGCACCGGCCGCATGGATGAGGCGGCTCCCGAGATCAAGGAAGTCACCCTGTCCATGCAGGATCAGGAGCTTTCTGCCGAGGAAAAGGTGAAGCTGGCCCGGAAGCTGGTGGTGAGCGAAAGCTACCATGCCCAGAAGCAGGGCATCCGGGACTGCGTTTCCTTAAGTCTCATCAACATGGAGGATTATGCGCATCACGAGAATGTCGCCAACACCACCCGTTTTGAAAAGTCCTTCCTGATGCTTAATGTGGTAGGCGTGTTCATGATTTTCCTGCAGGTCTTCATGACGGTCTTTATTGTTTACCTTATCGTGAGACCGCTTAAGAGCTATAACAGAAGCATTTCCGACGGGAAGTCCTTTGACGTGCGGGGCGCTCTGGAGCTTCGCAAGCTGGCGGAGTCCTACAATTCGGTGTACGAGGATAACCAGGCCAATCTCAATCTGCTCCGGCACAAGGCCGAGCATGACGCTCTGACCAATATCTACAACAGAAACGTATTTGACCGGCTGATGGATGTTTACAATCCCGGCAATGCCCGTTTTGCACTGATTGTGTTTGATGTTGACTTCTTCAAGGGCATTAATGACACCCACGGTCATAAGACAGGAGATCTGGTGCTTAAGAAGGTTGCCGATACCATAAAGTCGGTATTCCGGAAGTCGGATTTCCCCTGCCGCATCGGCGGTGATGAATTTGCGGTTATCATGGTAAATTCCGACAGCACCCAGGAAGCCATGCTGAACGACATCTGCACCAGAATTACCAACAGCTTAAGGCAGGGTGATGACACGGTGCCCGAAATCACGCTGAGCATCGGCATTGCCTTCTCTGACAACATTGAAGACGGGGCGACCATCTATGAATGCGCGGACAAGGCGCTTTACCATGTGAAGAAAAGCGGCAGAAACGGCTGGAGCTTTTTCAGCAGGAAGGTTTAGCGCGTCTCTGTCAATGCTGTTCTGAGCGGGCATAAGAGGGCTGTCTCCCGCAGGCGGGGTGGCGTAATAAAAGGGTTCCGGAGATCGGGCCTTTTTTATTTGGGGCAGGCTTTTCATCCGGAGCTTTGGAGACGCGGCAGGCTTGAGAGGTTTGATGAGAGGAGGCGGTAAGGAATAAGGAAGTGATAGCGGAGAAGGGAGCGACAAAGGCGCAGGGCGGCAAAAAGGCGGAAGGGGTAAAACTGTTTAGAACTGCTCAATAAGCGAGGATGACTGTTATGAGGGGGCTGAATAATTTCTTAAGGACGCGGGCATGGTATAGATTGTTATTTCGTAAGGAAAATGATACAATTTTCTTTACTAAATAACAAGGAATAACGATGAGCGAAAGACCAAAATACCAGTCGCAAATAGAAGAACGCATCGCAGGATATCACTATGGTGCGGCTTTTTCCGCATCGGATTTTCTTGATATTGCTGAGGCAAATTCAGTAAGCCAGGCCCTTTTCAGAATTGAAAAAAATGGCGAAATACGCCGGGTTCTGAATGGCATCTACGATAAGCCTGCCTACAGCGAATTGATTCAAGAATACAGTGTCCCAAGAATAGATAAAATTGCAGAGGCTCTGGCTCGACGTTTTAACTGGAATATTGCTCCAGCAGGAGAAACAGCCTTGAATACTCTGCATATCTCAACACAAGTGCCGAATGTGTGGGAATACGTTAGCGATGGCCCATATCGTAATTATATGGTTGGAAGTACGCTATTAAAATTTAAGCATATCATGCCCAGAGAAATCAGCGGTTACTCTCCAATTACCGTAATGATAATTCAGGGAATTCGCGCTATTGGCAAAGGGAAACTTACGCAGGAGCAAAGGGATCGCTTTTCTTCTGTTCTCACAGCGGAAAACAGAGAAACCTTGCTGATAGAGACAAGGATTGCTTCAGGATGGATTTACAAGGAAATCAAAAATATCTGTGAGGCAACATCTGCATGATTACAATTGCAAAAGCAAGTGATACAGATCGCGAAGTACTGTTCGGAAATGCCGCAGAAAGAGCAGGCATCAGTAATCCTGCAATAGTGGAGAAAGATTTTTGGGTTTGCTTTATGCTTGACTATTTGTTCCATAAATCGCCATGGCCACGGTCATTTATTTTTAAAGGAGGAACAAGCCTTAGCAAGGCATATCACGTGATCGAACGTTTCTCTGAGGATATAGACTTGATTATGGATTGGCGTCTTCTTGGTTATGAAATTAGAGAGCCTTGGATAGAACGAACTAAAAACCAGCAGGATAAGTTCAACAAAAAAGCAGTTGCTAATACCTCAGAATTCTTAACTCGAATTTTTGCTCCTCAATTAGCACGAGACATGAGTGGCATGATAGGTAAGGACGCAACAGTGATAATGGATCCTGACGATAAAGAACAATGCACAGTTAATTTTTTCTATCCACATGTTTTTAGTACAAATTATCTGAGACAAGAAATTAGGCTTGAGATCGGGCCTTTGGCAGAATGGGTACCTTCACACCCCGTTTTGATCACGTCAATAGCGGCGGAACAATTTCCAGCAGTTTTTCATCAATCAGGTACAGTTGTTCCCACTATGGATGCCGAAAGAACATTCTGGGAGAAAGTTACAATCCTGCATAAAATAGTGTCATCGTATGAACAGAAGGGGATTCCTGCACGCTATGCCAGACACTATTATGACCTTTATCAAATGAGTAGAAGTGATGTTAAGAAGGAAGCTTTCCGCAGAAAAGATTTGCTGACACAAGATGTGAAATTCAAACTCAAGTTTTATTACGTAAAGAATGCATCTTATGAAACTGCGAAAATTGGCACAGTGAAACTAGTTCCTTGTGAATCGGCTATTAGGGAATTAGAGCTAGACTACGCTCATATGAAAGATATGATTTATGGCGATCAGCCATCTTTTTCAGAGATTATAGATTCCATTGCTTCATTGGAAGCAGAGATCAACAGCTTATAGTGGCAACATAAGAGTGACGAGCATTTCCGGCACCAAAAACCGCACCAAGTTCGACCGCATGATGGATGACTGCGGAGCCGGCAGAATTGAATGATCATCACCAAGTACATCAGCCGTTTGGCCAGCCCCCCCCCCTGGAAAATCCATCCTGGATTTTTAAACACTGCAATCGCCATCAATTTGGAATTTGCAAGTTTCAAATTGTCCAGGTTTTCTGATGGATGCATTTCTGCACAGACTTTTGGATGGCAGCAATATATCGGCGATAAGATTGATTGATGATTGGTGCAGCGGCTGATATCCAATTTGGCGCACGCATGTGCCAAATTGTTTGCTATTATGGCATTTCAGGAATGAAATTAATAAACTGATCCCTTTTTTTGGAGATTTTGATGACTATTTTCGGAACCATAGATGCAAGTCAGTATGAAGAACAGATAAGAGCGAAGGCAGAGACTCTGACTCAGGAAATGCGGGGTATTTTTCGGATCCCGGAACCAGAGATTTTTACCTCTGATCCTGTGCATTACAGAATGCGGGCTGAGTTTACGGTTTTTCATGAAGGGGAACGGCTGAGATTCTGCATGACGGATGTGGAAAACGGTGAGAAAAAACGCGTTTTTATCGACAGATTCGATCCGGGCTCGGAGCTGATTAACTTTTTCATGCCTGTTCTTGCGGATCTGATATCCGGAAATCCTCTGCTTCAGAAACGCCTTTTTGATATTGATTTTCTGACCTCGCTGAGCGGACAGTCCCTGATTACCCTTACCTATCACAAGAAGCTGACAGAGGAGTGGGAGGCTGAAGCCAGAAAGCTTCTTGAAAAACTGCGGGAAACCGGAAAGCATGTCAATCTTATCGGCAGGGCGGCAAAGCAGAAGATTGTCATGGATGAGGATTTTGTCTGGGAGACTCTGCGGGTAAACGGGAAGGAATTTCACTACCAGCAGATAGATAACAGCTTTACCCAGCCTAACGGACATGTGGCGGAAAAGATGCTGAGCTATGCCCAGAATATCACCAGGGGGCTTCCGGGCGATCTCCTGGAACTTTACTGCGGCAACGGCAATTTCTCCATAGCCCTGGCGGAAAACTTTAATAAGGTGCTGGCCACGGAAATATCAAAAACCTCGGTTAAGTCCGCGCAACTCAACATTGCCAGAAACAATGTTGCAAACCTTAAAATCCTTCGCATGAGCGCTGAAGAATTTACCGAGGCCATGAATAAAGTCAGAAGCTTCAGAAGGCTTGAGGAAAGCGGCGTTGATCTCGATAGTTATGACTGTCATACGGTTCTGGTGGATCCGCCCCGGGCAGGGTTGGATGATGCTACCCTGAAAATGATTCAGCGGTATGACAACATTGTCTATGTTTCCTGCAATCCCGTAACCCTTATGGAAAACCTGAAAGCCCTTACGGAAACTCATGCCATAGGTAAGCTGGCATTCTTTGATCAGTTCCCATATACCCCCCACGTCGAGACCGTAGTTTTACTATCCAGGGGGAAATAGAACGGCTCTGAAAGCCCTTGAAATCAAAGGGTTTGCGGAGTTTGATGCTTTTTTGAGCATGACTGTAAAGAGCGATTTTGACTGTATGTGAAAACATATCAAGGCGGAGGGATACAGCATAGTTGTGGCTACTATTTTGCTGTTTTAGGAAGGTTGTAGATACCATTTTGCCGTCATGTCTAATTTTTTAAACAGATGCTTTGACACGTTCATACGGCTTTTGTTTACTTTATTCCGATGAGAGTACAGTTTTCAAGAGATACCCTTATGCCAGAAACCAAAGTAAATTCCTCGTTATTCAGCAAATTCAAAAAAACTCAGGTTAACAGCATTCAGAAGCTCCCGGACATCACGGGACTCACCATTGACAAGTTTCATGTTGATTCAAGATTGGATATCGTTTCCGGGGAGGCCGATATCTACCTCTGCTCCCGGGTAAATGACAAATCTGGAAAGAGCTTTCTTCTCAAATACCATCGCAGAGAAAATGCCGTAAAACCGGATGTTATTGAGAAGCTGAAAGCCGTAAACAGTCCTTATGTAGCAAAGATTGAAGGCTTCGGAGAGTACGAAGGTCATCAGTATGTGGTGCGTCCGTACTACGAGATGTCAGCACTTTCGGAACTTCTCACCGAAGGAATCAGATTTTCAGAAGAAGACCTCAGGAATCTCATTATCCCGTCAATTATTGAAGGCTTGAGAGCAGTTCATGACGCAGGAATTCTCCATAAGGATCTCAAGCCTGCCAATATGATCCCTGATGATAACGGGGAGCGTATTGTTCTTATCGATTTTGGCATCAGTTCTGATACTGGAAAAAATACCTTTGTGGTGACTCAGACGGGTATGACCCCGTTTTACGCTGCACCGGAAGCCATGCAAGGCATTTTTCATCGGGAAACTGACTACTACGCTCTCGGCATTACTGTCTTTGAGCTTTTTACCGGCTTTACTCCCTTCCAGAATCCCGGGCTTTCTCCGGAAGAGGTGGCAAGGCTGGCGTCCATCAGCAAAATCGAGTTCCCAGATGGCTTTCCGGAAGACCTTAAAAAACTGGTTTTGGGACTCACCTACAAAGATATTTCCAACCGAAATGATAGGGACAACCCTAACAGACGCTGGGGGTATGACGAGGTAAAAAGGTGGCTTAAAGGCGATGATGTACCGGTGCCTGGAGAAAGCGCAGCCTCGGAATCAAAGCCGAAATTTCTCCCCTACAGCTTTGGCGGGGTGAAGCATCAGACCCTGGAGTCTCTGGTTAAGGCTATGCTTAAGGATCCTGCCGCCGGAATCCGGGAGGCGGGAAGAGGTATTCTGACCCATCACTTCAGTCTCTTTTCCCCCGATCTGGAAAGGATCTGCCGGGAAGCGGAGGCAAATCTTCAGAAGAATACGGATGCGGTTGGAAGTCACCAGGTCTTTTACCGCCTGATGTACCGTCTCGACCCAAACCTTAAAACAATCTTCTGCGGCGGACGGGAATTCGCAAATCTCACGGAGCTTGGCGAGGCGGCCGTAACCGCAGCGGCAACCGGAAATACCGGCTTTGCCAGCGAACTTCGGCTTCTCCAGAGATCCTTCTTTGATTTCTATGCGGGAGCCATTTTAAAGAGTGATGCTGCCGCTAATCTCCTGCAGAAGGCTGCGTTGCAGATTTCGCAGCAGCAGTGTTCTGATATGCAGGCTGCCTGGATTCTGGGGTATGCATTCTCAGACATGAGAATTGTCAGGATAGACGACAAGGCCTTCAGCTGTCCCGCTGAGCTTCAGGGATACCTTAAAAAGCTGGAAAGCGAAAAAGGCTTTTCCGGCTACATTAAGTATATAGAGGATCACCGCAAAGATCTGGAATTCTTTGCCGGCGCTATTCCGGAAGCAAAATCCCGGGAGGCTTTAAAGCTGGTTCTGGAAGATCTTGACAGGGCTGTTTTCGGGCAGGGCGAGCTTCAGTTCAAAAACGCCCGGGCCTTTGATGAGTACGCGGGGAGGCTCCTCCGGGAAAAGCAGACCTACCGTCTCTATCACATCTTTAACACCTATGACGCCGCTCTTAAGGAGGTATCAGAAAAGGTCTGGCACTCAAATTCCTACGATAATCTCAAAAGGACGGTTTCCGGGGTTGTAATGCTGGGGGAGCATATATTCCCCTCCGCGCAGGATCTTAGGGATCACCTTGAGAAACTGCTTCAGGAAAACCGGGACACTCCGGAATTTTTCCGAAACTTTGTCAGCTATCATAACCGTGCCTTAACTGATCTCGAAAAGATCTCCGCGCTCTCTCAGGTTATCGGAAAGTTCCGGTCGTACGCCGGTTCCGCTGCTGACAAACAGGCCGGCATTACCGTAAAGGGCGTCAAATATCCTGCGGTGAAGCCTAAGCCCAATCCGGCATTTAAGGTCGGGGAGTACGTTAAGTTCGGAAGCTACCCTCAGAACAACGGCAGCTCCCGGGAGCCCATTGAATGGCTGGTTTTGGAGGTCAGCGGCAATGAGGCCTTCTTAGTGAGCCGTTACGGCCTTGATTGCAAGCTGTACAATGAAGAGGATACAGACATAACCTGGGAGGACTGCGATCTTCGGAAGTGGCTTAACCATGATTTTCTGAACGGGGCCTTTACGGAGGAGGAACAGCAGAGGATCAAGCTCTCAGAGGTGGCGAATGACGATAACCCGAAATATGGCACCAGCGGCGGAAACAATACCCAAGACCGGGTTTTTTGCCTCAGCCTTGCGGAGGTGAAACGTTATTTTAAGAATGACAGAGAAAGGCGGTGCCGGCCTACGGTCCTTGCCAAAGTACATGGGGCATGCAGCGATGACGGTTATTGCATGTGGTGGCTGCGGTCGCCGGGCAATGATCAGGACAGGGCATCGTACGTCGATACGCACTCGTACGTCTATACGGACGACGACATTCGCTCGGATGGCAACTACGTCGTCGCTGTTTACAATGCCGTGCGGCCAGCTTTATGGCTGAAACTGTAATCTGAAATCATCTAATCTGGAATCCACCCGTCACAGCGAAGCAAAACAGCAGTGCCGCAGTTACTTACCGCGACACCGCCTTTCAGCTCTTACCTTTTGCAATACTTCCGCCCGATGTCCATTGCCTTCTTCAGGTAATAGTAGACCTGCCGGGTGGTTAACCCCAGCCGGTCAGCGATTTCCTTAACAGACAGACCGTCGCCTTCCTTCAGCTCGAATACCTCGGCGATAAGAGGATCTTCCCGAACCATCCGTTCCCGTAATTCCTCGTACTGCCGCTTTGCCTCAAACAGTTCAGCCAGAACCGGTTCTTCCCGATGCTGCTCATTCTCGATCACCTCATCCCATGAAATGACGTTCGGCTGCCGCTGATCACGGTATCCCGGAAACGGGCAGTTCGCGCAGCTGTTGCTGTCAGGACAGCGGATCAGCCGTGTTTTGCCGGGAACTATGCAGCGATTCCGACGGTAGGTGTTACGGTGGCGGGTATGGAGCTCTCCAAGAAGGAAACGGTACGTGGCTTCATCAGCCGGGGTGAGATGAACCGTGATCCTCTCATTCCCAATAAACCAAGTCCGGCACTGGCTCCAGCTTATTCCAAGCGACACCAGCTGCTCACTGTGCTCTATTTCGATTGGCGCGGCATAAACCTCCTTGCCGTTGTTCCTGAGTTCGTTAAGAGTTTTAGCCTCATCGGATGTGAGGCATTCCCATTTGATTTCCTTTGCCATTGCGGCTTCTCCAGATCGGAAAAACCGAAGCGGAGAAACCCGTTATGGCTGAATTGTCTCGTGTACATATAAGGTCACCTCGCGGGGCTGTCCCCGTTTCGGAAGTGACCAGTGGTGCATGACACCGGACTGTTTATGAAAATTCGCCTGTTTCGGCCATGCACTCATCAATTTGCAACTTGATGAGCCTACGCAGACGAGTTAAATCCCAAAATCCGTAAAAAGGTTTTCAGGCGTAAAAAACACAAAAAAAGCAGGCACGGTGAGGGTGTCTGCTAGAAAAAACGCATTCCTGATAATTGTGATCGTGTTAACAATTCATCAAAGGAAGCACAAAACTGAAATTGTATCTGTTTAATGGGCTGAGGTGTTAGGCGTTTATTAGACTGAAAGGGTTATTTTGCAAAAAGTGCATGCAAATCGGACATTTTTTGAACACAAAGCAGTATGAAAGCGGAAAAACAGGCTAAAAAATGAGCAAAGTCAAAGGGGCTGCGGGGAGAGTGGCTTCAAAATTGATGTTTTCGCGAATGCGTTTTAGTGATTTTTGATGCTTCTCAAAATATGGTTAGAAATTATGCTGAATGGCACGTTTTTTAATTGTTTTGCGGAATATTGTTAGAATAGTTTGTGGGGTGTTGTGATAAGATGAATACATCTTGAACTCCCTGTCAACGATGGGTAAATATTGTCTTTGCTTTGCTGATTTGCGTACGTAAAGACTTGCAGGTCATAGGCTGACAGTGTTGGTGATTGTTCCCTGTCTAGCGATATTAAGGTTTTAACGAGAAATGGCTGATAAAAACACGGCAGATATTGGTTTTGAAAATACGATTTGGGATGCCGCATGCGTCCTCCGCGGAAACTTGGATGCTTCCGAATACAAGAGCGTAATCCTGGGACTGATTTTCCTGAAGTACATTTCAGATAAGTTTGATGAAAAGTACCAGGCCCTTGTCGATGAAGGGGATGGCTTTGAGGAAGATATTGATGAGTACACCTCAGAGGGTATTTTTTTCGTGCCGGCCGGAGCTCGCTGGTCAGATATAGCAAAGCATGCTCATGAAGAAGATATAGGAACTGTCATAGATACGGCCATGCGTGACATTGAAAAAGCGAATAAACGCTTAAAAGACATTCTGCCAAAGAATTTCGCAAGAAAAGAACTCGACAAGAAGCGTCTTGGTGATGTTGTTGACCTGTTTACTAACATCAAAATGGTCGAACATGGCGATGAGAAAGATATTCTTGGCAGAACCTATGAGTATTGTTTGTCTAGGTTTGCGGAGCAGGAGGGGAAACGAGGCGGTGAATTCTTTACTCCGTCATGTGTGGTGCGGACTTTGGTGGAAATCTTAAAGCCGTTCAAAGGTCGTGTATATGACCCCTGCTGCGGCAGCGGCGGTATGTTTGTTCAATCAGCAAAATTCATCGAAAGCCATAGTGGAAACATAAATAACATTTCAATTTACGGTCAGGATTCAAATCCGACAACTTGGAAAATGGCTCAGATGAACTTAGCGATCCGTGGAATAGAAGCAAACCTCGGTGAATATGCTGAAGATTCATTCACGGGAGATTTACACCCAGTACTCAAAGCTGACTTTGTAATGGCCAATCCTCCGTTTAATTTATCGCCTTGGTGGGATGAATCATTGAAAGATGATAAACGTTGGCAATATGGTACTCCCCCAACAGGCAATGCGAACTTTGCCTGGATTCAGCACATGATTTTCCACCTAGCACCTGCCGGTCGTATCGGTTTGGTTTTAGCTAATGGCGCTCTATCATCTCAGACCGGAGGTGAAGGAGAGATCAGAAAGAACATAGTGAATGCTGATCTGGTTGACTGTATTATCGCGCTACCGACACAATTGTTCTATACAACTCAGATCCCGGCATCATTGTGGTTCCTGAATAAGCAAAAGAAGCAAAAAGGAAAGACCCTATTTATCGACGCCCGCAAGATGGGAACGATGGTAACCAGAAAACTTCGTGAACTCAAAGATGATGATATCAAGAAACTTGCTGATACCTATACAGCATTCACAGAAGGTTCTTTGGAAAATGTCAAAGGTTACTGTGCTGCTGTAGACACATCAGAAATTGCGAAACAGGATTACATTCTTACCCCGGGGCGTTATGTAGGGATTGAAGAGCAGGAAGATGATGGCGAGCCGTTCGAGGAAAAAATGACAAGGTTGACATCTGAATTGTCTGATTTATTCGCAAAGTCCCACGAACTAGAATCTGAAATCAGAAAGAAACTGGGGGCGATTGGGTATGAGATCTAACTGGGTAACTAGAAAAATATCTGATATCGCAAATATAACAATGGGGCAATCTCCAAAATCTGAGTTTTACAACACTGATGAGGTTGGGATGCCGTTTCTACAAGGAAATCGAACATTTGGTCGTCGATATCCCATGTTCGATACCTATACGACACATCCTACGAAAATTGCCAAAGCCGGTGATGTTATCATGAGCGTTAGAGCTCCAGTTGGGGATCTGAATGTTACTCCGGTTGATATGTGTTTAGGACGAGGTGTGTGCGGTATTAGGATGAAGAATGGTAACCAGGATTTTCTATTCTATTTACTGAAATACTATACTCCTCAATTAGTTAATAAAGAAAGTGGTACTGTTTTTGGTTCTGTAAATCGAAGTGATATTGAAAAATTGGAAGTTAATATTCCTAAAGACGAGGTAGTGCAAACAAACATAGCAAGATACCTTACAATGTTGGATGAAAAAATAACTAACAATGAAGCAATAAATGATAATTTAGCAGTCTAGAGTTTAATGTCGGATACATCCAATTCGCCTGACATCAGCTTTGGTAAAAGAGCATCTCGTAAAGATGATAACCTTTCATTTTCAAGACGATTGTTCAAATATCGACATAACATTGGATGCACCTGCATTTGCCACTTTAATTGCTCTTGCATAGGTGGACATTTGAACGGTATCTTTTTTAGGTTCGACGCAGGTTGTGCTATTGATGGAACCCCAGTTTGATTAGCATACGAAAGCAACTCATGTTGCCCGGATGTACTATGAAAAAACAAAAGGAGAAACTCTGGTACAACCTTTGTTTCATCACAACGGAGGTAAAACTGTCGCTGTGATAAAACATAACGATTATATTTGCATCCGTCGGGAATCATTGATACTTGACCTATATTTCCGGCATGGGTAAAAATTAAATCACGAGGAAACACTATGGAATTTTTTAATCGTTCTGCATGTTCTTCGGTTATGTAATTGAATCCAGACTCTTCTAGAAAATACCCACGCAGATGGTTTCCACTAATAATGGGCACCCCATCAGGAACAAAAGTGGATACCTTGATGTTAGAGCCAAAAGGCCCCATGGCAACTTTCTCCGCTACGTCGAGTATTGTTGCGGTCGGCCATTCAGCATCATGAAGAAAATGCTCATACAGTGCAATGGATTGCTGAAGTAAATTATCATTTATGCGAGGTTACCCCGTGATAGACATCGGGATTAAGACTTAAGGCGGTTGTAGTAAATGCCGTTCTCTTATGAGAGTCACTATAGGAGAACGGACATGAAAGAAAAATTAATAACAGAGATCATGCAGGCCATGTTGCCGCATCTTGATAACGCCAGATTGGTGCAGCTTAAACAGACTCTGGAACAGACGCTTTCTCGGTATGATGTAAACGAGGTCGATGGCTCGGTAGAGGAAGGAAATGACAGGGATTTAATCGAAAAGTTTATTTCGGCTAAGCGTATCGAAGGCTGTTCAGAAAAGTCTTTGAAGTATTATCGAGCAACGATAGAGGCATTGGTATCATCTGTCGGTAAAAACGTAAAAAGTGTTTTGACTGAAGATTTGCGAACGTATTTGACGGAGTACCAGAATAAGCACCAGTCCAGCCGGGTAACGATAGATAACATCCGAAGGATATTATCCAGCTTTTTTTCCTGGTTGGAAGATGAAGATTACATCATCAAGAGCCCGGTACGACGTATCCACAAAGTTAAGACGACAAAGAATGTGAAAGATACATTTTCGGATGAAGATCTAGAAAAGATGCGTGATGGCTGTGATGAATTAAGGGATCTGGCAATGATAGATCTGCTATCGTCAACGGGTATGCGCGTAGGGGAAATGGTGCTATTGAACCGAGCTGACATCAATTTTTCGGAAAGAGAATGTGTTGTGTTAGGGAAAGGATCGAAAGAGAGAATTGTGTATTTTGACGCTAAAGCAAAACTTCATTTGCAGCAGTATTTGGATTCCAGAACTGACGATAATCCCGCTCTTTTTGTGTCGCTTCGGGCACCATATGAACGGATTAGGATTGGCGGTATAGAGCACAGATTCCGGGAGATGGGGAAACGGCTGAACATACCTAAAATTCATCCGCATAAGTTCAGAAGAACATTGGCAACTGTAGCCATCGATAAAGGAATGCCAATAGAGCAATTACAGCAATTGCTCGGACATCAAAGGATAGATACAACGTTGCATTACGCAATGGTTAAGCAGAGCAATGTGAAGGCTGCTCATAGGAAGTATATTGGGTGAGCGAGGTGGAAGGTTGATGGTGGAGTTAAAAAAATTTGGGGATTTTGCCTCATTTAAGTATGGAAAAATGCCTGACAAGAAGTTATTGTCGGATTCAGGAGCTTATCCTGTATACAGCGGCTATAAGTATGTCGGTTTTTACAATGAGTACAATACAGAAGAAAAGCAACTTATTATTGTTGCCAGAGGAGTTGGAGGAACAGGTGACGTTAAATTAACACGGGAGAAATGTTTTTTAACTAACCTATCAATATCTGCAAAGATAGACGAGACTGTTGCGTTACCAGAATACATTTATTACTACTATTCAAAACGGAATCTTAGGTATCTAGATTCAGGGTCTGCTCAATCTCAAATTACAATTTCAGATTTGGAAAGAGTTGAAATTCCTCTTCCATCTGTTAAAACACAACAATTGGTATGCGGTTATTTAAATATGCTGGATAGACGCATAGAATTGAATAAAGAGATAAATGATAATTTACAGCAACAAGCACAGGCAATTTATAAGCATTTGATTGTCAATAATTCTCAAGCTTCGTGGACTCCCGGTCATTTATCTGATATCGCTATCGTTACCATGGGGCAATCCCCCAATGGCGAATCCTACAATGAGGAGGGTACCGGAACAATTTTCTTCCAGGGACGGGCTGAATTTGGATTCAGGTTCCCAACTCGCAGGCTGTATACAACAGAACCAAAACGAATGGCTAATGCAAACGATATCCTCATGAGTGTCAGAGCTCCTGTGGGGGACATAAATGTCGCATATGAGGATTGTTGTATAGGTCGAGGACTTGGTTCAATTAGATCGAAAGACGGTCATCAGTCCTTCATCCTCTACACTATGCTTGCAATCCGAGAGCAATTGGAGGTATTTAATGGAGAAGGAACTGTGTTTGGTTCCATAAATCGAGATGCACTTAATTCCCTTTCCATTAATATTCCTCCGATTGAACTTGTTAACCAATTTGAGTCTATTGTTGCTCCCATGGATGCTACGATCCGAAATAATTACGATGAAATCTGTAATTTGCAAGTCCTACGTGATAATTTATTGCCAAGGTTAATGTCCGGCGAAATCGATGTATCAGACATTGAACTTTAAGCCACTAAATTATCATTTAAATGCGATTAGCCTTCAACAACGGTGGGGCTAACCCAAGAAAATCAAATGCCGTTGAGGTTATTCTCTCTACGATGTTCTTTGGGGGAAAGTTAAACGAGGAAAAACATGTAGAAATACAAAGGGAGAAGATACGATGCCTAGTTCATTCACAGAGCAGACTTATGAAGAGGCTATTGTTGAACTGTTCGAGAACATGGGGTACGAGCATATTTATGCCCCGGATTTCGAGCGGGATTATACAAGTCCGTTTCTAGATTTGGTCTTGGCTGACAGCCTTGTCCGCATCAATAACGGTTTGCCAAAGGATGCCCTGGATGAGGCACTGGTTAGCCTAAGAGATTTGGATGCGGGCAGCCTTCTTCAAAGGAATGCCAGATTCACAGATTATCTGCAGAACGGCATCACTGTTAAGTCCTATGAGAATAACGAGGAACGGTCTTTAGTAGTCAAGCTGATCGATTACAAAGACATCAGAAAAAACTCCTTTTACGTGGTCAACCAATTCACCTTTATCGAAAACGGCGTTAACCATCGCCCGGATGTTATTCTTTTCATAAACGGCCTTCCTTTGGTTTTGATGGAACTTAAAAGCCCGTCAAGGGATGAGGTTAATGCTGAGAATGCATACAACCAAATCCGTAATTACATGCGCGATATCCCCTCATTGTTTTTCTACAATGCCATCTGCGTGATAAGCGACCTGACAACTAATAAAGCAGGTACCATCACTTCCGGTCTTGACCGTTTCATGGAATGGAAGAGCAAGGATGGTGAAAATGAGAATACGGCCTATGTTCAGTTCGAGACATTCTATGAAGGGATGTTCAAAAAAGAACATTTGATCGATATCCTTAAGAACTTCATTTTGTTTTCCGGCCCGTCCACCGGAAGGTTTAAAGTGCTTGCCGGGTATCACCAGTTTTTTGCTGTGCGTAAGGCCATAGAAAGGGCAAAAGTGGCTACCAGTCCGAAGGTGGCAAAAGAGGAAAAGGGCAAAGGCGGGGTATTCTGGCATACCCAGGGATCAGGAAAATCTCTGTCTATGGTCTTTTACGCTCATATGCTTCAAGAGGCCTTGGAAAGCCCGACTATTGTGGTTTTGACAGACCGTATTGATCTGGATGATCAGCTTTTTTCACAGTTTGCTCAATGCGCTGATTTTCTGCGGCAAACCCCGGTTCAGGCAGAAGACAAAGAGCATTTGGTAGAACTCCTTGACGGCAGAGATGCCAACGGGATTATCTTCTCTACTATGTTCAAATTTGAGCAGGGAGACAGACCGTTATCTGAAAGACGCAACATTGTGGTAATGGCTGATGAAGCTCATCGCAGTCAGTATGGACTGATTGAAAGGGTAGTGACGAGAACGAATAAAGACACCGGAGAAGAAGAAGCTCATACGGTAATAGGCCATGCCCGGATTATTCGTGATGCTTTGCCAAATGCCACGTTCATAGGATTTACCGGAACTCCGGTATCTACCAAAGACAGGAGCACTAGGGAAGTATTCGGCGGCTATATCGATTTTATTTATGACATGACTCAGGCTGTTGAGGACGGGGCCACGAGACCTGTTTATTATGAAAGCAGAGTTGTTAAGCTGAAGCTGGATGCAAAGACACTTGAGGCCCTCGACAAGAAGTATGAGCGTTTTGAGCAGGTATCAGATCAGGAAACCATCAAGAAAAGCAAAAGCATGATGGGGCAGATGGAAAGTATCCTCGGTTCGGATTCCACCCTCCAGTCCCTCTGTGAGGACATTGTAGATCACTACGAAAAATACAGAGCCAACCTGCTAACCGGAAAGGCAATGATCGTTGCTTTTTCCAGAAGCATTGCCATGAAAATTTACCGCAAAATTATCGACATGCGTCCTGAATGGTCAGAGAAAGTTGGTGTCGTTATGACCGGCGGCAACAATGATCCTGAAGATTGGAAAGACATCATCGGAACTAAAGCCCATAAGGAAGAATTAGCCAGAAAGTTTAAGGACAACGACGATCCCATGAAGATAGCCATTGTTGTTGATATGTGGCTTACCGGGTTTGATGTTCCTTCATTGGCTACCATGTACGTTTACAAACCAATGCACGGCTACAATCTGATGCAGGCTATTGCCAGAGTTAATCGTGTATTCAAGGACAAGGAAGGCGGTCTCATCATCGATTATGTCGGTATCGCTTCAGCACTTAAAGCGGCAATGAAGGAATACACCAAAAGAGATCAGGCGAAGTATGGCGACATGGATATTGCCAATGCTGCGTACCCGAAATTCCAGGAGAAGTTGCAGACATGCAAGGAGCTCCTGCATGGTTTTGATTTCAGCGGTTTTTTTGATGGTTCCCCGCTTACCAAGGCTAAGATTATTACCGGCGGAGCCAACTTCGTTTTGGATGCGAAAGAAAAAAATAAAAAAGAAAATTTCCTGAAACAAGCCTTATTGCTGAGACAGGCGAATTCCTTGTGCTCCAGTATGACGACAGAACAGGAGCGGCATGAGGCTGCGTATATGGAAGTGGTTCGTGCCACCGTTGCAAAAATCACCTATGTCGGCACCGGTGGAAAACACATGACGCTCAAAGATATCAACGAACAAATCAATGAGCTTCTTAAATCAGCTGTTCAGAGCGAAGGTGTCATTAACCTGTTTGAGACTAAGAGCAAAGGGGAAAACTTCAATCTGTTTGATCCGTCAGTTCTGGAAGAAATATCCAAGATGCAGGAGAAAAACATAGCGGTTGAAATACTGAAGAAGCTGATGGCCGAACAGGTCTCAATTTACAAAAGAACCAACGTAGTGCAGTCGCAGAAGTTTTCAGAAAAGCTAACCAAGCTGATGAATTCCTATTACAACGGCCTCATCACAAATGAAGAAGTCATCAAGGAACTGTTAAAAACCGCAGAAGAAATTGCTCACATGTATGAGCAGGGCGAGAAGCTGGGGCTTTCCGAAGAGGAATTGGCCTTCTATGATGCCTTAACCAAGCCAGAGCATATCAAGGATTTCTATGAGAATAAAGAGCTGATAGCCTTGACTAAAGAGCTTACCGATATGCTCCGGAAGAACAGAACAATCGATTGGCAGCAGAAAGAAACAGCCAGAGCTTATATGCGGAAATTGGTGAAGCGACTTCTCAAGAAATACAAATATCCGCCGGAAGATTATGATTATGCAATTGACACGGTGATAAGCCAATGTGAATTGTGGACTGATAATGCGGCGGCTTGATTTTTTATCCATTAGCCCTGATTATCATTAGACAAGTAAACGGAGCAGCTTATGAGCGCAAGTAAGAACGGCTATACATTCTTGCAGCTGGCCTTGGATGTGTTGGAAGAATCCAATGAGCCGCTGTCTGTGGGTGAGATCTGGGAATTTGCTGTTAAAAATGGATTTGCGGCAAAAATCGAATCCCAGGGAAAAACACCCAGTGACACCTTGAGTGCTCGAATCTATGTTGATATCAGGGATAACCCGAATTCTAAAATAGAAAAAGTCTCAACCCGCCCGACGAAGTTTTCATTGAAAGGCAAGAAGCCAAAAGAAATTACAGCCGTTACCAACAGTGAAACTCCGACTGATGTCAAACCTGCCAAAACTCCGAAAATCCCATACAAGGAAAGCGATCTTCATCCTTTGTTGGTCACCTTTGTCAACGTTAACCCGAAATTTAATTGTCTCTGTAAAACCATTGACGAGAAAAAATCAACCAAGGCATCAAGGGGTGCTAATGAGTGGGTGCATCCGGATATAGTAGGGGTTCATTTTTACGATGATGACTATTCTTCTGAAGTGGTGGGTTTGCAAAAGAAGCTCGGTTATCGGAATTTCAAGCTGTTTTCTTTCGAGATGAAGAGAACGCTCACCTTCGATAACCTGCGTGAATGTTACTTTCAGGCCGTTTCTAATTCCAGCTGGGCGAATGAGGGCTATTTGGTGGCCTATGAGATTTCCAATGATGATGACTTTATGCAGGAATTAGGGCGGCTGAACAATGCCTTTGGCATTGGCATCATCAGGCTGAATCCGAGGATCATCACTCAGAGCGAAATCCTGTTCCCATCCAGAATATCGAATGAGCTCGATTGGGATACGGTGGAAAAGCTGTCCGGCATCAACAGGGATTTTAAGAACTTTCTATTGGAGATAACCTCGGAAAAGAGGTCTAATAACATCAAGAAGATTTACGATGAGCCGCTTCTTGAAGATCGAACCTGTGATCGTTCCTGCGATGATCTGTGCGAGGCCTATGCAGTGGAGAAGAAAATCATCAGCGAAACGTAAGGCGAACTGATGGTTTGTTAACCAGTTAATTTTGTGCTGTACCTCCCAATTTTGGTGTATCTTCCAGCGATGTTTTTCCCGTTCGGAGCTGTTAAATTAGCGGGTGGTTGAATTTTGTACACGCTTTACCAGAATGCCGTAAACCCCGGCAACATGCTGAGAATGGCTAACTTAGGCCAAACCCTTATCTGGCAAGGGTTGACACACTTTTTTGTCACACTTTGGGATTGTATCAAAATCTACATAGGCTCCGAACATACTATGGGAAATGCGGAGTTTTTTAATAACACCTAAGATTGTTGATACAAGTAGACTAGTTTCCAAGTTCTGCATTGAAGGCCTAATAAGGGGATCTGCGTTCAAGATCAATACCTAGCTGATTCTATCAAACATTCGGCAATCAGGAGTTACGAGACGGGCAATGGCAAACATTGATTAGAATTAAACTCCCGTCCCCAAATCTAATCCTTCTTGTAGAACTCTGTGACGTACCCCGCAGCCTGCAGGATCAAACCTTTAGCCCACGGAGGTGTACGTCCCATCTGCTCGCACAATGCCTCCAGACTTACTCGTGGATCTGCCTCAATAACCAGCTCATCATGTATGTGCATCACGATGCTGCAGTGCCGTAAGGTCTGCATGGCATAGCAGAGAATGTCTCTTGAAATGGCTTGGACGATGTTTTCCACAAACTTGGGGCCGTAGCTCTCGATGCGCTCCCACCTTTTGGCGGTTCCCACTCCTTCATAGGTAACGCTCTCCCCGCCGAACTGGTTCATGCCGATGCGGGGTTTCACGTAGGCGAGCTTTCTGCCGGAGGGGAGGGTGATAAACAGCATCCCGCTTTTACGCGCGAATTTAAGCCCGTGCGTTTCAGCGGAGGTGCGTTCAGTGATGGCTGTCATTACGGCGTTATCCACCGCCCACCAGAACTTCACGATATTGGGATTGGAGTTCCGCCAGGCGGTAACCAGGGGCTGCAGTTCTTCCTCCTTAAGCCCCATCTCCAAAGCCCCCATGGCTGTTAACGCACCAACCCCGCCGCCGTATCCGCAGTTGTGGACAAGGTGTCCCGATACCGCAAACCGATGATGCGGCCCGGCATTGAGGATGTCGTAAACAGGCATAACGCCGCAGCAGCGGAAAGGATCAGAGGAAGCCCGGGGTCTGCCAACCCGGACGAGGGGCAGTTTGTCGTATGCGGCATCACCGAAAGGCATCGGCTCAGTACGCCCTTTGACATACACCTGATGATCCCCCGTGGCGGTGAGACCGTCGTAGCTTATAACCTCTTTCAGTCCCCGGAATAGCAGCCCTTCATGATGCACCCATGATTCGCCGTCCCATAGCAGATCATTTGGGCGGATCTCCTCAATCGCAACCATGCCTCTCCGGGTATGAACCAGTTCCCCGGCGGCGATGCAAGCCAGTTCCGCTATCTTTCCTTTCTGTCTCAGGTGTCCGTTCACGCCATGCTTTTCTACCGGAACCTTGAACATCTGGCTGGCGCTCATGCAGTAAATATCGCCGCCGTTTTTGAAAAGCTCCATGCGCCATTTCTCCCCGGCAAGCCAGGCAATTACCCGGGCTTCAATGGCAGAGAAGTCCGCCACATAAAAGAGCTTTCCCTTTGGCGGAATAAAGGCCGTGCGCACGAGCTGAGACAATGTATCCGGCACATCCTCATAGAGCATGGAGACCGCGTCGTAATACCCGGAACGGACAAGAGCGCGGGCCTGGTCAAGATCAGACATGCTGTTCCTCGCCAGATTCTGAAGCTGCACGATTTTGCTGCTGAACCTCCCGGTACGATTGGCGCCATAGAAGCGGAAGAGTCCCCTGGCACGGTTATCAGCGCATACAGCATTCTGCATGGCCTGGTATTTCTTGACGGCGGATTTGGCAAGCTGCTGCCGTAACGAGAGCACCCGGCAGAGCTCCGGAGGCGCATTCTTCATTAGTTCCGCCACGGCTTTCTTGTCCAGGGATTCTGTCATGAGCCCGTTTACGGCAAGCCAGTCCTTCATCTGCTGGACGGAGTTGGGGTTCTCCAGAGCGGTGAATTCCTTCATGGCCGTTATGAGTTCTTCCCGGGATCTGGCATCCATGCATATCGCCTGATGCACCAGCTCCATGTCCACGAGAACGCCCCGGTCGTTGATCTCCTGGTCGATGATGTATTCCTCCCACATAAAGTCCGGCACCGGGTATTTGGAGAGTCGCCGCTGTATTTCCATCTCGGTCTCCACGTCCCGGAGGTTGTAGCATTTGAACATCTCCCACTTGTCGGGAGCATGCCGGGGAAGATTGCGGGTTCTGCCGCCATTGCTCAGGGTGGGAGCGCAGGGCTTACAGAAGTAGCGGATGAGATCCTTGCCCTCGGTGAGCTTCTTCTTCTCAAGTCCCAGCACCGTGCCAACGCCTTCAAGGGACTGCGGGAGTCCCAGTGTCGCCGCCCACACCATGTCGCAGCGCCAGCCTTCCGGGCTGAGATAGGTTCCTGAAGGAAGTCCGAGATACCGGGACAGACAGATCCTCTCAAAGGAAGCGTTATAGCTGTGTTTGATGACCTTCTCGTCGGTGAGCGCCTTAAGAATCTCATCCGGCACTTTTTCACCGCAGGCCAGATCGTAAACCTGTACCGGTTGCCCATCTATGCTGCAGGCGAAGAGCAGGATTTCAAAATCAGGCGATTCCGAGTAGCGGTACACTCCGCTTTTGCCGATGTCTACGCTGGAATAAGTTTCCAAATCGATACAAAGTTCTTTCATATTCAATACCTCACAAAAAAGGACGGAAGTCAAAGCCGCCGCCCTCGCACACAAAGTTAAATGCCGGTTAGCGGAGATACTTCAGTCTGCGCCGCAGCCTTGAGATCAGATAAGTCGCGAACTCAAAGGCAATGGCCGCGGTGATTCCGCTGAACACCCCGGAGAAGAACCCCGCCATGAAGATTTCCGATGCGTCCATGGTTATCCCAGAAAATCTTCTTCATCGTCTGCGGTGGCAAAGTCGCTCTCGGCGCTGGCTCTGCCGCCCAGAGGTTCGCCGTCCCGGATCTTCTGCAGGTTGTTAAGCCCGCAGGCAATGCCCCGGTTACCGTTGGCGTTGAAGGCATAGAAGGTGATGCTGGCTCTCCCGTACACCCCGGAGTAAACCTCGGACTTGTCCAGTATTTCGTTACGGTTCGCGTCCACCACTCCCGGGGCGGTGGCTGAGTTGGCATTCACGAAGTACGCATTGGCGTAGGCTTCATCATCCGGACGCTCCAGATCCCCGTCCCGCAGCGGGGTTCTCAGGGTGCTGAGAGCGGGAACGGACTTGGCGTTGCCCTTGAGCTTGGACTGGCCTTCGCGGTAGGCCTCCTCAATGGCGGCCTTGATCTTGCCCACGGTTACGGTATCGGACTTCGGAATGATGAGAGACACGCTGAACTTCGGCTTGCCGCCTTCAATTGCCTTGGGTTCCCATACGTTGGCGTATGACCATCTGGTGTTAACACCGGTGATTACTTTCACTGTCATGATTATTCATCCTTAAAATCAAGTTTTGCTGTAGAAATCGCCGGTCTTTTATCGCTGTCCGGCGCCAGCGTCGGTTTGCCTTTCGGCTTTTCAATAAGCCCCGAAAGGAGCTCGTCAAATCTTGCCTTCCCGAGAAGCTTCTGCATGGCGGTAATGCCCAGAACCTTCTTCTCGAAGGGATCAAAGCCCTCTGATGCCACCGCATCGATCACTGCTGCCTCATCGGTGTATTTCCTTACGCTTCTCCCTTCCACCAGCTTGAAGCCGGGGTAGGATGTACCGGAAAGCGCCCGATCCAGGGCATAGGCTTTGATGTCATCCGCCCAGGAGACAAGAGTGTCGATCTGCGGAAGAATAGCGGCGATCTCCTCTGAGGTGAGAGACGGTGGTTCTGCGAACTCATACTTCGCAAGTCCCAGGCTGTATGCCGCGCGTTTCCGGCAGACCTCTTTGATTTTGCAGAACCGGCAGTGCTCTCCCGCCTGAAACTCTCCGCCGCCTTCATAGGCAAGCTTTGCTCTCGGGGACAGCACTTCATCGGCCCAGCGGAGCAGCTCCGCAGCGGACATCTCGAAGGTGTCGGTGTTTTCCCGGCGGGGCTGGTAGATGCTGAGCTTTATGCGTCTGATGTCATACAGATCGCCGAAGGTATCAAGCGCTCCCAGGGCATAGCACTTAAGCTGGCTGTTTCCGGTGCCGTCTTCACCCGCAGCGGATACCAGAACCCCCACGCCGTACTTCATGTCGATGATGTGGAGAGTGTCATCAGCCACAATCACGCAGTCCCCGGTGCCGAAACCGTCCTGAACCCATTTGGAATAGTCCAGCTTTTGCTCCACGCACACCAGAGGATCGGAGCAGAACTCCTTTGCCTTGGCAATCTGCTCCATGACAAAAGAGCAGTAGCCCTCGGCGGACTCCTGCATCTCAGCGTCATAGAATTCAAAGTTCGCTGTGGGATCTGCCGCCTCCCGGCCCAGGGCCTTTTCCACCAGATACTGGCAGAGTTCATGGGCTTCAGTGCCCTGTCTGGCATAGGTACTTTCCTGATCCGGTACTTCGGCGCACAGCCTGGCGCTGGGATGGCAGGCGATCCACCGGTGACTTGCCGACGCCGATAAAAACGCATGATTAGCCATTTCCGATGGTCTCCGCTTCAGTTACCAGCGCTGCCAGAGCGGCGGGATCGGTTATTTCCGAGAGTTGCTTTACCCCGCGGGAGGTCAGGAGGGCCTTAACCTCTTCCCGGAATCCGGCCCGGGCCTTTTCCGCCAGAATGCCCCGTACCTCTTCACGGGTGTACGTCTTTGCGGGTGGCACCGGTTCAGTTTCGGGAGTCTGGGATTCCGCTTCTCCGGCGGAAGCCTCGCTGCCGGCATTCTCCAAAGGTGCTTCCGCGGTTTCCTTTTCAGGAGCGGCTTCTTCAGATGCCGGAGCAGACTTGTTCGCGGGTGTCTCCTCGCCCGCAAGGGATGCCGCAATTTCCGCGGCAAGGGCGCTCAGTTTTCTGAGGCCGTCAATAAGAACGGCGAGTTCTTTCTTCTTCATGGATGTCTCCGATTAGGTTGATTTCAAAACCGAAGGCGGCAGGGCGGAAAAGCCCCGATTTCACTGCCTTCGCATTCCTAAGCCCAGAAAACGGTGTTTTTTACAAAATTTTTTAATTTTTTTTCACGTGCTCCCCGGGCTCACTTTCCTACGCTCAGAAGAAGGGCGTTTTTACAAATTTTTTTTGAAGATTTTTTGTAAAACCGGGGCATTTCTGGGCTTAGGAGTATGAACGGGCAGAAAAACAGGCTTCCCGGATCTGGGAGGGCCGCCGTTCGGGGATTTTTTCTATTAACAGAACAGGGAGGATTGCAATGTTCGCAATCAGAGAAAAGCAGACCTGGGTGAATGAGGTTCCGGTCAGAACCTTTGAACGCCAGACCGCAGATGCCAATACGGCGCTCAGGGTTGAAGCGGGAACCACCGGGTTCAGGGGCGGCAACACCAGGAGCCGCGGCGGCAGGACATACATCGGGCTGGAATGTCTCAGCGGGGACTTTTACTTTGCTCCGGTGAAGGATGACGCCGAAAGGGTAGTGGGGTTTGAAATCGCCGTCTGCGGAGACGCGGGGCTTAACGCCGTGGTGAAGGCTCTGGATTTTGCCCGCACCGCCATTCACGACCAGTGCGGCAGAGTTAATGATTAAGGAGGAAATTTTAATGTTTGAAGTTAAGCGAAATATCAGAGTTCTGCCGGACGGAACCCGCATTACCACCTTCTCCCGGGAGGTCGCCAGCGCCAACGCCATCGAGGTGGAAGTCGGCACCACCGGCTTTAAGGGCGGCAACGCCGAACATGGCAGCCGCACCTACATCCGCATCAGCGATCTTGGCGGCACTGACATGTATGTGAAGACCTCACGCAGATCATTCAGCAACAACACATCCGAGTGCGAGGTGTTTCTGGGCGGCGACTGCGAGCTTGAGACCATGCTCCGGGCTTTGAAGTTCGCGGTTAAGGTTCTGGAAGAAGAATCGAAGGAGGTCATTGACTGATGTCTGTGAAAGGAACCGCTATGGGCGGCAGAACACTTCTCGCCCGAATCGGCGCTCAGCGGGAAAAATCAAACAAAGGAGGCAGTTAATGCGTGAACTGAATATTGCTTACGGCAACAGCCGCAGAAGCTACAAATGGTCAAATCAGACCATTGCCTACGAGGCCCTGAAGGACAGGTTCAGAACCACTGTCCGTACCGCAGAGTCCGCGGATGAGTATGCCGCCATGATCAAGGAGGATCGGGATGACGCCAAGGATCACGGCGGTTATGTAGCCGGGGTGCTGACTAACGGAATAAGGCAGAGTGAAAACGTGGAAAGCCGCAGCGCTGTAGCTCTGGACGGTGACCGGCTTAATCCGGAGTTCCTGGCAAACTTTGAAAGCATCATGCCTTATACCGCCTTCCTGTACACCACCCACAGCCACAGACCGGAAGCGCCAAGGGCCCGGGTATTCGTTCCTCTCTCAAGGGATGTAACGCCGGACGAGTTTCAGGCCATTGCCCGGTATCTGGCGCAGAGTTTCGGCATTGAGCAGTTCGATGCCTGCTCCTTCAGAGTCAATCAGCTGATGTACCTGCCCAGCACTCCGGCAGATGGCGAGTACATATTCAAGGAGACGGAAAAGGAATGGCTTGATCCCGATAAGTTTTTGGCTCAGTACCCGGACTGGAAAGATCCGACAAAACTGCCGCTTTCCCCCAGGGAGAAAAAGCCCCATGAGAACGCGGGCAGAATGATTCAGGATCCTTTAACCAAAAAAGGCATTGTGGGGGCTTTCAACAGGGTCTATTACCCGATTAACAAGGCCATTGATGAGTTTTTATCGCAGAAGTATGAGGCAACCGCTGATGAGGATCGCTACCACCTCATAGGCTCCAGCAGCATGCCGGGAGTGCGGATCTACGACCAAAAACTGATGATCTCGTTTCATGCAAAGGATCGCCTTTACATGACGGAGTGCAATGCCTTTGACGCCGTGCGTCTGGAACTCTTCAAAGACCTCGGTGAAAATCCGTCCTTCAATGCGATGTGCGATTTTGCCATGAAGATCGATGCGGTTCGCATCGAACTGGCCAATGAACGCTACAAGGAGGCTGAAAGCGACTTTGCCGAGGCACCGGATGACGGGAACTCCGGCAATGTTAACGAGCAGGACAGGGATAAGTGGAAAAAGAGGCTCAGGTACAAGGGACGCACCAATGATCTTGAAAACTGCACCTTTAACATAAGACTGATCCTGATGAACGATCCGGCTCTTCGCTTCATTGTGTTCAACCAGCTTGCCGACAATCTGGAGGTTACCGGAAAGGTGCCGTGGAATCATCCGGGAGGCTTCTGGCGCGATGTGGATGATGCCCACTTCACATGCTACATCGAGGATCACTACGGCAGCTTCTCGGACAGAAACCTCAAAATCGCTGTGGCTAAAGTTGCTGATGATCGGGGGTACCATCCCATCAAACAGCGCTTTGATGCTATGAAGCCGTGGGATGGCATTCAGCGGGCTGCCACGGTGCTTATTAAGTATCTGGGCGCAGAGGACAACGAGTACACCCGCTCAGTTACACTCATTCACCTGTGCGCGGCCTACAAGCGGATCTATGTCCCCGGAATTAAGTACGACCAGATCCTGATCCTCAACGGCCCGCAGGGTGTTGGCAAATCGACCATCATTCAGATTCTGAGCATGGACTACTACTCCGACTGTCTGACCCTGTTCGACATGAACGACAAGACTGCGGCAGAAAAGCTCCAGGGCGTATGGTTTCATGAAATCAGCGAACTTGCCGGAATGCGGAAGGCTGATAACGACAAGATCAAGGCCTTTATCTCCAGACGCGATGATCTGTATCGTCCTGCCTTCGGCAAACGCGCCGTGCCGCATTCACGCCAGTGTGTGTTCTGGGGAACCACCAACAGTGAAACCGGCTACCTCAGAGACATTACCGGCAACCGCCGTTTCTGGAATGTACGAGTTACCGGCAAAGGCGAGTACAAACCATGGGACTTAACCCCGGAGATTATCGAGCAGATCTGGGCGGAGGTTAAGGTGATCTGCGAAAGCGGAAAACAGGAACTTTATCTGCCAAACCATCTGGTGTCATTCGCCGAGGAGGAGCAGCGCAGAGCCATGGAGCAGGATGACCGTGAAGGACTTCTGGTGGAGTACCTGAACACATTACTGCCATCTCAGTGGAATGAAATGGATCTGCACGAGCGCCGGGCCTTCATTCTCGACCCGGATGATCCGATACGTCCGAAGGGTACGGTTCAGCGTACCGAGGTTTCAAACCTTGAGATCTGGTGCGAGTGCTTCGGTAAACGAGCGGAGGATATACAGGCCAAGGACAGCTATGCCATAGCTGCCATGATGAAGCGTCTGAAAGGATGGGAACGTACTGTTTCAAGAGTACGGGTACCGATTTACGGGCAGCAGCGTATCTATGTCAGAAAGGAAAAATGACAAGTTCGTGTCTAATCCTGTCTCGAAAAAATTAGACAGGTTTGACTGGATTTTGGGGTTGTCAGAGGGACTCGTCTCTCATGCCAGCCCTTGATACAGCTAGGTTTCTTTAACATTAATGACAAGTGTGACTAGATCTGTATATACATTACCAATATTACAAAATATGGTTAAAAAACATACAAAAATGCGCGTATACACGTATATAGGAAAAACCGAGGATGTCCGTCCGCTTGTCGCGTAAGGATTTAAAACATGAAAAACAGAAAAGCAATACCGGTTGAACAGTACATGAAGGCGGGAGCCATGTTTCGTCTGACGAAGGAACTTCTCATGAAGCTCTATGCGGAAAAAAGTCCCTTCTTCTCGGCCGCGGATCGGCGTCGGTTTGACAAGGCTCTGAAGGCAGTCAATGAGGTGTGTTCCGCCGCTGATGGCAGGATGTTCAAGGAGCATCCCGAACTATCCAACGACTATCTTGATGTGTTTTACGGCGATCTTGATCATGAGCCAATGAACGCTGTTGATGCCGGTGTTATTGAAATGGCAAGGGAGGCTCTTGATGAGTTATTCCGAGAAGCAAATTGAACGCCGTCTGGCTCTGACGGTTAGGGCCGCAGGAGGCATGGCGCCGAAGTTCGTGTCTCCCTCCTTTGCGGGAATGCCGGATCGGCTCATCCTGCTTCCGGGCGGAAAGGCGGCGTTTGCGGAACTGAAAGCCCCGGGGAGAACGCCGAGACCGCTCCAGGAGGCAAGGCACAGGATGTTAAGGGAACTCGGATTCAGGGTGTATGTGATTGACGGAATTGAGCAGATAGGAGGAATGCTGCATGAACTTACTGAACAGGGATAACCTTCACGGCTATCAGAAATTCAGCGTGGGTTTTATCGAGGAGCATCCGTGTTCTGCCATATTCCTGGATTGCGGATGCGGGAAAACGATCATCACTCTGACCGCTGTTAACGACCTGCTGTTTGACAGCTTTGACGTGCATAAGGTTTTGGTGGTGTGCCCCCTGAGAGTCGGCATGGTGTGGAAGAACGAGACGCAGAAATGGTCTCATCTGAAGCTTCTGAATCTCAGCGTGGCAATCGGCACTCTGGCAGAACGCAAAGCGGCTCTTGCCCGGAACGCCGACATCACCATCATCAACCGAGAGAACGTGGACTGGCTGGTGGAGAACGGCGGATTCGATTATGACATGGTGGTTATCGATGAACTCTCATCCTTCAAGAACCATACCGCGAAGCGTTTCAAGGCCCTGATGAAGGTGCGCCCCTGGGTAAGACGCATTGTGGGACTCACCGGCACTCCCTCATCAAACGGTCTCATGGATCTGTGGGCTGAGTTCCGGTTGCTGGACATGGGAGAGCGCCTGGGTAAGTTCATCACGAGATACAGGGAGTGCTACTTCATGCCCGATAAGCGCAGCGGCCAGCAGGTGTTTTCCTACCGTCCCAGAGCGGGAGCCGAAGACGAAATCTACCGCCGCATCTCGGACATCACCATCTCCATGAAGTGTACCGACCATCTGAAGATGCCCGAACTTATCAGCTCCCAGTACGAGGTGATCCTTTCGGACGATGAGCGGAAGCAGTACGAGAGGCTTAAATGCGAACTTGCGGTGACTCTTTCTGCCGGCGAGATTACCGTGGCCAATGCCGCAGCGCTTACCAACAAGCTGAGCCAGCTGGCCAACGGAGCCATCTACGACGATGCGAAACACATCATCGAGTTTCATTCCCGGAAGCTTGATGCCCTGGAAGACATCATCGAATCCGCCAACGGGAATCCCCTTCTGGTGGCCTACTGGTTTAAGCACGACCTGGAGCGCATCGCAAAGCGCTTTGAGGTGCGGGAGATCAAGACCTCGAAAGATATCACGGAGTGGAATGCCGGAAAGATCCCGGTGGCTCTCATCCACCCGGCCTCTGCGGGACACGGCCTGAACCTGCAATCCGGCGGCAGCACTCTGGTGTGGTTCGGCCTTACCTGGTCTCTGGAACTGTATCAGCAGACCAATGCCAGGCTGTGGCGGCAGGGACAGACATCGGGAACCGTGGTGATCCAGCACATCATAGCGAAGGGAACCATTGACGAACGGGTGCTTCGGGCACTCTCCCAGAAGGAATTAACTCAGAACGCGCTTATTGATGCGGTTAAGGCGGAGGTGTAAATGAACGCAAAGGAATTCTTATCCAGGGGACGTTATCTGGAAAGCCATGTTAAGTCTCTGACGGAGCATATCGAGTATTACCGGAGTCTCGTGAACAGCTGCAGCCTGGTGTATTCCGATGTTCCCAGAAGCACGGTAAGCGGCGATAAGCTGGAGGACTGCACCCAGAAGATCATCGACCTTCAGACCAGGCTTGGCAATGACATGGCGGATCTGGTCAGAGTGAAGTGCGAGATCTCCGAGGCGATCAGACACATGGAAAATTACGAGAATCAGGATCTTCTTGTGAAACGCTACGTCTGCAACAAGTCATGGGAAACCGTCGCAGCCGAACTCGGGTACTCCGTGCCGTATATTTACCGGAAGCACGGCGAAGCTCTGAAGGAATTTGCCGCGGCAAGAGCAAAAGCTAGCAAATAATAGTCCCCGTGTATTGAACGCTAGTTAAACCCTGAGATATTATTACAATCGACGAAACAGCAAGGCTCTGAGGCATTCCCCGGAGCTTTTTTGTCCCTTAATGCTAACAATGCTCTTTGGCTCTGCGGTCTCACGGCTGCGGAGCCTTTTTTATCGGAGCTTTAAATGCCAAGAAAACCAAAACGCCCATGCTCCTTCCCGGGATGCCCGAAGCTCACCGAGGGAAGGTTCTGCGAAGAGCACGCCAAAGCTGAGGCAAAGCGCTACGAGAAGTACCAGCGCGATCCCGAGGCCAGAAAACGCTACGGCAAAGCATGGACTGCCATCCGAAAGGCCTACCGTGCCGAGCATCCTCTCTGCGAGGTCTGCCTTGCGGCAGGAAGATACACGCCGGCAGAGGCCGTCCACCACATAAAACCGCTGTCTCAGGGCGGAACTCATGACATCAGCAACCTGAAATCGGTCTGCAGGGCCTGTCATGCCAGGATTCACGGGGAGCTGGGAGACCGCTGGAGCCGCAAAGTAAAGGATTACGACCTCAAAAAGTGATGAAAATCCCGCTTTTACCCCCTAGGGGCGGTCAAAATCTGCAAAAATCGTGCCCAAAACCTTCGGGCCCTTGCCTCCACGCGCAAAACCGCAATTTCAAAGAGGGGTATAGCCCCGGCCCGGCGGCGCTCAGCCCCCGCAATCTCGGCATTCGGCCCGGCTTCTGACCGGGGATTAATTCAAACAGCAGGAAGTTCAAATGGCCAAAGACGGAACCAGCCGCGGCGGAGCCCGTGTCGGCGCGGGACGCAAGCCCAAGGCTCTCCGGGAGAAGCTCCTCGAGGGCAATCTGGGACACCGCGACATAACGAAAATCGACATCCCGGACATCGCTCCCGATGAAGGAGAAGAACCGGAGGGAGCCGACATCCCCCGCCCGGACGAATATCTCTCGGCGCTCCAGCGTGACGGAAAACCTCTCGGCGCCGCGGAAACCTACACCAAAACCTACCGGTGGCTTGCCCGCCTCGGCTGCGACCAGCTGGTGAGCTCGGAACTGGTGGAACAGTACGCCGTGGCCTTTGCCCGGTGGAAGCAATGCGAACAGGCGGTCACGAAGTTCGGGCTGTGCGGCAAGCACCCCACTGTCGTTTCCTCCATCGTGCAGAGTCCCTTTGTGGCCATGAGCCATAACTACCAGAAGCAGACCAGCCAGCTCTGGTTTCAGATCTACAGCATCGTGAAGGAAAACTGCTCGGGTGATGCGTCGGGAACGGCGAACCCCGCCGATGACATGATGGAGCGGCTCCTCCGCTCAAGGAAGAATTAGGAACCCACATGAAAACAACCACGGAATTTCAGCTGGTCAGCATCGATAAGCTGATCCCCTATGTGAATAACGCAAGAACCCATTCCCCGGAGCAGATCACCAAGCTGCGATCCTCTCTCCGGGAGTTCGGCTTCGTGAACCCGGTGATCGTGGACAGGGACTTTAACGTTCTGGCCGGTCACGGACGCATTCAGGCCGCCAAGGCAGAAGGCATTCCCGAGGTGCCCTGCGTCTTTGCCGACCACCTCACCGAAGCTCAGAAGAAGGCGTACATTCTGGCGGATAACCGCATGGCCCTGGATGCCGGCTGGGATGAAGAGCTCTTAGCCGTGGAGATGCAGGAACTGCAGGAATTGGGCTTTGACCTTTCCATGACGGGGTTTTCCGAAGACGAACTCGCAGAGCTCTTTGCCTCCGATGCCGAGGGCGAAGAGGATGACTTCGATGTGGAGGCCGAGCTTCAGAAACCCTGCTTCTCCAAGACCGGGGACATCTGGCATCTCGGGAGGCACACCGTGATCTGCGGGGATTCCACTTTGCCGGAAACCTACCAGAATCTGCTCGGGGATGTGAAGGTTAACCTGGTCTGCACCGATGCCCCGTACTTTGTTGATTTGCAGAATGCCTCCGGGAAGATCCGGAACGACAATCTTGATGACAAATCGGCCTACGAGTTTCTGATGAAGGTCTTCGCCAACTTCAAAAACAGCATGGCCAAAGATGCCTCCTTCTACGAGTTCTACGCCACCTCCAAGTCCCGCATTTTCTACGATGCCTTTGAGGATGCGGGATTCAAGGTGGGCGCCGGTCTGATCTGGAAGAAGCCGCGGTTCCCGCTTTCCCGCACCGACTGGAAATACAACATGGAGCCCATCATCTACGGCTGGCGGAAGGACGGCACCCACAAGTGGTACGGCGACCAGAAGCAGACCGTGGTGTTTGAGTTTGACGGCATCCGGAATTCCAAAGAAGACGGCTTCGGCCATCCCAGCAGCAAGCCGGTGCCGCTCATAGCCTATCTCGTTAAGCTTTCCACCCAGACCAACGGCATCGTCCTTGACGGCTTTCTGGGTTCCGCATCGACGCTTATTGCCTGCGAGCAGACGGAACGCATCTGCTACGGCGCGGAGATCGAACCGAAGTTCGTGGACGTAGCGGTGAAGAGATACATCCAGCAGAGAAACGGCTGCGCTGATGATGTATTCGTGATCCGGGACGGTGTGAAATTAAATTACGCCGACGTGGCAATTCCGGAGGGTGGGGCAGAAGAACCGGCCGCATAGCCTTGAGTTCCCCGGTTTTCCGCTATCTGTCACTATTCTGAAAAGAATACCGAAAAACACTAAATATAGTTGCCGAGACTGCTCTTATTGACTTGATAT
The DNA here is from genome assembly GCA_002372325.1 of Succinivibrionaceae bacterium UBA3769. Taxonomy (GTDB): domain Bacteria; phylum Pseudomonadota; class Gammaproteobacteria; order Enterobacterales; family Succinivibrionaceae; genus Succinimonas. The sequence goes on along the minus strand of DFFT01000054.1, from coordinate 21,243 downwards.
AGTGTTTTGACAGAGCAAATATGTCCCTAACGAAAACGAACACCAACACGGAGACATAACGATGAAAATCGAATTTAACCTCAAGGGCGCCGAGCGCAAGGAGCTGGTTAAGGCCATCTCAAGGATCACCGGAATCAAGGCTGAGTATCAGGGCATGCCCACCGCCAATTTTGTGATCGGCGAGTTCACGGTAACCCGGGACGGAGCTCTGGTTTACGACGATAAGGTTGATGCCAGCGGGCTTTTAAACGAGCTGGCCGAGGCCGGTTTTGAAGCTGCTGACAAGCCTGCTGCAGATGAAGACAAGGAGGAGAAGGCGGAAAAAGAACACGCTCCCGTCGAGCCCAGCATCCTCGCCATTGAAATCCCTGCCGACAAGGTCTGCCCCGAAAAACTGCAGAAGCTCCTTGACGCCAAGGGGTGGCTGATCCGGAAGGCCCTCGGGACGGAGAACCTTGTTTTTGAAGTCCATGAAGACCGGGTTTCCTTCCCGTGGTTCATCGAGCCTGATGCCGACCACGCCCGGGCCTACACCCAGTTCATCGCTGCCCTCTGCAAGATGAGCATCGAGCAGAAGCGGATCACGGCAAAGGCGCGGGAGGTGGCCAACGAGAAGTACGCCTTCCGGTGTTTCCTGCTCCGCCTCGGCTTTATCGGGGATGAGTACAGGCTGAGCCGGAAACTCCTGCTGGCGAACCTTGACGGGAGTTCCGCCTTCAAGACGGTGAAAGAGGGCAGCCCCGCCGAAAACGCTGAACCGGAAACCCATGAGGAGGCCTGAGGTGATGTTCTTTCCTAGCAGAGAAACCGTGGAACGCCTCCGCCGGAAATTTCCCGAGGGAGCGCGGGTGGAGCTTGTCCGTATGGATGATGTTCAGGCCCCGCCCCCGGGAACCCTGGGTACCGTCCTCGGAGTTGACGATATCGGGAGCATTCAGGTGCGGTGGGACAACGGTTCCGGGCTTAATGTCGCCTACGGGGCAGATGTGTGCCGGGTGGTGGAAAATAGCAAGCAAAAGTTGTAAAAATATATGAATTAAATATCTGAAAAATATCGATTATTAACTTGCTATGGTGTGCCTTCAGAGTGAATATACACACAACAAAACGAAAACACCTTAACCAAAAAGAAGGCACACAACATGAAAGACAAAACCTTAAAGCAGATCGCCAACCTCAAGAACCAGACCATCGGAGTTGAAGTTGAGATGAACAGCATCACCCGCAAGGACGCTGCCAAGATTGCCGCAGAGTTTTTCGGAACCGGCCGGGTTGAAGACACCGCTTCCCGCAACGGTTACTGCACGGTCAGCGCCTGGGACGCCCAGGGCCGCGAGTGGAAGTTCCAGAAGGACGTAAGCATCGCCGGCGACGACGCCCACAAGTGCGAGATGGTTACCCCGATCCTGAACTACGCCGACATCGAAACCCTGCAGGAGCTCTGCCGCAGACTCCGCAAGGCCGGGGCCAAGAGCGACGCCACCCGGGGCTGCGGAGTTCACATCCACATCGGAGCGAACACCCACACCCCGCAGACCCTGAGAAACCTCGCCAACATCATGGCCAGCCACGAGAGCCTTTTAGCCGAAGCCCTGAAGCTGGACACCAACCGGATGGAAAGATACTGCAGAACGGTTGATCCGAGATTCCTGAAGGAGCTCAACGCCAAGAAGCCCGCCACCATGGAGCACCTCAGGGACATCTGGTACACCAGCCAGAACGAAAACTACGGCAGGGATCAGCATTACAACCGGTCACGGTACAGAATGCTCAACCTCCACGCCACCTTCACCAAGAAGACCATCGAGTTCAGACTTTTCCAGTTTGACGCCCCGGCCAACGGCAAGCAGAACGGCATCCACGCCGGCCAGCTTAAGAGCTACATTCAGCTTTGCCTGGCCCTGAGCGAGATGGCCAAGGAGGTCAGAACCGCCAGCCCGAAGCCGCAGCAGCATGAGAATCCGAAGTTCGCGATGAGAACCTGGCTCCTCCGCCTCGGCTTCATCGGCGAGGAGTTCGCCACCGCCCGCGAGATTTTAACCCGCAACCTCAGCGGCAACGCAGCCTTCCGGTTCGGCAGAGCAGCCTGAACCCCAGCGAGGACTTAGCCTCCTCCTGCCGGCCCCTTGAGTGGGGTTTCGGCAGTAGAAGGGTAAGCCTTCCGGAGTTAAACCAGAACAAAGGATCGGAATTATGGCAAAGAGATACTACATCGCTTACGGCAGCAACCTGAACATCGGGCAGATGCGTTACCGCTGCCCCGGGGCCAAGGTCACGGGGATTTCGGAGATACCGGATTTCAAGCTGCTGTTCAAGGGGAGCAAGACCGGCTCCTACCTCACCATCGAGGAATGCAAGGGAGCTAAGGTGCCGGTGGCGGTATGGGAGGTAACGGCGCGGGACGAGCTCGCCCTTGACCGCTACGAGGGCTATCCGGCTTTCTACTACAAGACCGAGGTGGAAATCCCCATCATCGGCATCAGGAGCGGCAGAGTTCGCAAGGTAAAGGCCTTTGTCTACATCATGCACGAGGAGCGGGAAATCGGCGTACCTTCGCAGCATTACATGGATGTGTGCCTCGACGGCTACGGGGCCTTCGGCTTTGATGCCTCCCCGCTTTATGACGCCCTGAACGCCAGTCTGGAAAAATGCGCTCAGGATCCCGAAAACCCTTGAAAATAAAGGCTTTATTGACTTGCTATGATGTGGTTACAGAGGGAATATGAACACCGCAGGGAGGATGGCGGAGGGCCTGAAAACCCCCGCCCCGCCTGATGCGACAATGCGATTTTAACCTTTGGAGAACAGCGAATATGACAGACGCTAAAACCGAAACCAAAAAATGCCCGATCTGCGGCAGAACCTACACCGGACACTCAGCTCTTTCCCGGAAGGATAACGCCACCCCGATATGCCCCGACTGCGGTGCCAGACAGTCTCTCGCAGCTGCGGGAATCACCGGTGAGAAGCAGGAAAAGATCCTGGAACTCATCCGCGAAAACTTCGGGAGAAACGAGGCTTAAAAAAACCGCAAATACTTGCAAATAAAGGGTTTATTGACTTGATAAGGTGTGCCTTCAGAGCGAATATGAACACAACGAAACGAACAGCGAAGGCACATTTTTAAAGGAGTTAACATGAACGCTTTCGAGAACTTTTACATCCGCCTCAGGGATGCAAGGGCCGCTTTCAAAGCCGCCAATGACGCCGGGAACGAGTCCGAGAGGCGCGCCGCCAGCCTTGCCTGCAGGGCAGTCTGGAAGGAAGTCGAGGAACTTGGCTTTTTTGCCTGCCGCCTTTTCACTGAGTACGATCTTTCCCGCAACTGCGGCAACGAGATCCTCGACATCACCACCGGGATATGGGACAGGGATGTGGCAGAGACGGTCGCCGTCATGAGGGAGAACGGCATTGAGAGGTTCGCCTTCTCCACCTGCGTGAGCCGCGCAGTGGAAACCGCATGGCTTTTTCAGAAGAACGGCTGCATCCTTGAGGGACTGATTGAAATCAACGGCCATCGCGGCGAGCACGGCTGCAACCAGCGCAGGAAGGCCCACGGCTTGCTTTTCAGAGTCGGGGATTAAGGCCGAAGCGAACTGAATGACGGGAGGTCGAAACGGCCTCCTTTTCAGCCCGAAAAACATTGCAAAATAAGGCGCTGATTGACTTGCTATACCTTCGGCTGAGAGCGAATATACAGCCATCAGGAACAGCAGCGGAGGCTTAAAAATGAGCAAGATGACAGAAAGAGCAAGGGCTTACAGACTGCCCAATCCCACCACCCCGGAGGATCTGGAATGCCGCTGGAGCAAGACCCTGCGGTTCGGCGACAGGGTGATTCTCGCGGGGCACTACTGGAACGGAGCCGGAAAGCCGTCCTACTTCGGCGCGGTTTACGAGTTCCTCACTGACGATACCGGATGCGAGGCCGAGATCGGGCTTCGGGAGGTAAGCGGCGTGGATTTCACGGATGACGGCCACGCCATTGAATGGGCGATGAAGAACGCCTGAACCCCCGGAGCTTAACGGCTGTGTTTCAGGAAGAATACTGCGACCAGCCCCCGCCTGAACGAAAACGAATGTAAACACGAGAAGGAAAAATTCAGGCGGCTGATGCGCCCGGCAAAATTCAGCGAAAACCGATCACATGCTCCCGGGGCTTTGTTACCATAAAACAAAGGGTTGGGAGGCGCTAATGTTCGTAGCAGAAATTTCATTTTTAGGGCTTATAGCTTGTCTTTTTGCAATATTTGCATTTCCTTATGCCATTGTCGCTTTTCTGATGTTTGCAATCGGTATATGGATCGGAAACTCATTAGGAATAGACCCATGGTGGCCGACATTGATTAATTTTTGCCTGTTATGGTGGTTTATCAGATATCGCCGCAGAACGCAGAAAAAAGGAAAATGAAAAATACAGAAACTATGATGACTACGATTAACTATGCAGAAAGCGCCTTTTGCTTTGTTTTACAGGGCCAGCTATCCCGAATTATGAAACTGTAATAATGATTGCAGCTCCGTCACAGCAAACATAGCTTTGTTATTTCACAGAAAGATCGCTTCGGCGGTCTTTTTTTATGCCTGCAAGGAGGTGAGCAGATGGCAATGCGGAAACTGAAAAAATACGTCCCCACCAGGTTCAAGGCAAAGAAGTCCGTGTATGACCGGGATGCCGCCGACTACGCAGTGAACTTCATTCAGGCGCTCTGCCACACCAAGGGAACCTGGGCGGGCAAGCCTTTTGAACTTATCGACTGGCAGGAACAGATTATTCGGGATCTCTTCGGAATCTTAAAGCCGAACGGCTACCGGCAGTTCAATACGGCGTACATAGAGATAGCCAAGAAGCAAGGAAAATCAGAGCTTGCAGCCGCCGTGGCTTTGCTTCTGACCTGCGGCGACGGAGAGGAACGTGCCGAGGTTTACGGCTGCGCCGCTGACCGCCAGCAGGCCACCATCGTTTTTGACGTGGCCGCCGACATGGTGAGGATGTGTCCGGCTCTGAATAAGCGGGTAAAAATCCTGGCATCGCAGAAACGCATCATCTTCACCCCGACCAACAGCTTCTATCAGGTGCTTTCGGCGGAGGCTTATTCCAAGCACGGCTTTAACATCCATGGCGTGGTCTTTGATGAGCTTCATACCCAGCCCGACAGAAAGCTTTTTGATGTTATGACCAAGGGCTCCGGCGATGCCAGAATGCAGCCGCTGTATTTCCTTATTACCACTGCCGGAACGGACACCAGCTCCATCTGCTACGAAACCCATCAGAAGGCCAAAGACATCCTCGAGGGCCGGAAGGTTGATCCTACCTTCTACCCGGTGATTTACGGGGCTGCCGAGGATGACGACTGGACAGATCCGGCGGTCTGGAAAAAGGCCAATCCGTCCCTGGGCATCACGGTAACCATCGACAAGGTTCAGGCGGCCTGCGACTCGGCAAGGCAGAACCCGGGTGAAGAGAACGCCTTCAGACAGCTCCGCCTCAATCAATGGGTAAAACAATCCATCCGCTGGATGCCGATGGAAAAGTGGGATGGCTGTTCCTTTGCGGTTAATCCCGATGATTTGGAAGGAAGAGTCTGCTACGGCGGACTTGACCTGTCCAGCACCACCGACATCACGGCCTTTGTGCTGGTGTTTCCTCCAAATGACGATGATGACAAATATTACATCATGCCGTTCTTCTGGATTCCGGAAGACACCATGGAACTTCGTGTCCGACGGGATCATGTGCCTTATGACGTCTGGCATAAGCAGGGATTCCTGGAAACAACCGAAGGCAACGTGGTGCATTAAGGCTACATCGAGAAGTTCATCGAGAACCTGGGCACCCGTTACAACATCCGGGAAATCGCCTTTGACCGCTGGGGAGCCGTGCAGATGGTGCAAAACCTTGAGGGCATGGGCTTTACCGTAGTTCCCTTTGGTCAGGGCTTTAAGGATATGTCCCCGCCCACCAAGGAACTCATGAAGCTTACCCTGGAGCAGAAGCTCGCTCACGGCGGCCATCCGGTGCTGAGATGGATGATGGACAACATCTACATCCGCACCGACCCCGCGGGCAACATCAAAGCCGATAAGGAAAAGTCCACCGAGAAGATCGACGGCGCGATTGCCGCCATCATGGGACTTGACCGGGCTATCCGCTGCGGCAACGACAACACTTCGTCGGTGTATGACGAACGCGGGATTTTATTTATCTAGGAGAGCTCAATGCTATTTGGATTATTCAAAAAACGAAAAGCCTCCAACAGCCTTAACGGCTCCGGCTACCGCTTCATGATGGGCGGGAGCACCTCCGGCAAGCATGTCAACGAGCGATCCGCCATGCAGATGACGGCGGTGTATGCCTGCGTGCGCATTTTGTCGGAGTCCATTGCGAGCCTCCCGGTGCATCTTTATCAGAATGAAACCGAGGGGAGCAAGGTTCGTGCGGTAAAGCATCCGCTGTATCGCATTCTGCATGATGAACCCAATCCCGAAATGACCTCCTTCGTATTCCGGGAAACCCTGATGACGCATCTCCTCCTCTGGGGTAATGCCTATGCGCAGATTATCCGTAACGGCAAAGGCGAGGTTATCGGGCTTTATCCCCTGATGCCGAACCGCATGACGGTGGATCGGGATGTGTTCGGGAAGATCTGCTACCGCTACCAGATGCAGGATTCCGATGCGCACACAGGCAAAACCGGCAATGTAACCCTGAAGCCCTCCGATGTGCTCCACATTCCGGGGCTGGGCTTTGACGGACTGGTGGGCTACTCACCGATAGCCATGGCCAAAAACGCCATCGGGCTTTCCATTGCCACCGAGGAATACGGCGCCCGGTTCTTTGCCAACGGGGCCACTCCGGGCGGCATTCTGGAGTTTCCGGGAACGGTGAAGAATCCCGAGTCCATCAGGGAAAGCTGGAACAAAGGCTTTTCGGGCAACAACGCCCATAAAGTAGCAATCCTGGAAGAAGGCATGAAATACACGCCGATCTCCATTTCCCCGGAGCAGGCGCAGTTCCTGGAGACCAGAAAGTTTCAGATCGATGAGATCGCGAGAATATTCCGAGTGCCGCCCCACATGGTGGGAGACCTTGAGAAATCCAGCTTCAGCAATATCGAGCAGCAGTCTCTGGAGTTCGTGAAATACACCCTTGAGCCCTGGATCATCAGGTGGGAGCAGTCCCTTAACCGGGCGCTCCTGTCGGAAACCGAAAAGCCGGACTATTTCGTGAAGTTCAATGTGGACGGCCTTCTCAGAGGGGATTACCAGAGCCGCATGAACGGCTACGCCACCGGAATACAGAACGGCTTTCTGAGCCCTAATGATGTCCGGCGCTTGGAAAACTGGGACTTAATTCCGGACGAGCTCGGCGGCAACAAATACATGTGCAACGGCAACATGATCGACATCGCCGGGGTTGGCAATCAGTACAAAACAGACAATGGAGATAACAGCAATGAAGAAGTTCTGGAAGTGGAAGAATCAGACGAAACCGGAGAATCCGGCAAAGACAGAGCCGGAGCAAGACCAGAGCGCGCCGCTCCCGGAAAGAACCCTGTACCTCAACGGCACCATAGCTGAGTCATCCTGGCTTGACGATGACGTTACACCACAGCTTTTCAAGGATGAACTTAATTCCGGCGCGGGCGACATTACCGTGTGGATCAACTCCCCCGGGGGCGACTGCGTGGCTGCGGCTCAGATCTACAACATGCTTATCGATTACCGGGGCAATGTCACCGTGAAGATCGACGGCATTGCCGCCTCTGCAGCTTCGGTAATTGCCATGGCCGGCACCCGGGTGCTGATGAGCCCGGTCTCCATGCTGATGATCCATAACCCCATGACCATGGCCTTCGGCAACACGGCTGAAATGCAGAAAGCCATCGACATGCTCGGCGAAGTGAAGGAATCAATTATCAACGCCTACGAGCTCAAGACCGGTCTCAGCCGGGGCAAGCTGTCCCGCCTTATGGATGCGGAAACCTGGATGAACGCCAACATGGCTCTTGAACTCGGGTTTGCCGACGGCATTCTGCAGCGTGAGGCATCGGCGGGAAATGAACCGCAGGAGGCATCCGCCATGGCCTATTCCCGCGCCGAGGTAACCAACTCGCTGATGGAAAAGCTGGCTGCAAGATGCCGGATTGAAGCTAAACCCGCTGAACCCAAATCGGCCGCTGCCGAGCGCTCCGTCTCCGATCTTATGGAGCGTCTTAACCTTATCAGAAACTGAACAGGAGAAAACAATGACTACTGTAAACGAACTTCGTGAAAAGCGTGCCTCCGCGTGGAACGCCGCCAAGGCATTTCTGGAATCCCGCCGCACCGACAAGGGCACTCTCACCGCCGAGGATGATGCCGCCTACACCCGCATGGAGCAGGATATCACCGACTTAAGCAAGGAAATCGCCCGGCTTGAACGCCGCGATGCTCTGGATGCGGAGCTTTCCCGGCCTGTAAGTCAGCCACTGACCTCCAAGCCGGCCTCTGCATCGGCTCATGACTCCGGGGCAAAACGCGGCCGCGCCTCTGACGAATACCGGGAAGGCATGCTCAGGGCACTCCGCTCCAACTTCAAGCAGGTCAGCAATGTTCTTCAGGAAGGCGTGGATGCGGACGGCGGCTACCTGGTGCCGGAGGAATACGACTCCCGCCTCATTGATGTGCTCACCGAAGAGAACATCATGCGTTCCCTCGGCAACGTCATCACCACCTCCGGGGAGCACAAGATCAACATTGCCGCCACCAAACCCGCTGCCGCATGGATCGAGGAAGGCGGGGCGCTGTCCTTCGGGGATGCGACCTTCTCGCAGATCCTGCTTGATGCCCATAAGCTTCATGTGGCCATCAAGGTAACCGAGGAGCTTCTCTACGATGCCGCCTTCAACCTTGAGGGATACATCATCGACCAGTTCGGCAAGGCTCTGGCCAATGCGGAGGAGGATGCGTTCCTGAACGGCACCGGACGCGGGCAGCCTCTGGGACTCTTTGCGGAAACCGGCGGCGGGACTCCGGCTCTCTCCGCGGCCAGCATCAGCGCCGACCACATCATGCAGCTTATCTATGCCCTGAAGCGTCCGTACCGGAAATCCGCAAGGTTCATCATGCACGACAAGGTTATCGCCGCCATAAGACAGCTTAAGGATAACAACGGCGTGTACCTCTGGCAGCCGGCTCTGACCTCCGGAGAACCGGACAAGCTCCTGGGCTACGACGTGTACACCTCTCCGTTCTGTCCGGAAGGCAAGATCGCCTTTGGCGACTTCAGCTACTACAACATCGGAGACCGCGGCACCAGATCCTTCTCCGAACTCCGGGAGCTCTTCGCGGGGAACGGCATGATCGGCTACGTGGCCAAGGAACGGGTGGACGGAAAGCTGATCCTGCCGGAAGCGGTGCAGATCCTGACCATCACCGGCGGAAAGCCCCTGAAACCGTAAGGCTCCATAAGGAGCTTTTTTTATGCCTCTGTTAAATCATCTGACAGGGGCTTTTTCGGAGTTTTGACATGAGCATAACCCTCAAGGAAATGAAGAACTACCTCCGAGTTGACGGGAGCCAGGATGACACCCTGATCCGCTCCCTTATCTCATCTTCGGAAGGTCTCTGCATGGATGTGCTGCGAACAGATGACTCAAAGACGCTTTACGGCTCAAAGTACGGCAAGGCCGCTGTGATGTATGCGGTGAACTACATGTTCGAGCATCGCACCGAAGCCGACTACAAGGCTCTAAAGCTTTCTCTCCGCGCCATGCTGTTCGGTTCCAGGCAGGAGGCTTTCTGATGGAAACGGGAACATTAAACGAGCGGATACAGATCTACGAGCCCAAGTCAGAAAGGAATCTTACCTCTTTGGATGATTACGAGCTTTCGGGTTCCGTCTGGGCGAATGTCCGGGCGGTTACCACCCGAGATCAGATGCGCTCCGGCATTGACATCCAGAGCGGGCAGATCACCGTGCTTATCCGCTATCTTTCGGGGCTGTCTGATGACTGCCTGCTCTGCTGGCGGGAGAAGTTTTTCAGCATTGACAACCTGTCAGCCGACAGACACCGGGGCGAGATTCTGCTGGGCTGCAGCTATTCGGGGCTTAACGACAATCAGAGGATCACCACATGATGCCCATCACCGAAATGAAAGCCCGGGTGAAGGCTCTGGTGGAAGAGATCACCGGGCAGAAAGCCTACTACGACGTGGTGCCGAACAATGTTAAAACCGGAAGCCTTCTCACCCGGCAGGCCACGGAGTTTTCCGGAAGAACCGTTGACGGCGACGCCCATGATGTGCGGCATGGCTATGAGGTATTCATCTTTTCGTTTGTGAGCTCGGATATCTGCGATGCCCTTACGGACAGGCTGGTGGCAGCCTCTGACGGCAAATGCTCGGAGGATTTCCGGCTCATCATGGTGAACAGCATAACCCCGACGGAGTATGACCCGGAAACGGGGTTCTGGGCTAATGCGGTAAACATGGAGTTCGTGGAAAGATGATTGAAGCAGATACATCCGGGGCTGATGTTCTTGCGGAAAAGCTTAAGGGCCTCCCCGCGAAGCTCCAGACTAAAATCAGCCGCGTCATTATGAAGGAGGCTCTTAAGGAAACCGGAGCCCGGGAAGAACTCACTGGCTATATCAGCGCTCACTTTAAGACACATACCGGCATCTACCGGAAATCAGTCTCGGGCATCAAGTCAGCAAGAGTCCGGTCAGATCCGAATCGCATTATCTCGTACATATATTTTCTGCCGGTGAGCAAGGTTAAAGGCGGCAAGGATGGCAAAAAACCGCATATGCCGCCCAAGACTCTCAATCACTGGCTCAATTCCGGCACCCGCGACCATGCCATTGGCAAGGGCTCAAGTCTTGAAGGAAACAAGGTGATCCGGCAGCTTATCGCCAACAAATACCAGATCGCCATTAACAGAGCCCGGCTTAATCTCGCCTCTGCCAAGACGCAGAAACAGCGGGAGCGGTATCAGGCCATGCTGGAAATGAACACCAAAAAGCTCGCGGAGGCAAAGGCCAAAGCGGCAAAGAAAGCCAGTCAGCATGGCAGAAAGGTTAAGGGCATCACCGCCCGTCATTTTATGGAAACGATCCAGCGCAAGGTGGATCAGAACGCAGTGGCCATCGTGGTTCAGCAGGCTGAAACCGCTGTGGCCGAATTATTGAAATAGGAGAAAACAGCTATGGCTAACCATGCTCAGCTTTATGATTACAAGGCAAAGGAGCCTGTCCTTCTTGGCGGCACTCATTCCCAGTTCTCGACTGATGAAGGGGTTACCTGGATTCCTCTGAAGGGCGCCAAGGAACTCGGCGACATCGGGGACATTGCCGAATCCGTGGAATGCACCACCATCGACGATGACCGCAAGGTGTACTGCGGCGGCCTCAAGGATTCCGCTGAAAAGGAGCTCACCATCTACTACTACGATGATGACGCCGATCAGAAGGCTCTCATTGCCGCCGCCGAAGCCCAGGAGACTGTCCGCATCCGCCATCAGTGGCCAAACGGCACCAGGGCCACCTATGACCTGAAGCTTCTCGGCTACCAGATCATGTCCGGCACCGCAGACGGCTTTATGCAGCTCAAGGTGTCCGGGAGACAGGCCAGCGACGTTTCCTGGTCGAATGCCGATGCCGAACAGGGAGACTAAGCCGTGTCTTATCTGGATACCTTAAAGACGCTGAAATTCAAAATCAGCAAGGTGACCGTCGAAGGCGCGGACATCTACCTCCGGGAGCTTTCCGGCAAGGCCCGTCTGGACTTTGAAGGCGAGAAGGACTTGCAGCTTCGGGTGCTCAAAATGATGCACGCGTCTCTGTGCGATGCCGACGGGAACCTCACCGAAAAGCCGGAAGACTTCGATGCCTTTATGGAATCGGTGCCTAACAAGGCGCTCCTTCAGCTGGTGAACGCCTTCTCGGCTCTCAACATCTCAGGTGAGGCGCACCTAAAAAACTGATCCGGGGCAGTTTCGTATTCAGACTGGCGGTGAGAATTGCCCGGGAGCTTCACCGCCCGATCTCCGAGGTTCTGGAATATCCCGTCACCGAGTTTAACTACTGGGCGGCGGTGTATCAGGAGGAATACTACGAGGCGCATCCGCATGAAAGGTACCGGAGCGGTATGACGGAAAGCGAATGCGCCGGCGAGATCGAGAAGTTTAAGAGAATGATGAGATAGCTAGCAAATTGTCACTTTTGCGTGCCAAAGGATGATTTGAGGTGATTAAAATTGTAAGGGGCGGTAAAAATCATGGAAGCGTATGAAAATCAAAAGTTTAATGCTTATTACTGTTTTTCTGTCAGGTGCAGTTTGTGCGGACGAGTGTGGCAGTTACATTTTAAAAGAAGAATACTCTAAGGCCTTTCCCCACTGTCTGGATGCTTGCAACATGAATGATGGTGGTGGATGTTCAATTACAGGTATGTTATACCGTGATGGCCAAGGGGTAAGGCAGGACTACAGTCAGGCTAGAATCTATTTCGAAAAAGCCTGTAGCCTGAACGATGACAGCGGGTGCAACTGCTTAGGTGTTTTATATCAGAATGGGAAAGGTGTAAGTCAGGACTACAGTCTGGCTAATACCTATTATGAAAAATCCTGCAACCTGAACGGTGGTTTCGGGTGCAGAAATCTAGGCGTTTCATATGAAAATGGCCAAGGCGTAAAACAGGATTACCGCCAGGCTAACACCTATTACGAAAAAGCCTGTAGCCTGAACACCGGCGAAGGGTGCCTCTACTTAGGGAATTCATATCTAAATGGCAAAGGCGTAAGACAGGATTACGTCCAGGCTAAAACCTATTACGAAAAAGCCTGTAACCTGAACCACGGTGACGGGTGCAATAACTTAGGTATTTCATACGGTACTGGACGCGGCGTAAAACAAAATAAAACCACGGCAAAGGAATATTTCGGAAAAGCCTGTGATTTAGGTGAACAACTGGGTTGCGATAATTACCGCAAACTAAACGAACAAGGCTACTAAACCACCTTTCATTATTCACACATTCAACCGACAAAGGATCTCACTGCGAGATCCTTTTTTTTATTTTTACGGAGACCAAAATGAACGACAGCACCATCAGGCTTTCCGCCGACACCTCCGCTCTGACGGATGCTTTGAGCAAAGTTGCCGAGGAAATGACGGCCATGAAGGATGCTGTTTCCTCATCGGCTGAGTCTATGGGGGCAAACCTTGATGCCTCCGCCAAACAGGCAGAAGCTGCCGATGCCGCCATGCATGGACTTGATGACGGGGTTAAGACCGTAACGGATTCGATTCAGGATCAGACCAAAACCGTAACAGATCTCGGCGCGAAGCAGAGCAAAGCGGCGAAGGAAATCAGCAAGGCTCTGGATACCCAGAACTCGCAGCATAAGGATGCGAATGCCGCTCTTTCCGACCAGAAGAAGATCCTGCGGGAGCAGGAAGCCGAGATCAGGAAGGTAACCAAGGCCGTAGACTCGCAGACCGGGGTGCTGAAGAAGAACGCCTCCGGCTGGAAGATGCTCCTCTCCGGTTTTGCCGTCAAGTTCGCTTCTGAAACCGTGGACATGTTTAAGAGCATCATTTCCACCGGTCTTGAAGCCTCCCGGGTATACGAGGATATGTCCGCAAGGCTTGCTCCCCTGGCGGGCGACCTCGAAACCGCTCAGAAAACCTTCTGGAGCCTTAACGGGCTGGAGGATGAAACGGCCACCGCTACGGACAAGCTCGCCAAAGCCTTTGTGGATTTAGGCAATAACGGCCTTACCAATTCCAATGAGCAGCTTAAGACCTATGCCGTTATTGCTCATGGCACCGGGAGAGATATCAACACCCTGACCGATGCGGTTATTGCCTTCTCCCAGGGTTCCACCAAGGCGCTCCGGCAGTTCGGCATTACAGCCAAGGACAACGGGGACACCATTGCCTTAACCTACAAGGGCTCCACCACCGAGATCGCAAAGAACAGCAAGGCTCTTGACGAGTACCTTGCCAGTCTCGCCAAAAACAACTTTGACGGCGTGCTGGAAGCCAAGCTCAACACTGTATCTGCCGCCACCGGGAGGCTGGACAATGCCTGGGGCACTTTCTGCACCAGACTCATGCAGTCAAACGGCGGGTTCGGCGAGCTCATCATCATGGGCAATGACTTTCTGGCCAATACCCTGAACGGCATCTCCGAGTGGCTTGATGACCCGGCGGTTATCGAGTGGTTCCATAATCTTGCCAAAACGGCCAGCGAGACCTTTGAGGGAATACGCACGGCATGGGAAGAAACGAAGGACTTTTTCTGCGATACCCTGGAGCTTATCGGCATTGACATGAAAAGCGGCACTGAAAACTGGAAACTGTTCTTTTCGCACTTCTTCCAGTTTGCCCAGATCGGGATCCTGCAGCTCAGCCAGAAGGTGGGAGAGCTCTGGGACAACACCATCGGGGTGCTTAACGCCATCGGGGAAGGCATAGGAAGTTCCCTCTCCGGCGGAGATTTCACAACGGCCTATGCCAATGCCCGGAATCAGACCAAAAAGGAAGCCGAGGCCAATGCCAGGATCTACGAAGCTACCATTGCCGGCATCGAGAAGGAGATCACCGCGTCGGAGAATCGCATTGCCGCCGAGCGGAAGCGCATCGCCGAGAAGTACCGGAACTCCCATGTTGGCGAAGGCACCCAGTCTGATGATGGCGTCAGGATCGGCGCAAATAAGAATTCCGGCAAGGGCAAAAGCGGGGGCGGCTCTCACTCCAAAGCGGCAGAAGCAAGAGACACATGGACTCCATATTATGAGGAGATCCTGGAACTCGCCATGAAGTCCGGGAGCGACCTTGAAAAGCTGGAGCGCGAACACGCCAAAAAGCTTCAGGAGCTTAATGCCGTCTTTGCCGAGAATGCCTGTATTTCTGAAATTGAAAAGAACAATGCGCTCCTCATTATCGAACAGGACTACCAGACACAGCGGGCCGCCATCGAGAATGATGCACGGGATTTTCTCCGTTCTCTCGATCCCGAAGAAGAAGAAATTCTGCGTATTCAGGAAAGCTGCGGCAAAAAGCTGGAAATGCTGGAGCAGTACCACAATGATCAGCTTATTTCCGAGGAGGCCTACCTCCAGAGCCGCGTCCGTCTCATGGACAAATACACCGCTGACAGTACAACAGCTAAACAGAAGAAGCAGGCTGATGAAATCAAAAAGATGACCGAGCCTTACGAGAAAATGGCGGATGCCACCCTGGACATTTCCGATGCCTTTTCAAATCTTGCTGACAGCATGGACGAATCCTCCGGCGCCTACCGGGCTCTTTTTGCGGTGCAGAAGAGTTTCGCGGTAGCCAGCGCCACCATGGAGGCGGTAAAGGCGTGGATCGGGGCTCTCAATGACCCGATGGCGGTTACCTGGCCGCAGAAGCTTGCCAACTATGCCTCCGCCATGGCCACCACCACAGCGGCCATTTCCCAGCTTACCTCTGTATCCATGCACGACCATGGGGGACAGCTCAAAGCCGGCGAATGGGGCATTGTGGGCGAATTCGGCCCGGAACTTGTGCAGGGGCCCATGTCCGTCACCTCCCGGAAGGAAACCGCCGCTTTGGCCCGTTCTGCCGTGAGCGGTTCCTCCGGTTACGGCCATAGCGCTCCCGTGGTGGTTAACCTTTATGAGAGCGCCGAGAAAGCCGGAACCGCGGAAAGCCGTGATGATGACGAAACCCGCATCGTGGACATCTTCGTTTCCGATATCCGCCATGGCGGTTCCATGAGTATGGCTCTTCAGAACACCTTCAACCTTAACCGCATGGGGACTTAGCCTATGAACGATTATCCTTCCTCCCTGCCGCCTCCGCAGCAGAGAGGCTACAGCTGCAAAATCAGGCCCAACATGATCAGAACCCAAATGGCCGACGGTCATGTGAGGCAGAGACTGGTTAACACCGGAGCGCCTCATGAGCTCGCGGTTACCTTCATGTTTACCCAGACGCAGTATCAGGAATTCATGGCCTGGTACCGGAATGACATCAGCTCCGGTCAGGACTGGTTCCGCATGAAGCTTCTTAACGAGTACGGCGGCACGGAATCTGTCTGCCGCATCCAAAACGGCGGGCTCTCCGCCTCCCTTAACTGCGTGAACGGCGAGGGGCCGTTATGGTCGGTGCAGTGCCGCCTTGATATGGAACCCGGCAGCGGGAGCAGCGGCGGTGGCGGAGGTGATGAGGTGTGGATCGATCCCGAAGGATGGGATGAACTCTATGCCTATATCTATGTGCCCTATGCCGATACCGAGCCGTCATGGCCGGGGGTGAAGCTCGAGAAAAACAGTCAGGGGTATTACGTTCTCAGCATGGAGCTATTCAGCGGCATTCCCTGCGAAAGCACGGTGGAATTTCACAACAACCACGGCAAATACACCTACAGCATTTACCTCTTTGAAGCCAATGACTGGCCGGGGCGGATTATCAGGGTGCGGGAATATGAATCGGAAGTGGAGTACGTTTCATGAGGAAGTTAAGGAGAGATACATGCTTTATTCTCTTGAAGAGATCTACGCCAGCGGCGGGAGGCTCCCCGTTGTTACCCTCGCCATTGCCAATGAGACCATAGGCGCGCTGCGTTATGTCCTGGGCTATGAGGACATGGAGCTTGACGGATACACCTACATGAAGTCCGCCTTTACCGTCTCCATGCCGGATCGCTCGGACAGCGGGTTCAGCGACCTCTCCTTCGGCGTTGACGGGGTAAGCGGCGAGGCTTACGAATACATGACCCGGGTTATTGCAGCTCAGACTCCCTCGTACATCACCGTTACCCAGTGGCATTACGAATACCGGGGCAAACTCTCCGAACTCACCCTGACCATCACCGGAGGGCGCATCACCCGGGAATCGGCAACCTTCACCGCCTCCTTCTGCGACATGCTGAATCTTGAGTTCCCGCGCCTCCGCTACACTGCGGGAAATGCGCCGGGGCTTAAATATGCAGCTTAACCATTACCTTCTTATCAGACACACGCCAAATGGCAGGAAGTACCCATACCTTGACTGCTGGGGCCTTGTTATCGAGTTTTACCGCCGGGAGCTCGGCATAGAACTTGATGAATGCGCGGATTTCAGCATCAGGGACGGGTACGAGACGGAGAAGAATTCCTTCCGGGAGATCCCTCCTGATGAAGCGGCATTCGGCGATGTGATTGCCTTCTTCCGCCATGGAATGATTTTTCATGTCGCTGTGTACCTCGGGAAAGGCGAAATGCTCCATACCGGGCTTAACCGTCATGCCCGGGCGGAAAAGGTGAGATCCCTGCAGTTTGCGGAAACAAAATTCTACAGACATGCAAAGGAAATATGAAAGGAAATACATGAAACTTGAAGTTGTAACCCGGGAAGACCTGAACCTGGTGCTGGAACAGATCGAACTTCCCGAATACAGCGGCAGTCTCGCCGCTTTGCTTAAAAGTCAGATCGCCTCATATGATCCTGCCATAACGCCATACCTCTCTCTGTACCTTAACGGCAGAAGGGCAGAGCAGGAGAAATGGCCGGAACTCTTTGTCAGCCCTGATGATCATCTTAAGTTCGTCATCGAGCCCGGGGTAACCGGCACTGCCATTGCCGCCGTTATCTCCGTGGTGGTTGGCGTGGCCAGCGCTGTCTATGCCATGACCAGCATGCATAAACTCGGCAAAAACAAGCAGAAAAGCGCCCGGCAGGGAACCTCGATCTATGACGTGAATGTCCAGGGCAACAAGGCGAAGCTCATGGAGATCATCCCGGAGAACTTCGGCTTCTTCAAAAGGTTTCCGGATTACCTGGCTGACCGGCATGTGTTTTACCGCAACAACACTCTCTTCTGCGACATGATCCTGTGTCAGGGCATCGGGCATTACGACTACAAGGCAGATCACTCTGACATCTACATCGGCGAGACTCCCATAAGCGAACTCAAAGGCTGCTCGGCTTATGTCATTGAGCCGGGAGCAAGGATCACAGCTGAAAACTCTCCGGAGGATAAATCCTGGTACTGCTGGTATTCATCCACCGAGGTTACCCAGAGCGGGCATACCCTGAAAAGCCCCCGTGGTGAAATCAAGGCATCTTCCATGGACGGGGCGAATCTGGCATTCCGGGGCAACACCTTCAGCGGCTATTCCTACCGGGTGTTTACCCGGGGATATGGCGGGGGCTGCTCCGGGGCCGGCATGGAGACCTTCCGCATCAAGGAGAACCTGGATCTGAAATGGGCGGATGGCACCGTTTTTGAGCTAAGCGGCGCCGGGAATGTCCGTCTTGTCAGTTCTGAGATCGTTGCTGCCGAAACTGATGCCGAGGCAGGGATTACCGTGCTCACCATTAAATGCGCTGATGGCTTTGCTCCGGATGAGTTTTTCCGGGGAAGAGTAACTGAGATTCAGACTTCTGTTGATGAGGTAACCGGAAAGGAAATACAGACCGAGGTGATTGTCCGTAACGGCGATTACCTTAAGGTCACCCTCTCCGCCATAGCCTCCGTCACCTATGACGCTGTCCCGTTTGGCTCCGGCGGCGGCAGAACCGTAACCGAGGATGAAGAGAATACCGTAACGGCTCTTTGTGAAATCCTTGAAGCGAGCTCTGATGACGCCGGGCTTGTTACGCTGAAGTTCGAGAGCGCGGATCTGACCGTTCCCGATTACCCGGAGGAGGTTACTCCGTCTCAGCCGTACACCCAGATCATCGGTACGGGAAATCGCCTGGCGGGGACTGTGTTTCAGCCCAGGCCTGCGGATTATCCTTACAACGATAACGGCTTTTACGAGATCACAGGCTTCTCCGGCGGCGTTTACACGGTTAAGCGCCTTAATGACAGCTACGGCGAGGTGGCAGACTGGCCCGGCTTTTATTCCGTCGGAGTCAATCAGGAGCAGATTGTCTTTACCCTGGTAAGCGGTCAGGCCAGCGACGGCGGTTACATTGGGCCTTACCGGGCCTGTCCCTACGGCGCGGAATCCCGCATCTTCGAGCTTGATTTCTCCCTGCCGCAGGGACTTGGGAAGCTTAACGATAACGGCGAGTTTGACAGGCTCACCGTCAGCATTCAGATCGAGTACCGGAGAGCTGGTTCTGATGACGCATACACCGTGATCGAAAAGACCTGGACGAACAATACCAATGACCAGCTTGCCGAGACCGTCAGAATCGAGCTGGAAACAGCCGGGAATTACGAGTTCCGGGTTCTCAGAACCTCGCAGGAGGACGGCTCCTCCCGGGCTCTTGAGGAGATCAAGTGGACGGGACTTAAAAGCGTCATCAGCACCATTGACCATTACGACAACATGACGGTGCTGATCTGCCGGTTCATGGGAAATGAAACCTTGTCCGAGCTCTCGGAGAACCAGCTTGCCACATACTGGACAAGAAAGCTCCCGGATGTGAGATACGGGTATTCAGTCACAGCCGATCAGCCTCTCGTGGCAACAAGGGACATTGCTCCGGTGGTGCAGTACATTGTGCGGAACTCCAAATACCGCAATATTCTGGATGAGGATACGCTCATGGATTTTGATGAACTCTGGTGCTCTCAGGGACTGGAGTGCAACGGCTCCATCGACAGCGACAGCACGCTTCTGGAATCGCTCAGAGACGTGCTTAGCTGCGGCTTTGCGGTTCCTGTGGTGCGGGACAACACCTTGTCCATCAAGCGGCTTTATGCCGGAGCCCACCCCGTGCAGATCTTCACCAAAAGCAACATGACCTCAAGCCCGGTGATCACCTGTTCGCTCCCCAGGGAGGATGACGTGGACGAGGTGGTGGTGAATTTCACCTCCCCGCAAACCTACAAGACCGAAACCGTGTACTGCCATGTCGATGATTATGGCAATAAGTGCATCACTTCATATCCTGAATCCGACAATCAGGAGCAGCTTGAAGCCTGGGGCGTAACAGACTACGACCATGCGGTGGCTCTCGGCATGAGGCGCCTCCGGTATCTCAGAAACACCAGAGTGACCTATGAAATCAGGACGGAGCTTAACGGCCTTAACTGTCAGTTCAATGACCTGGTAGGGCTGATGCTCGATGAGAACCTCTCCAACATTACGGGAAGGATAACCGGAATCAGCGGTCAGACCATTACCACCGATATCGAGCTTCCGGAAGATAACTGGGAAGGCATTGTGTATATCTCGAGGAAGGATGGTTCCTACGGGGAATATACCTTTTACCGCTATGACAGCCATACCCTCTGTCTCAATACCAGCCCGGATCTGGAATGGGACAGCGAGTTTGGTAAGTCCCTCGAATATCCGCTTTTTGCCATCGGGGAACTCCGGCTCTGCTGGGTTACCGCCGTTAAGCCGGAAAGCGGCAACCGCTGTTCCCTTAAGCTCATCAATTACTCGGAAGATATTTTCAAAGACGACATCAAGGAGAAATACCAATGAAGGCATTCGCAGTTCTGGACTCAGGGTACATCAATCAGGCGGTGGTATCCCTGAGTTCATTTTTCAGATACAACCGCATTGAACTCGTCATTTACGCTGAGAAGAACACTGACCTCACCAGGCTCAGGGCCATTTTGCCAAACGACCTTGTCGAAGTGCGGTTGGTGGACTTCCCGCGGCATGATCTTTTTGCCACCGTTGGCGGTAACCGGCTCATGGTTCATCGCACTGCCGTTCCGGCCATCGCTCAGAGGATCAGGGCTCTGGAAGAAGTTTCTGCAGAAACGGACTGTGTCCTGAACTTCGACCTGGACACGCTGTTTCTGAGCTCTATTGTTCCGCTTCTTGAGGAGATCACAGCTGAACATGAGACCGGCATCTTCGGCGTAAATGAACGGGAGAACCGGAATAAGTGGATGAAGGGGATGCATCTCACAGAGGTTGTTAACACCCCGCTGTATTTCAACACCGGACTTATGTGCTACAAGGCCGACTGCTCAGGGCTTTATGACAGCTTTATCAGGACTCTTGAGCAGCATGCCCCCTTCATGTACTGCCCGGAGCAGGACTTCATCAATCTTCACTTCCGGGAAAAGCATCCCCTTGCCAATGAGTTCAACGCAATGTGGTTCAACCCCGGCTACCGGGAAATGGCTCCTCTGATGGTGCATTATCTTTCCCTGGAGAAGCCCTGGAACCGGTTCATCTCTCTAGATTACCGGGCTTATGCCTGGTGGAAGAAGTACCTCTCCGCCTGCGAACGGGTGGCGGGCTATCTCGACAGGGACTTCATCGGACGGGTGCGAAGTAATGTAAGCAGAGTGAAATGACGGGCGG
>DFFT01000159.1 GCA_002372325.1 Succinivibrionaceae bacterium UBA3769 | reverse complement strand
GTTTTCAGGTATATATTTTTTGAGGCTTTTATGCGTTCACATTCGATATTCATAACAAGGTTAGGCATTGCTGCTGCACTGCTATGTATTTCCGGATGTAATTTGAATGCCCAGTCAGATGAAGATGTTTCTCTTCCGATTTTGGATACCGCTGTAATCTTAAAAGACTGCCTCGCTGACGGAGTGGCTGAGAAAGTCTGCAAAAAGGCGTTAAACAATCCGGAAGAAGCTTATTATCTCGGACTCCGTTATGAACAGGGAGATAATGTGAAGAATGATGAACTGAAAGCTTCTTCGTGGTATTTGCTGGCGGCTAAAAAGGGAAATCACCGTGCAGAAACGAATTTAGGAGCTCTTTTTGTTTCAGGCAAGGGCGTTTCTCAGGATTATGCCAGAGGTTTGTTCTGGCTTAATCGAGCTCAGGAAGGAGGAGATTCTGTGGCTATGCTGGATCTGGGACTTCTTTCCGAGACCGGAGCCGGAGTTCCTCAGGATGCCGCCAAAGCTTTGGAATGGTATCGGAAGTCTGCGGGACTCAATAATGTTGATGCAGAAATGAAATTGGGCGATGCCTACTATAACGGTACTCTTACTGACGTTCATTATGAATATGCCATTATTTGGTATGAGCTTGCCGCAGTGCAGCAAAATGCCAGAGCTGTTTATATGCTGGGAGTAATGCATGAAAAAGGACAGGGGGTAAAAAAGAACCCGGCGCGCGCTTTCGGTTATTACCAGAAGGCAGCCGGACTTGACTATCCTGATGCGTGCGAAAAGCTGGTTGAAATGTACCGCACCGGCACCGGAGTCAGAAAGAATATCCGTTTGTCCGAGACATGGCGTCAAAAAGCTCTGGAGCTGAAAAAGTAGTGTTCGGAGTTTTGGTTTCGTAAGCTGATACCCCCGGAGGTTTTGCTCTTTCGGGGATTTTTTATTGAGAGATACCGGCCCCTCAGATTTCATACACAGCTCCTGCAAATCCGGGAATAATGAAAGGATCTGTCAGAGCAGTGTTTTCAGTATCGGTAGTCAAAAGGAGGCGGGATTTTTTGCTAATGCCATAGTCTTCTGCCTCTGCCGGGCCTCCGCCGAAATTTAACAGCGTTATGGAGCATGCACCGGTAATGGTGATTATTCCTGTTTTGGGATAATCCCGCACCTGACATCTTTTACGGTCATGAGAACCGATGATACCGGATTTTTTAAGCCTGATAAGCTCCTGGTAAAAGCGGAGCGTCTTACGGGCCGGTACATTGATTTCGGGATCGCTGTCTTCCGGATACCACTTAAGCTTGCTCTTTAAAAAGGAGCTTTCATGGTGCGGTTCCTCCGGTTCAAAGCCCTGAATAAAGGAAAATTCTTTTCTTCTTCCCTTCTTCACCGCCTCTATCAGGCCGGCATCGCCAAAGTCTTCAAAAAACAGAAATGGCGATTTTTCACCGTATTCCTCCCCCATAAACAGCATCGGAACAAAAGGAGAAGCAAAAAGGGTCAGGGCTGCCAGCAAAGCTCTTTTAAGTCCCATAACCGTAACGATGCGTCCGCCCTCAGGACGGTTGCCCACCTGATCATGATCCTGGATGTGCATTATTAGCTGTTCCGGCGGCACGTTTTGACCGGATACCCCCATGAAGTTATCAAAAACTGAGTTGTAGCGGGTGCCGTTGTAACAAAAGCCTTCCTTCAAAGCCAGAACTATGTCCTCAAACCTCCCGAAATCCCGGTAGTGTCTGAAGCTCTGCGGATAAAGCCAGCTGTAAACAGCATAGTTGAGATCATCGCACCACTGGGCATCGTAAGCGAAGCCGTTTTTTGCGGTTACAGAGCTATCGTTGCGGAGGTGTTCGGCAATCATGATGATTTTGCGATTCTGAGCAGTCCCGATGCTTCTGGCGAGATCTGTGATTTCACGGAGAATATGAGGTACGGTTTCATCATAAATAACGCTTACGGCATCCATTCTGAAGCCATCCAGTCCCGTGTCCTCCAGCCAGTGCCGGACACAGTCCAGAAAAAAGCTGCGAATGCCGGAGGAGTTATGGCCGTCAAAGTTTATCTGGGCTCCCCATGGCGTATTGGCCGCTCTGGTAAATGGGGCCAGCTTTTCCGAGTAATTGCCTTCCGGGCCGAAATGGTTGAATACAACGTCAAGAATAACTGCAATGCCATTATTGTGGGCCGCGGCAATGAAATCATGAAGGTCGGCATAGCTGCCGTAGTTTCTGCTGAGAGCGAAGGGATAAGTGCCGTCATAGCCCCAGTTGCGCTTTCCAGGGAAATCAGAAAGCGGCATAAGTTCAATGACATTGATGCCCAGATCCCTGAGATAAGGAAGTTTTCTGAGAGCTCCCCGTAGGGTGCCCTCCGGGGTAAAGGTTCCGAGATGAAGCTCATAGATGATGGCATTGGCCGTATCGGTGCCCTGCCATGAGGATGCCTTCTGGGGTATCGGAAAGGCTGCCTGAGACGGGCTGTGAGAGCCTTCAGGCTGAAAGCGGGAGGCCGGATCCGGAAATGCTTCGGTGTCGTTTTTCACTAAAAGGTAGCGGAAGCCGGCCCGGAAATCCGGCAGTATTCCGGTGAAGTACCCGGAATCGTCACGATCCAGGGGATAGCATTTGCCGTTATCAAGACATTTCACGGCAAGCGAATGAGCATAGGGAGCAAAGATACGGTATGAAATTTCACCGGCAGAATTTATATGAATTCCGGTATTAGTCATGGCTTGCGTCTCCGGTAATGAAAGCTGTTTTATATGTGTTTGTTGTCTTTGAAGCACTGCCGGTGGAAACTGACAGCGAACACAGGGGAACAAAAAATCTCTGTTTCTATTATAGCACTGAGCCCCGGAGGCCCTCTGAGGGATAAAAAAGCCGAATTGTGTATTCGGCTTTTGTGCAAACTCATCTGATTGTCAGAAACAGACTACTTCCTTACGGCCTTAAAGAAGTTAATAAGTCCGTTAGTGGAGGAATCGTGAGAGGCGACTTCTTCAGTGTTCTGGAGCTCGGGAAGGATCTTTCCGGCAAGCTGCTTGCCCAGTTCCACACCCCACTGGTCAAAGGAGAAGATGTTGAGAATTACGCCCTGCACGAAAATTTTGTGCTCATACATGGCGATGAGAGCCCCCAGAGTTTCCGGAGTGATTTCCTTCACCAGAATGGAGTTTGTCGGCCGGTTCCCCTCGAAAACCTTGAAGGGAATGAGAGGCTCGTACTTATCCTTGGGAGTTCCCTTGGCCTCGAATTCCTGAATTACCGCTTCTTTTGTTTTGCCAAAGGCCAGAGCTTCGGTCTGCGCAAAGAAGTTGGAGAGAAGCTTGGCATGATGATCCCCGATGGGATTATGGCTGATAGCCGGAGCAATAAAATCTGCAGGTATTATTTTGGTGCCCTGATGTATCAGCTGGTAGAAGGCATGCTGTCCGTTGGTGCCCGGTTCGCCCCAGATAATGGGGCCGGTTTCATAAGTTACGGGCTGGCCGTTTCTGTCTGCATACTTGCCGTTTGATTCCATGTTGCCCTGCTGGAAATAAGCGGGGAAACGGGCCAGATACTGGTCATAGGGCAGAATTGCTTCAGAAGCAAACTTATAGAAATTGTTGTACCAGATGCCGATGAGAGCCAGAATTACCGGAATGTTCTGTCTGAAGGGAAGCTTTCTGAAATGCTCATCCATTTCATAAGCTCCCTTGAGCAGCTTTTCAAAATTGTCAAAGCCAACAGCCAGGGCAATGGAGGTTCCGATAGCGGACCATGAAGAGTAGCGTCCGCCGACCCAGTCCCAGAATTCGAACATATTATCAGTATCGATGCCAAATTCGCTAACGGCCTTGGTATTAGTGGACAGAGCAGCAAAGTGCTTGGCAACATGCTTCTTGTCTCCGGCGGCTTTCAGGAACCAGTCTCTTGCAGTATGGGCATTGGTCATGGTTTCCTGGGTAGTGAAGGTTTTTGAGGCCACCAGGAACAGGGTGGTTTCCGGGTCGCATTCCTTCAGGGTTTCTGCAATATGAGTGCCGTCAACATTGGAAACAAAATGGGATTTGAGATGGTTGTGATACGGGGTAAGAGCCATGGTAATCATGCAAGGGCCCAGATCGGAGCCGCCGATGCCGATATTTACCACATCGGTAATAGCCTTGCCGGTATATCCCTTCCATTCTCCGGAAATAACCTTTTCAGTAAAGGTCTTGATTTTGGCCAGTACCTTCCGTACCTCGGGCATGACATCCTGCCCGTCCACCAGAACCGGGGAATCAGACTGGTTGCGGAGAGCGGTGTGAAGAACAGCGCGATCTTCGGTAACATTGATTTTTTCGCCGGTAAACATTGCTTCAATGGCGTTTTTGAGGTCAGCCTCTTCAGCAAGTTTAATAAGAAGGCTCAGAGTATCTTCGGTAATGCGATTTTTCGAAAAATCCACCAGAAAATCATCGTTGAATTTGAGAGAAAAGTTATTGAAGCGGTTCGGATCAGCCTTGAAGAGATCCTTGATGGTCATGTTTCTGTTTTCAGAAAAGTGCTTTTCAAGTTCCTTCCAGGCATTGGTTTGAGTTGGATTTACGTTTTTCATGAATAAAATTCCTGCTATAAGGTGAATGCAAAGGCTTAAGCCTGCATGATCTCCAAAGGATATTTTACACGATAGCGGAATAAAGAGTAATAGCCATGCGGAGACCTCCGGAGACCGATGACATACCACTGTCCGTAAGAGATCTCGTTTCCTGAATAGTAACGGAAAAGCAGGGACAGCAGAGAGAGCCCATATTTTTTATCCTGACGGCGGGGGTACTGCCGATGTCTTATGATCTTTTCTCATTTTCAGTGATGTTACAGCGCTAAGTTTTGACGGATTTATTGCTTTATTGCTTTAAGCCGGGGGGGATGATGGTTATAATGTACTCGCTTTTCAAAATAACTGATTTTCGAGGCTGTTATGGCAAATTATTTTAATACCCTTTCTCTCCGTGAGAAGCTTGGTCAGCTCGGCTGCTGCCGTTTTATGAATCGTTCTGAATTCCAGAGCGGCTGTGATTTTCTGAAGGGAAAGAAGATTGTAATTGTAGGTTGCGGTGCTCAGGGTCTTAATCAGGGTCTGAATATGCGCGATTCCGGTCTTGACGTTTCTTACGCTCTTCGCGCAGAAGCCATCAAGGAAAAGCGCAAGTCCTATCAGCGCGCCACTGAGAACGGATTCCGTGTTGGTACCTATGAAGAGCTTATTCCCGAGGCCGATCTTGTAGTTAATCTTACTCCTGATAAGCAGCACCATCCTGTGGTTCAGGCTGTAATGCCTCTGATGAAGAAGGGCGCTGCTCTTGGTTATTCTCATGGCTTCAACATTGTTGAACTGGGCGAGCAGATCCGCAAGGATATTACGGTGGTTATGGTAGCTCCTAAGTGCCCGGGTACCGAGGTGCGTCATGAATATCAGCGCGGCTTTGGCGTTCCGACACTGCTTGCCGTTCATCCTGAAAACGATCCGGAGAAGAAGGGCTGGGATATTGCCAAGGCCTGGGCTGCCGCCACCGGAGCTCACAAGGCAGGCTGCCTTGAATCATCCTTTGTTGCCGAGGTTAAGTCAGACCTTATGGGCGAGCAGACCATCCTCTGCGGCATGCTGCAGACCGCTACCATGCTAGGCTTTGATCGCATGGTAGAGCTGGGCATGGATCCGGCTTATGCCTGCAAGCTGCTGCGCTACGGCTGGGAGACTGTCGGAGAGGCTTTGAAGTTCGGCGGTATCACCAATATGCTGGATCGTCTTTCAAATCCGGCTAAGATCCGCGCCTTTGAAATGGCTGCTGAGATCAAGGATATTCTCCGTCCGCTTTATCAGAAGCACATGGATGACATCGACAGCGGTGTATTCTCTGAAACCATGATGCAGGACTGGGCTGCCGGCGACAAGGATCTGTTCGCCTGGCGCGAAGAGTTCGGCAAGCATGGCTTTGAAAAGGCTCCTGAGTGCGATACCGAAATCAGCGAGCAGGAATATTTTGACAAGGGAATCTTCATGGTTGCCACCATCAAGGCAGGATGCGAGCTGGCCTTTGAGACCATGACTCATGCCGGTATTTATCCGGAATCCGCTTACTATGAATCTCTCCATGAGCTGCCGCTGATTGCAAACTGCATTGGCCGTAACCGCCTCTATGAGATGAATGTGGTAATTTCCGACACTGCCGAATATGGCAACTACCTGTTTACCAACAAGGCTGTTCCGATGCTCAAGGACTTCATGAAGAAGGTAACTCTTGAGGATCTTGGCAAGGGACTTTCTTCCTCTGATACCACCGTTGATAATGAAACTCTCATTAAGGTTAATGAAGAGCTGAGAAATCATCCTATCGAAGTTGTAGGACGCATGCTCCGCGGCTATATGACTGATATGAAGCGTATTACCTTCGGTACAAAGTAAAAGGGTTAAAGCCTTAACTTGAATGTCAGGCAGGCGTTCGGATTTATTGCAGATCCGGACGCTTTTTTTTGCTGAATAGTCCGGAATCCAGTGTCAGACAGGCATACCAGGCGCAGCTGAAAAAGCCCCCTGTTTTATGATGACAGAGGGCTTAAGACAGAAGAGAACCTGAAAAACTTCCGGATTTGACTAACTGTCTCTCTTTTTTATCACCGGTCTCTGAATTTCAATGTTCATGGTCTCTTCGGTATCGTTCAGGCCGTATTCCGTGGTTCTGTTTCTGCCATGCTCCTTGGAGAAATACAGCGCATTATCAGCCTTTTTCAGCCAGTCACCGTAATTCGGCATGGCCGGTATGGAGAGAGTGCAGACACCGATGCTTATGGTAAAGCGGATAACCTGAATGCCGCCCGCTTTGGGATTGTTATATTCCACCACCTGGGATTCTATGGCGTGACGCAGCCTTTCCGCTACGTAGAATGAAGATTCTCTGTTGGCATCCCGGAGGATAATGGTGAATTCTTCGCCGCCGTAGCGACCGGCCACATCGGTATTGCGGATCTGCTTTTTGACAACCTGGGACAGCCTTTTGAGTACCGTATCACCGGCCTGATGCCCATAGGTATCGTTAATGCTCTTGAAATGATCGATGTCGAACATCAGCAGCGTTACCGGCTCCTTGTTACGCCGGAAGAGATCATAGGCTTCAGAGAGACAGTTTTCCCAGTGCTTTCTGTTATAAAGTCCGGTAAGTCCGTCGGTAATGGAAGACTTCAGGAGCTGGCTGTTAGCCTTTTCCAAATTGATTTCGGCGCAGGCTTCATCGGTCACGTCGTAAATCATTATCAGCACTTCATCAATTTTGCCGTCAAGATTGCTGAGAGGAATGATGGTGAAGTTCTGTCTCATTTCCATGGTGCGTCCGGTAAAGGGACGGTTATTGGGGAAATGAAAAATTTCCTTGTGCTGGCGCCAGGAATTGAATACCGGAGTGTTCAGGGTGGTGGCCTCGGTAATCTTGTCATAAAGCCAGGATTTGCGAATTTCCGGGAATACGTCAAACAGGCATTTGCCGTTGATTTTGATGCCCAGAATGCCGCTGTTTACCTCCATGAAGCTGTTCCATACTCTTACTATGTAATTTGTATCAACTACGATTACACCAACATTGATGTCCTGAATAATGGAAAGAAAACGATGAATTTCCCTGAGTTCTGAAATATCTGCGCTGGTGTCGGTCATTCTGAAAACTCCATGAGCTGTATAACCTTCTGCATGGTTGAATTAGTAAACAGCATATCAAGTCGTACTGACATTCCCTGGCCTTTTACATTGAAATTGAATTCCACGGACAGAATGTTACCGTCCTTGTGCGCCTCTGATGCCATATTGTAGGGCATAAAAGGCTCCTCGGGCTTTTCATGGCTGTCATCGCCGGATTCGCTTTTTTCAGGCGCTTCTCCCCGAAGAAAGGATTCATCAATGAGAATATTCGGCACCAGAGCGGGATGTGTGGTTCTGATTACCGTGTTGAACTGTGTGGCCAGCACCCTTACCAGAGTTCCTGAGATCAGTCCGGCAAGGTCGATCATGATGCCTACTCTTTCCTCGTAGGTGGTTTTGGTATCGCACACCAGATGAGCGTAGTTGTTCATATCCTCCGGAGAAAAATAGAGCAGATTCTCACCGAGAACTCCTTCGCCCACAAAGCCCTGGCTGACAATTATGTTGTTTTTCTGATTATCGTTATCCCGCAGATTCAGCCAGTGGATGATGTCCCGGGTGACCTCCAGTCCCTTCTTGAGCTTTACG
This sequence comes from Succinivibrionaceae bacterium UBA3769, assembly GCA_002372325.1. GTDB lineage: Bacteria > Pseudomonadota > Gammaproteobacteria > Enterobacterales > Succinivibrionaceae > Succinimonas. The sequence goes on along the minus strand of DFFT01000159.1, from coordinate 8,475 downwards.
TCAGGAACGGGCATGGTAATGAACAGATTAAGAATTTCCGCCATTCTGCTGGCTGTTACGCCTGCTGCAATATTGAGTTTTTCCCGGAGAGAATCGAAGATGCCGTTTTTGTCCTTCTTTTCTTCATCGGTTTCCACGATCTGCACGGTTTCAGTATCGTTGGGATCCATAAGACCGTAGTTTGTCAGCAGGGTAAGCAGTTTATCCTTATCCAGCGGTTTAGGAATGAATTCCAGCACATTTTCGTAGCTCAGAATGATTTTTCTGGCTTCGGGCTGGATGTCTGCGCTGACCACAATGGTCATAATGTTTATGCGTTCGTTTTTTATAGCTTCCAGAACCTGATAACCGTCCATCCCGGGCATGGTAAGATCAAGAAACAGGAGTTCTCCTTTATGTTCTCTCAGATACTCCATAGCCTCCAGTCCGTTTCCGGCCTGATAGAGATTGTTAACCAGAGACTTCGGCAGAGTTCTGATGAGCTGTTTGCGCGCGAAACTTGAATCATCGCAAACAATGACATCTAGGGACATAGGGAAATTCCTCAATACATAAACTTCGGGATTATGGCAGCTGCTTACTGTGAAAAAAACAGAAAAATAAAACGATTTTTGCGGTTCTGGAAAGAAACTGCCACCCGCCCGGGGGATTATTGTTGTTATTGTGTACGGCTGGAGGGAATAACAAAATAATCAGCTACAGAACGCAGCCCTCTGCAATTCCGTTCTCTTATTTTAGACTATCACAATGCCATAGCACTTAATCGTCCCCTTTGCGGCGTTAAAATATGTGAACTTAACTCTGTTTTTGTCTGACAGATTTGCGATCCGCAGATTTGCGATCTCTCTGAGACAGAACGGAGAGATTTTCCGGAGGCCTGATTGCATCGCCCCGGCTTTTTTAGCGGAGCTATGGCGGCGAGGTCTGTTTAATGACGTTTTTTAAGGTAAAATACGGAGACGGAGTTTTTCAGAGATAATGCATATCAGAGTCTGATGCTGAAATCCCAGCAGGTTAAAAAGGAGATGCATTTTGGCTACCGGAGCTTTAATTTTTGAGGATATTGCCCGCAGAGTCATCGATGATGAGGTTGCAGGGCTGAATCAGCTTCGCGCGGAAATCGATCACAGCTTTGCAGAAGCCTGCAAGCTGATTTTGGGATGCCGCGGAAAGATTGTTGTCATGGGAATGGGGAAATCCGGACATATCGGTTCCAAGATTGCCGCTACTCTTGCCAGCACCGGAACACCGTCGTTTTTTGTTCATCCCGGCGAAGCCAGTCACGGCGATCTGGGCATGATTGAAAGCGATGATATGGTCATCGCCATTTCAAATTCCGGAGAAAGCGGGGAGGTTATCGATATCCTTCCGATACTCAAACGCCGGGGCATTGTTATCATCGGCATGAGCGGAAATCCGGACAGCTCTCTGGCCCGGTATGCCACAGTGCACCTGAGCTTTCATGTGGAACGCGAGGCTTGTCCGCTGAATCTGGTGCCCACCTCCAGCACTACTAGCACTCTGGTGCTGGGGGATGCTTTGGCCGTGGCTCTTCTGGAGGCCCGGGGCTTTACGGCCCGGGATTTCGCTCTCAGTCATCCCGGCGGATCCCTGGGGAGAAAGCTTCTTACCACCTGCGCCGATGTTATGCATTCCGGGGACGAATGTCCTGTTGTTTATATAGACAGCACCATCAAGGATGCCATTTTTGAGATGACCTCCAAGGGACTGGGCATGGTAGTGGTCATCAAGGAAGACGGCACTATTTACGGCATCTTCACAGACGGCGATTTGAGAAGAGCCTTTGAAAAAATGCTGGATGTTACCACTCCGCTCCGCAAGATTATCAAGAAGGGATGTCTGACGGTTAAAAAGGATACTCTGGCGGCGGAAACCGTACGGATTATTCATGCCAGGAAGGTTAATTCCCTGGTGGTGGCAGATGATAACAACCGGCCGTTGGGCGCATTTAATATTCACGATCTGCTGAACAAGGGAGTTATGTAATGCATCCAACTCTGTACCGTCCTGTTTCGGATGTCTTATATGATAAGCTCTCAAAAATAGAATTTCTGTTTTGCGATGTGGACGGGGTGCTTTCCGACGGAAGCGTTTATCTGACAAACAGCGGCGATGAGATTAAGGCCTTCAATGCCAAGGACGGCTATGGTCTTGTGGCCCTCGGAAAATCCGGAGTCCTTGTCGGCATAATTACCGGCCGAAGCTCATCTCTTCTGGAGCGCCGGGCTGGGGAACTGGGGATTTCCTGTCTGTCGCAGGGGGTGCGGGACAAGATCCCCGAAATGGAAAAAATGCTGAGGGAGCATGGGGTATCTCCGGAGGCTTCTGCCTATATCGGGGATGATGTTCCTGATATCCCGGTCATGAATAAGGCTGCGGTGGCGTTTTGTCCGGGGGACGGTCATCCGCTGGCTCAGGCCGCTGCGGATTATGTATGTCTCAGGAATGGCGGAGCCGGAGCTGTCAGGGAGGTCTGCGATCTTATTCTGCAGGCCCGGGGCAGTCTTCTGGTTCCGGGAGCGGCCTCGGTATGATGAAGTACGTTTGTCTTCTGGTGCTGACGCTGTTTTCATTCTTTTGCTATCATTGGTATTCGGCGCAGAAGGATGTTCAGGATCCGGAAAGAGCTGAAGCTCAGCCGAATTTTATCGCCACCAATTTAACAACATACAGATACAATCAGCTGGGCTATCTCTATGAAATTATTCATGCTGATCACGCGGAAACTTATATCAGCGCCGATTTGATTGAGATGACATATCCCTCGCTGACCTATTATCCCGCCAGAGATCCCTCGTCGAAAATGGTTTTAAAAAACACCGGAAACCTTCAGGACAGTGATTACTGGCACATAAAGGCTGATAGCGGGAGCTTTAACAGCAAGGACAGCATTAATCTGAGAAATAATGTCAAGGCCCAGAATTACAGCACCGAGGCTTTTATAAGCAGCATTGAATCCGGCTATCTGGAGCTGGACTTCACTACCAATGAGGTGAGAACCCCGGAGATGGTTTATATAAACGGAAAGGATTTTTCCAATAGCTGCAAGGGCCTTAACGGAAATCTGGATACCAAATATTTTGAACTGATGGAGAACTGCCATGCGACTTATACAGGCACTGTTAACAGGTAGTATTGCTCTGGTGATTTCTGCCAGCGCCTTTTCAAAGCAGTCTGATTTCAGGGAACCCATAAGCGTTAATTCCGATCGTCAGATAGCCGAGCTGGCGGAAAACCGCGTTACCTTTATGGATCATGTAGTCATTACTCAGGGGACTATAAAAATCATGGCCGATAAAGTGGTGGTTACCAGACTGCCCAGCGGGGAGGTGGACAAGGTGACCGCATATGGAAATTCTGCCACCTTTGATCAGATTATGGATAACGGCAAGCCTATTCATGCTGAGGCCAAAACCATTTCATACAATGTCAAGACTCAGGACATTACTCTTTCGGTGCATGCTTTTATCAGTCAGGAAAATTCCAAACTTTCCAGTGATACCATTTCCTATAATGTGAAAAAAGAGGTTATGGAAGCCAAGGGCAACGAATCTTCCGGCGGCCGGGTTACTACTGTTTTCATACCGGATCAGCTGAAAAAGCAGATCGATGCGGCTAAGAGTAACAAATAGAGCATTTGGTTTTCGCCGTTTTTGCCCCGCCGTTTAGCAAAGCAGGGATTGCAGATCCGGCCGCAAAACGCAGCGGTATCTTCCGAAAACCTCCCGCAGGCGGTGATTGATTTAGTAATGGGTTTTTATTCATGTCTACTCTGAAAGCGGAACATTTGTTTAAACAGTTTAAAGCTCGTGTCGTTGTAAATGATGTCAGTTTAAACGTTAACAGCGGAGAAATCGTCGGACTTCTGGGGCCAAACGGCGCCGGAAAAACCACCTCCTTTTACATGATTGTCGGCATTATCAAGGTTGACGGGGGACAGGTTTTTATTGATGATACCGAAATCACTCACAAGCCCATGGACAAAAGAGCTTTGGCCGGACTGGGGTACCTGCCGCAGGAGGCCAGCATCTGGAGAAAGCTCACCGTAAGAGAGAATATCATAGGAGCTCTGGAGCTTAACAAAAACGTAAAAACCAGAGATGAAAGAAGAAAACGCCTGAAGGATCTGCTCTCGGAATTCAGAATTGAACACATTCGGGACAGTCTGGGCATGAGTCTTTCCGGCGGTGAAAGACGGCGCGTGGAAATTGCCCGGGCTTTGGCATCGGATCCGCGCTTTATTTTGCTGGATGAACCATTTGCCGGAGTGGATCCTATTTCCGTGGGGGAAATCAAAGGCATCATTAAACAGCTCAGAGAAAGAGGTATTGGCGTTTTAATTACGGATCACAATGTGCGGGAAACTCTGGATGTCTGCGAAAGAGCTTACATCGTGAATCAGGGGAAAATGATTGCCTACGGAAGCCCTGATGATGTACTGAGCAATGAACTGGTCAAAAAGGTTTATCTGGGCGAAGATTTTTCAATCTAGCAAAGCATAGCAGGCATCATTATCGGCCTCATTATTTGATGATACGTTAAAAAAGCCACGCTGTTCATCACAGCGTGGCTTCTCTTATTTGCAGAGGTATATTCCGAAAATTATTTCTGCAGCAGCGAAATATCCGCTACATGAGTGAAAAGGCTGCTCAGTTCCTTAAGAAGCGCCAGGCGGTTATTCCGGATATCCGGGTTCTCATCGTTGACCATCACTTTATCAAAGAAGTCATCCACCGGTTTTTTGAGCTGTGCCAGATGAGTGAGAGCTTCCTTGTAGTCGCCGCTGTCAAAGAGAGCATTAACGTCGGCAGCCACGGCAGCAATTGCTGCTGACAGGGCTTTTTCTTCCTGACTCGTCATAAGTTCGGCCCGGAATGCAGCGATGTCTGCGGTTTTGGACAGAATGTTTCCCACGCGCTTGTTGGCTTCGGAAAGCGAAGCAGCCTCAGGAATGTTACGGAATTCCCGGACGGCCTTAATGCGTTTGTCGAAATCCAGAAGATCGGTGATGCCCCGGGACAGCACTGACAGAATTACGTCTGTGCTTACCCCCAGATCCTGATAAAAGGCCTTGAATCTCGCCAGAACATAATCAACCACATCATTCACGGCATTGGCGTTTACGAGTTTGCTGCCATAGAGTCCGGCGGCGTATGCTGTCAGTTCTCTGATGTCGATATGAAGCTGTTTTTCCACGGCGATTCTGATGAGACCGATGGAGGCTCTTCTTAATCCGTAAGGATCCTTATCCCCCTTGGGAATCATGTTTACTCCGAAAATACCGGTGAGGGTGGCTATCTTTTCAGCAATAGAGAGAGCCTGAGATACCGGATTGTCAGGAAGAGCGTCCCCGGAGAACCTGGGCAGATACTGATCGCTGAGAGCCTGAGCTACTTCTTCGGGTTCTCCGTCAATGCGGGCGTAGTGCATTCCCATGATGCCCTGGGTATCGGTGAATTCGGTGACCATGCTTGTGACCAGATCGCATTTGGACAGCAAACCGGCTCTTCTTGCCAATGCGGCATCAGCACCGATAATCTGCGCGACCTTTTCAGCAATGCCGGCAACAATTTCGGATTTGTCCGCCAGTGAACCCAGCTGCTTTTGGTAGGTGACAGATCTGAGACTTTCAAAGCGGGAGAAAAGCGTCTGTTTCTTATCGGTGTTGAAGAAAAATTCGGCATCGGAAAGTCTGGGTCTGACTACTCTCTCATTGCCGGCAATAACAAGCTCCGGATGCTGAGACTTGATGTTGCTGATAAAAATGAAGTTAGGAAGCAGCCGTCCGTCTCTGTAGACCGGGAAATATTTCTGATCTCCCTTCATTGTATGAACCAGAGCTTCGGCAGGAACCTTCAGGAATTTTTCTTCAAACTTTGCCGTAAGAAGAACCGGATACTCCACCAGAGATGTTACTTCATCAATAAGATCCGGATCCATGTCGGCAACGCCGCCGATTTTATCAGCTTCGGACTTGATGGCCGCGGTAATCATTTCTTTTCTGCGGTTATAGTCCGCAATTACCATGCCCTTGTTTTCGAGAACTTCCGGGTATTCATCCGCAGAAGCCAGTTCGAATTCCGGAGTTCCCATGTAGCGGTGGCCCTTTATGAGTCTGCCGGACTTAAGTCCCAGAACTTCTCCCGGAATAACTTCATTTCCGAAGAGCATAGTCAGGGTATGCACCGGTCTTACAAAAAGGACATCGCCTGATCCCCAGCGCATCAGCTTCGGAATCGGAAGTTTGGCCAAAGCTTCCTGGGTGAAACGGGCAATAAGAGACACGGTGCTGGCCCCGTGTTCTACAGTGCGATATACCAGCCATTCTCCCTTTGGTGTAGCAACCCGTTCGGCTTCATCAATGCTGATGCCGTTGGCCTGAGCCCATTTAAGGCCGACATTGTTCGGAGTGCCGTCCTGATTGAAGGCGGCCTTTACGGACGGGCCTTTCTTTTCAATCGGGGTGTCGGGCTGCTGTTCATCCAGATTGAGAATTTTTACGGCCAGTCTTCTGGGGGTGGCATACCAGAGAATATCCCCGTGGGAAATTTTTGCATTGTCTATAAGCGCTGCAAAATTATCTCTGAAGGACAGAGCGAGTTTTGCGAGAGCCTTGGGAGGCAGCTCTTCAGTTCCAATTTCCACTAATAATGTTTTTGCAGTCATTTTTATGCCTTGTTTACTTTATTCAAAATAGGGAATCCCAAAGATTCGCGCGCTGCGTAATAAGCTTCGGCCACGCCTTTTGAAAGCTCTCTTATACGCAGGATGTAGCGCTGTCTTTCGGTAACGGAAATGGCATGTCTGGCATCAAGAAGATTGAATGCGTGAGCAGCTCTCAGAATTCTTTCATAAGCGGGAAGAGGCAGCGCTGCTTTTACCTTCTGGGTATCCAGCAGGTTCTGACATTCCTGGGCGCTCCGGTCAAACAGGCCGAAGAGAAAATCAACATCAGCATATTCAAAGTTATAGGTGGACTGTTCAACCTCGTTTTGATGAAAAACGTCCCCGTAGGTTACGATACCAGCCGGTGTATTTGCCCAGACAAGATCGTACACATTGTTAACACCCTGGATGTACATGGCAAGCCTTTCCAGACCGTAGGTAACCTCGCCGGTTACCGGAGAACATGTGAGACCGCCGACTTGCTGGAAGTAGGTAAACTGAGTTACCTCCATGCCGTTAAGCCAGACCTCCCATCCCAGTCCCCATGCTCCCAGAGTGGGGTTTTCCCAGTTGTCTTCGACAAAACGGATATCATGGACAGCCGGATCAAAACCAAGCTCTCTGAGAGATCCGAGATAGAGATCCTGAATATTGTCAGGGGACGGCTTCAGAACAACCTGAAACTGAAAATAACGCTGCAGTCTGTTGGGGTTTTCGCCATAGCGTCCGTCAGTGGGCCTTCTTGATGGCTGTACATAAGCGCAGAAATGCGGTTCCGGTCCGATGGCTTTTAGGAATGTCATGGGATGAGAGGTGCCGGCGCCGACTTCCATGTCGAAAGGCTGAGCAAGCATGCAGCCCTGTCGTGACCAGTAATCCTGAAGAGTCAGGATTAACCCCTGAAACGTCTTGATATCATATGTGTTGGACATCTGAAGATCCTTGGAAGCTTTTATCTTGTAAAAGTCAAATATCTAAATGAAATGAGTAATGATTGCGGGAGCGGTGAAAAAACGGTGCTCCTGTTTGGGTATGCCTATTTTACTCATGTTTGCCTGATTTTGCACTATAGGCTTCTATTAAGGGAATTTGCCGCCGGGGATACTCCGAACAGCAATTAATGGCTGCATAAGATCAGGCGCATTAAGAGAGACTGAAAGATATCACAGGAAAGGCCGGGCGCTTTAAATAACAAGGAAAAGACAGGTGAGGGAATTAAGCAATCCCCAAACTTTGTCAGGGCTTTCTGATAACAAAGAAGTAGAGAGCGCTGTTGTCGGCAGATTCTGCTTTATGTTCCTCCATAACGTATCCAAGATTGCGGCAGAGCAGGTCGAAATCACGCTCGGTAGAAGGATCATCAGCGGTAATTGCTATTGCTTCGCCCGGAGACATGTTTCTGAGTTCTCTTCTAACAATCATCAGCGGCTCAGGGCATCTGAGTCCCACGGCGTTAATTTTTTTCATTCCTGTTTCCTTGCGTTACGATGAAAAAAGACGGTATTGCCGAATGAAGACGGATTTGAATGTTCAAAAAAGACCTCGCAGCAGGCCCTTCTTCGGGCAAAACGACTGAATAAGGTAATACGAACCCATGAAAATGTAAATATGGCCAATTTGGATGTGAAAATCTGAGGACTTTTGCTGCTGATGCCTAAAAAACAGTCAATTTCTGTTCAAAAAATAACCAAAATGCCTCGTTTTTGAAAAATTTTGCATTTTTTTTGATTTTTTGTTGACAGAAAAGCAGAAAACTATAAAATTCGCATCACTTGCTCAGCACGAGCA
>DFFT01000096.1:5227-16957 GCA_002372325.1 Succinivibrionaceae bacterium UBA3769 | reverse complement strand
TTATTCTGCGAAGGCCGGTTCCCCACGATTCTATAAGGCCCATCTGACAAAAAACGTTCGCAATGATACGGTTTCGTAATGTTGAATGCCCCTGCATCGCTTGTTCAATGGTTAAGCCTTTATATAACCCTCCGGGGGAAGTAACCTCCAAACGATCATCATATACCGCTACTTGAACAGAGGACGGTTCATTATAATTGCGGTGACAATGAGCATTTATTATCATTTCCCTTATGGCATCCTCCGGGAGTTCGTATGACTCAACTCGGCGAATGCCTCTGATTTCAGCCCCGAGTCTGATGTTTCTCAGCACAAACATGACGGCTTCCTCTATCTGTTCATAAAGAGGCCCTGTGTAATCGCGCTTATCAAGAAAAACCACTCTGTCGGTGCCCTTGAAAACCGCGCACTGGGTTTTTGCCAGCTGAAAATGCTCTGAAGTCAGAAGAGCAAAGGCGTTGGAGGCGATACAGCCATCACTGTTTTTGGTAATAAGCTTCCAGTTTTCCAGATTTGTTTCTGTAACTTCCGGCAGGTCTTTTCTGTTCTTTAGTTCCCTTCTGTACCGGTTCATGTCTTTGCAGAGCTTTTCAATTGCTTCCCTGGTGACTTTAAATCCTATGCAGGGAAGCGCGTCCCAGGGAATATTAGCTCCCTCCAATTCAAGATCCCTGATTGTTTCGGGAGGCGCCGGCCGTGTTGTCCCCTCGATGCGTATATACGTTCCGCCCTTCTTTCCCTGGGATTTCAGATAGTAAGGCCTTTGCGCTCCCGGAGATACCGTGACAACAATGAGATTCTTTCCATCGGCAGTGCAAGGTTCAATGTCAGGAACAATGGCGGGTTCGCAGGAACGATAAATCGCTGCCTCTATGCTGTCCATCACCTGATATAGGATGTCAGCATCAATTCCGACAATTCTTTTGGTGCCGTCAGGAATGACGAAAACAATTTTGCCGCCCTGAGAATTGGCGAAAGCGACAACGGTTTTCATGTATTTATCCGAGTTATCTGGCAGCTTTTCCTGATACTCGATATTCCCGGACTGACCGTGAAGAAGTTCTTCTATGTTCATGACCGCAAAGCCTTATCTAATCTTAGCCGGCGCATCCGGGTTCCTGACGTGGTTAACCTTTGCGCCATCATCGAGATCTATCGCAATCATCTGATTGGCGAGGTGATGGATCTTTTCTTTGAAAGAAAATGCGGAGCTCATCTACTGGTTAAGCTTATCCTTTTCAGAAAGGTGATTTCAATGAACATCCTGCTTTCAGAAAATTAATGAATCGATAACGTCCATGGTATCTAAATTCTTCCCCTCATACCAGAATTTGATTAGAGCTTCTTCGTTGTTATCAATAAATGTTCTGAAATAGTCGAGCATCTCATTATCCAGTATTCCGGGATCGCCGATGATTTCCTTTTCAGGAACAGTCATAAAGAATGCATGTTCCATATGGATTTCTTCATCAGTGTCCTGCTGGATTTTAATTTTCGGGTCATCAAATCCAAATTCGCTTGTTGAAATGCAAAGATTGGCAGGCAGGCTTTTATGATTCTTTTTTGAAAAAGTAATCATCTCGAAAACAAGCTCATTTTCATTATTCTCGGGTTCCATAATCTCTGATTCCATAATTATTTCCTTAATTCGCTCAGTTGAAAAACATGTCAGATCGCATTTTATTTACGCCCTGTTGCAGAGAACAGATGCTCCTCTGCAAGAGAGTGAGCCCCTGAAGGCGATGCATTCTCCAAGGGGCATAGCTGCTCCAGTGCGGTATAGTCAGGCATTTCCAGGTCTAGCGGGAGGTACCCCTCCTGGTCTGTCTCCTGCATTAAGGAAAACGCCTCTTCCGGTGAATCACCAAGTCCTCTCTCGTAGTTAAAAAGGACGATAGCTTTTTGAAACACCGGAACATGATGAACAATCCCAAGGGAGTCCGTAAGCATTGCCTCTTTTCTTAAAAACTGAACAAGTTCTCTCTTTTCAGACAAAGACAAAATCCAGTCATCGGCTCTTCTGTTGCCGATAAACACGTACTCAGGTTTCCGGAACAGAATTCTGATCATTTTTTCCGCTTTTAACGCTGAAAAAGCATTATAGGCCCTGAAGTACTCTTCTCCCGCTCTGTTCCGGTCAGGGGTGACGGCTATGCATATTCCGTCCCCCCCGGAGCCGGCGCTCCTTGAAACAGTGGAGATTTCATTAAGTTCCTGTAACTCAGAAATAATCATCTCAGCTATGTCCTTGCAGCGGCAATATCCTTACAGCGGCTGTATCCTGATAGTGTGTTCATGAGAGCCGCGGAAATCATCAGCAGCGTATCTGCTCTTCAGGAAATCCGGGGCTTTTCAGTTTGCGGGGTCTGCCGGATTCCGGCTGATGAAGATCTTCAGGAAATCCTGGGCTTTTCAGGACAACGGCACGCTGGTTGGGCCGGGCACGCCTTAATCCCTTCTGACGCTGCGGAGCTCTTCAAGGTAAGCCGCCCATTTTTGCTCATCGGTCATAAACTCCAGATCTCTTCTTACCACATCATCTAAGAGGGCCCCGGCTCGCTCTGCAGCCAGGATGGAATTCTCCGGAGTTTCCGCAGTGACAAAACTCATGAAGTTCTCCAGAAAATCTCCCGGATCGGGGGCTTCCTTCCGGTTCCGGAATTTCAGGGGCTCTATTTCAAGAATGTTAAGGCCGTTGAAATCAGGTTTTCTGACAATTACTCCGTTGACCTCTCTCTCCTGCATTACAGCATAAAAGCTCTCCCATTTGTCCGGCCGCAGCAGATTGGCGCTGCTTCTTCTGACCACAAACTGCACTTTAAGCCATCTTGTTATCCCGAACCCTCTTAGAAGCTGCTTCTTTTTCTTCTTGGACAGGGTAATGTGTTCCCAGGAAATGTAAAAGGAGTCCAGGATAAGGCCCTTGTAGGCGGTGTCATTATCAGAAGCGCCGGCTGCGCCATCCGGATTCACGTATTTATCATCTATCCCGAAAATGTACTCCAAAGCGCTGGTTATAGTATTGCCGCCGTCCCGGCTGAGATCAAAGGAACCAGTGAAGTTTTCCGGTTTAAATTCGGGAACAAACCAGCGGCTCACCGCGCTCAGGGCAAATTCCTGAAAAACTTCCCCGTCTAAAAGATAACGGAGCCAGGAACCGGAATACCGCTTAAAAACCGGAGGAAGTCCCATTTCAGCAAGGGCAGCCTGTTTCTCCCGCAAAATGTCCTGATAGCATATTTCACTCATGGCGTATCTCCCAGAAAGTCAAAAACAAGTCCGATAAGGAATGTCCGGAATCCGGAAAACCGGCGGAAAAAAAATCCGGAAAAGAAGACGATAAGGCAAACAGAGAACCTGAACAGATGGCCGGTTCGCATTGCATAACCTGCGGAACCCATGATCCCTGAATCTTTGGGTTTCCTTAATTATTCAGGTTTTCCTGATCCTGTTTGCAGCCTTAAAGCGCGCAAACAGGCTTATGACTTATATCATGATAAATAGCCGACTGAACACAGCAAAAGAAACGCTGTCAGCAACATTAAATATACTAATTTATACCCCGAAAAGTCAAGAAAAAATCCCGGGCTCCTTAATTATTTTTTCAGTTTGCTGCTGCTTTCGTTTTTGATCGGGGGCGGGAAGCCCGAAAGCCGGCACGCCGGCAACCTGTCAGCCTCTGCCGGAAGATGCCTGAGAATCAGGGAGCTCTGATTGAAAGCAGCAGAAAATGGAGCAAAGAAACGCTGGAAATGACGAAAGCTGATGAAATGGGGAATAAATTAAGGAAGGGCATTCTATGCTGCCCCGTCCCTCCCGGAGATGGCAGGCGCCGGAGAGAACGGCATATAAAAAGGCTTCCCCAGCTGAATACCAGAGAAGCCCTCCTTTTCAAAAACACGCTAAGTCAGCAACGCATCAGTTAATGGGGAGCACCATATGGAGAATGGGCATCCCGTACTGATCAAAGCTGTTCCGGGCCGATCCCCCCAGCTGGGCCGGAAAATCAAATTCCCGGTACCGGAAGCCGTTTCTTTCGTAGAATCTCCGGGCCATGGCGTTGGTTTCAAAAACCTCCAGTCTCACCGTGGCGGCCTTCCGGGATTTTTTAACCTCCTTCAGCATGGCATTCAGGAGCAGCTGTCCCAGGCGGCGGTTTTCATATCCGGGCAGGAGATAAAAGGAACGGATGTAGGCATTTCCCACATAGTACTGATAGCATACCAGCCCTACCACGGCTTTGGCATCCGTATCCCGGAGCACGAGGTTATGGTAGATGCTGCTGTTCACCCGGGTCATCCACAGGGTTCCCAGCTGCTCATAGTTGAGGAGCACGTTATTCCTGATATGATCCCCGGCATTGACAAATTCCAGCTCCTGCTGGGAACGATGCTCCACCCGGGCCATATCCCAGAATTCTTCGCTGGCGGGAATTGCTACTTGAATTGACACTGGGGCACTCTCCCGTAATCCTTTCTGGCAGCGCGATAAACCTGCACCAGACCATCCAGATTGGCGCTGATTTCCTTCAGATATTCATCGGTATGGGGATGCAGCGCGGCATAGTCCTCCCCCTTGTAATCGGGATTCCGGTTAACGTTCTGCCAGAAAAGAAGAATCGCTGAAGGGTTATAGCCGGAATTTGCCATGAGCTTGAGGGCCAGGGCGTCCGCAGCATTTTCCTGTTCCGGAGTGTAAGGAGCGTTGCGGGCGGGGTCAATCACCAGTCCCAGGGCATTGGAGAAGGAAGCAAAATTCTCCGGTGAGCGGAGATAAAGAGAGAATTTGAAGGATTCCAGTCCGCCGGCCTCGCTTATGGGGGTCTTAAGGAGGCGGGTGGCTCTTTCGTTATCATGCTCCATAAGAGAATGAGCCAGAGCATGAGCCACAACATAGGCGACTTCGTCCTGATCGGGCAGGAGATCCGAGAGACAGTTGGAAACTATGAAGGTACCGTCATTGATAAGAGCGGCATTGACACTGCATTCCCGGAGGATTTCCGTGCGCCATTCGGAACGGAGGCCGGCAAAGGCGCCGCCTACGGAACGGGTCAGATTGCGGATATGGCATTCCACGGAACGGCGCTGCGGCTTGTGCCCGGTGGCCGTCATGTTAAGGGTGCCCAGTTCCTTGTGATAGGTTTTTGTCAGACTCAGCATCTGGGTGTAATCAAAACCCCGGGCGCCGCCCTTCTGACCGCTCATGGAATTGCAGCCCGTGACTATGAGACCGGCAGTCACAGCCAGAGCGAGAAACTTAAGACATTTCATAAAAATCTGATTATCTCCGGTATGGTGATTAATTCAAAAAAAGCCAAAGCATAATGCTCCGGCTTTCATAAGTATTCAACAGCGGTTAAAGATAAACCGGACTCAGTTCTCAGCTTTTCAGCTTAAAGAGCTCGGCAACCTTCTTGACGTCGATTTTCGGATCCATGGTTCTGGCCTTTTCGATCCAGAAACGGGCCTTGGCATCGTCTTTCTCCAAGCCGGCGCCGTTCTTGTAGAACAGGGACAGAGCCACCATGGCAGGAACCAGATTGTTATAAGCGGCCTGTTCCACCCAGTAGGCGGACTTGCTCATATCCCGGGGTTCGCCGTGGCCGTTGGCGATCATGATGCCCAGATTGAACTGAGCAACGGCTACGTCTACGTCGGCAGCCTCGCGGTACCACTTGTAGGCCTGATTGAAGTTCTGGTTAACGCCGAAGCCTTCCTTGTAGGCATAGGCCAGATAAGTCTTGGCCATGGCGTCGTCATGCTCTTCGATGGCCTTGGTGAGCCACTTGATGCCCTCTTCCTTCTGCTTGGCATTGCCGTGGGTCACATAAAGCTCGCCCAGCTTGGATTCGGCGCCCACATGATCATGAAGAGCAGCCAGACGGTAGATGTTCATGGCTCTCTGGTAGTCCTGCTTCACGCCAATGCCGTTTTCGTACATGGTGCCGAGAAGATACTGCGCTTCCAGCATGTTCTGACCGGCGGCCTGGCTTATATAGTCCACCGCCTGGGCTTCGGAAAGCGCCCGGACAGTATCCTTGTCGCCGTTGATGTAGAGGCGTCCCAGCTCGAACTGTGCCAGAGCGCTGCCCTTGTCAGCAGCCTTGCGGAGGTTTTCGATGCCCTGAGAAGGATTGCGCATAACTCCCTGGCCCTGGAAATACATGATGCCCACGTAGTACTCGGCATCAGTATTGCCGCCCTTGGCTGATTTCTCAAACCAGATCATGGCATTGCCGTAATCCTTGTTTTCGTAAAGCACCGTGGCGAACAGAGCCTGACCGTCGGTGTTGTTAAGGAGGGCTGATTTGCGGGCCCAGCTGAGACCCAGCTTCTGGGATTCCTCATCCTTCTGATTCAGAAGCCACTTGGCATACTCGAACATGCCTGCGGGGTCGCCGGCTTCGGCCTTGATCTGCACGTCTCTTACCGCATGATACTTGTCCAGGAAGTGCAGCGCGCGCTCTTCCTTCCAGACGGCAGCCTTGTCGAAATAGCTGTAGGCCTGCTCGAAACGATCGTGTTCAACAAGGAAAAGCCCGTATTCGTACTCGGCATCGGGACGACCGGCATCTGCTGCTCTCTGAAGCCATCCCAGAGCTTCCTCTATGGGCATTACCTCAGGATGAGAGTCATTCATGGAATAGAGAGCGTACATGGCATTGTCGTCGTTATTATTGTTCGCCAGATCGATGAAGATTGTTTTTGCTTCATCGTATCTCCCTTCCTTCATCGCCGTCTCGGCATCCTTGAATGTTTTTTCACCACATCCGGTAAGAGCAATTGCGGAGATTAATACAAGAGTGGCAATCCTCGTTAATTTCATCTTTCTTATAACCTTGTCTTATCATCCTGCAACAGTAAGGATAACGGCTGACTTTATATATTGAAGCCGCAGAGCCGCCTGCTGCCACTGAAAACCCGCACCAGAAACGCTGAACACCCCGGAGGATCTTCAGGTTCTGTCAAGATCAGAAATGAATATTAGCACATTATTGGCTCTTTAAAAAGCGGGAGATGTCTTAATTGAGATTTTGTGAGATGCGGCGGGCAAATATGGCAGTTTTACGGGCGGAAAAAGGCCTGAAGCGCTGTTTTGCAGGCTAAATGCCGTAAAATGACGTCCGGCGCCGCGGCAAATCCCCGGATAAGCCGCCGGAACCGGAATAAATGGGATAATGATCAAAAAAACAGTAATAAACTTGCCCTCTTTCAGGTAAAATTCCCGTGAATGCGGGCCTGCCGGGGCGGGCTCAAGTAACTACTGCCTGTTTACGGAAGGCCTTATGTCAAAAAAAGTCAGAAAAATCGGGATATTCAGCAGAGTTCAGAATAAGTCAGTGGCCAAAACCCTGCTCAGTCTTATTGCATTTCTGGAGCGGCGGGGGGAGACGGTTTTCCTGGAAAAGGAAACCGCCCGGAAGCTGGAACGCGATTTGCCTTCGCTGCCCTTTTCCGAGATCCCCAAAGCCGCCGAGCTTATTATTGTGGTGGGGGGCGACGGCGCCTTTCTGGGAGCCAGCCGGGCAGTGGGACTTTCCGGAATTCCCATGGTGGGCATCAACACCGGCCATCTGGGCTTCCTGACCGATATCGCGCCCGATGATTTCGAAGGCCCTCTGGACAAGATCATGGCCGGGGAATATTTCCTGGACCAGCGGTTCATGCTGAATACCGGCATTCTGGAGGACGGCGTCATCACCCAGAGCTCTCTGGCTCTTAACGAAACCGTCATTCAGGGCAATCTGGCCGCGCACATGATCGACTTTTCCGTATTCATAGACGACAACCTCATGTACACCATCAAGGCTGACGGACTCATAATTTCCACCCCTACCGGTTCCACCGCGTATTCCCTGTCCGCCGGCGGCCCCATAGTGGATCCCTCTCTGAACGTCATGGTGCTGGTGCCCATGTTCCCCCACTCTCTTAACTGCCGTCCCTTTGTGTTCCGGGGGACTTCTGATGTAAAAATCAGGTTCGAGATCCAGGACTGCACCGAGGACATCATTGTGAGCTGCGACGGCCAGGTGGCCATGAAAACCAGCAGCGCTGCCAGCATTCTGATAAGAAAGAGCCAGGAATCCATTCAGATCTGCCACCTGAAGAGCTATGACTTCTTCAACATTCTCAGGAGCAAAATCGGCTTCGGCGAACCCATCCGCCACCCCGGAGTGCGGGAGGAGATCCCGGACAAGACCCCTGCCGCAGCGCCGGAAATGGATCCCGAGACCGCGCCGGATCCCGCGGAAATTCTTATCTGACCGGACATTACTGACAGAACAGCAATATCAAAGATCCCCCGGGAGTCAGGCTTTCGGGGGATTTTCTTTGCCGATTTCTCCGGCAGCGCGGCAGCAATAAAAAAGGCCCTGAACCCAGAGCCTTTCATTCTTTCTTACCGAACCTTTCAGTCCGCGGTCAGCCGGGGTTCCTCCCGGGATCTCGCTGCGGATCTGCGGCGGCGGGAGCCTGCCTCCGTATTGGCGTCCACCTTGAAGACGCTGAAGGTCTCCAGCATGTCCTGAGCTCCGGCGGTAAGGTTGGAGCAGGCCTCCGTGCACTTGCTCATATCCAGGGCGATCTCCTGAGCGCTTTCCTTCATCTTCTCCACGCCTTCCTGAATCAGCGAGAAGGTCTGATCCTGCTCGGCGGTGGCGGAAGCAATCATGGTGGTCATGTCGGAAATCTCGCCGATATGGACATTCATCTCCCTGAGTTTGGTAACTATGGATTCCACATACTCGATGGTATGGCTGCAGCTTTCGGAGCTTCTGCTCATCATGTCCACGGCATTGCCGGTTTCGGTCTTCAGAGACAGAATGGTCTTTTCGATCTCAGCAGTGGATTCCTTGGTGCGGGAAGACAGCGCGCGCACTTCGTCCGCCACCACGGCAAAGCCGCGGCCGTGTTCGCCGGCGCGGGCAGCCTCGATAGCGGCGTTAAGAGCCAGGAGGTTGGTCTGATCCGCAATGCCGCGAATGGTTTCCACCACTGAAGCGATGCCTACGGTGAGAGCATCGAGGTTCTGAATGGCAATGGAGGTCTTGTCGATGTCGCTCTTCAGAATATCCACGGAATTTCTGGCATTGCCGGCGATGGTTACCCCGTTTTCAGAAAGGTTGTGCACCGAGGTTACCTTGGTAGCGGTCTCGCTGGAGTTCCGGGAGATCTCGTCGGTGGCAAGATGCATTTCTCTGATGGAGTTGGCAAAGTCAGCGGTAACCAGCCCCTGATTGCGGATCTGTCCCTCGACGTTCAGGGTGGCATCATTGCAGGTATTGACGCCGTCCATAATGGAGCGGCTCATGCTCTTGGCCATGCCCACCACTTCCGCCTGCTTATTCAGGAACTCGCTCATGTTCCGGGACATGATGCCGATTTCATCGTTGGTATCGGTGCTGATCTTAACGGTAAAGTCATGATTCTGGTTCATGTCGCTGATGGCGCCGGTAACCTTGTCAATAGGATCGGTGACATAGCGTCTGGCGCAGATCTTCACGGCAAGGAAGATAAGAACCATGAGTATCAGCACGCCGATGAACTCAATGCGCTCGGTATTCTGCAGCCCCTTGAGGATCGCAGTCTCGTCCAGCAGAATGACGAATTTCCAGCCGGAATCGCCGATGGCGGAGGCCACCGCCACTCTTTCTATGCCGGATCTGCTGTTGTAGGAAACGAAGCCGTTCGGGGAATTTTTAAGCAGATTTTCTACGAATTCATCGCTGAAAACGGGATCGATTTCCGTGGCATGCTTGCCCCGGAGACTCTTTTCGCCCCAGGAAACTACGTTGTTCTTGCTGTCCAAAAGCAGAAGACGGCCGGAATGCGGCAGCGAAATCTCCTTGGCGGTAACGGCAATGTCCTGGGTATGCACGTCAATGCCGAACACGCCGCCGTCTCTTCTGACAAACCAGGACACTACCCAGTCATCGATGGTCTCCTCGTAATCCATGTCATCCATGACGACCTTGGATGAGGCGTTTTTAAACCAGTCCTCTTCCAGAAAGCTGTAGGGATCCACATAAACGCCGTCGGAAAATTCCTTTTCGGTCATGTCACTGGCGAATATTTTCCCGGAATTTTCGGCAAAGTAGACATCAGCCTTGTTTGCCCGGGCCACGGACATCATGAAATTCCTGTCGTGATAGTATTCCTTCTTCATCTTGGACAGGTAATGCACCAGTTCGGCATTATTATCCTGCCATTTCTTAAGTTCCCGGGTATTTTCCTTCAGCATGGAGTTTACCAGCTGATAGGTGTCGTTAATGGTTCTCTTTTTCTCAAAGAAGTGGCTGTTTGCCACCACGGCAACAAAGAACACCACCAAAGGAGCAAGGGAAAGCGCGAACACTTTAGAACGGAGAGAGTTCAGCATATAGTTATATTCTCCCCATGAATTGAACAGACATACATCCTCACTTACCTGACAGACCTGTCACTGTTTTTCAGTCACTGCTTCTCAGAGTGACCGCAATCTCTGAAATTCTATCATACAGGTTGATCCTGCTGTCCCGCATACGCAAATTTACCCCTGAGCAATTTGCATTTGTGTGAAGTGGGCTGATAAATTTGGCAATCATTCCGGGGAGATGAAGACGTTTTCATGGCCGTTTTTCTGAAAATCAGCCTTGATAAACGCATGTTTTTGAACAGGCGGCCATAAGGGAAACAGCAAGGCCGCCGGGAGGAGACCTTAAAAGGAGGTTGCGGGATAGCCCTTTTCCCGATCCGTCATCAGGATGTCCAGGCACTTTTCGATCATGATGCCCTTGAACTTGTCGGTGTTGTTCTGATTTCTGAGCACCATTTCCCGAACCAGTCTCATGGCTATTCCGGTGGCCTTCGGAAAGCTTTTGCCGTTAAGGATGGAGCCCATGAGCACGGACAGAAAAATGTCCCCGGTGCCCGGAAAGAATACCGGAATCTTGGTATAGGGGATGGTGAAGTAGGTGCCGGTGGCGGCATCATAGCCTCCCACCATGTCCGTATTGTCTATTCTTAAACTGGTTACAGCCACGGATTTGGCCCCCAGGCTCCGGAGGTCGTCAATGAGGTTCCGGAGCTCCTCCCGGGTGATATAGTGCTGAAAGCTGCGTTCCGTGAGGAATGCGGCTTCGGTGTAGTTGGGAACCGCATAATCTGCGACCTTCAGGAGTCTCCGGAATCCGGCCACGGTTTTTTCAGTCATGCCGTTATAGAGGGAGCCGTTGTCTGCCATAATGGGATCCACAAAGATTTTCACTCCCGCGGCGGACTCCCCGGAACAGAAGTCCATGAGGAGATCCACCTGCTCCTCGTTGGCCAGAAGCCCGGTGGAAATCGCGTCAAAGGAAAAGCCCAGCTTTTTCCAGACGGCAATGGTGTCCTTCATGTAGGGAGTGGTGTCCTGGATCCGGAAGAGTCCGTAATCCAGCGTATTGGAGACAATGGCGGTGGGAAGATTGTAAACATCGTGTCCCAGCCCGGTGAGCACCGGAATCATGGCGGAAAGAGCCACCTTGCCGTAGCCGGCGATGTCATTAATCAGTAATACCTTTTTGCCCATAGAGCGATCTTTGTCATAAGGAGCCGGATGTCAGCAAGTCCGAGCCGGAGAAGCGGAGCCCGCTCCCGGAGCATGGCTGACCTGATTCCGGGAGGGATGATAACGGAGCCATTTTAATGAAAATAAGGCTTCGCGCAATACTAATCTTCTCTTTCACCTTATCTTTCGTTATCTTTCGTTATC
>DFFT01000096.1:0-5171 GCA_002372325.1 Succinivibrionaceae bacterium UBA3769 | reverse complement strand
CTTTCGTTATCTTTCGTTATCTTTCATTATTTTTCCTTCTCCGGGCTGCTTTTAAGTCATCTCCCCAAAATCTCCCCTTTCTTCCTTCGCTCCCCGCTCTTGCTTCCTTCTCTTTGCCGGCGCAAAAAAAAAAAAATGCCGGAGCTTCAAAGCAGCGGCATTATCAATAAGCAGCTGAAATGTCCGGGCTATTTAATGCTGACCCAGACAGCCGGACGGACGGTATTGTTCTCGTAGTCGGCAAAATGACCGATTTCTCCCAGAGTGCCGGTGGAAAGCACATAGGAGGCATACCCCTGAAAAAAGCCCGGGGAACGTGTCCACCAGCCGGTATTGCCGTTATCCCGGTCTTTGCGGGCGCCGTGATTTACCGCCGCAGGAGACGGAGCGCAGGCCCGGGATGCTTCGTCCGGAAAATATCTCAGAACCTCGTCATTGCTGAGCAGGAACACCCGATCCTCCGTGGCATTGCCGCCAAAGGTGGGATACTGTCTGCTGTCGGGGTTGTCCAGAACTACCGGCATGATAAGCTCCCGTTCTTCAGGAGAAAAGGATCCCTCCAGGAAAGAGGTATTCAGCCATTGTCTGACGTCGCTCTCCTCCCAGGTCAGATCCTTAAGGGTGTCGTTATAGGGCTTGGCATCAATGCAGGACGAGGTGATAAGGAGAGCCTGATCCCCCTGCACCTCCAGCACCTGCCAGGAGAGATCCTCCGGAACCAGGGGATTTCCTGCGGGATAGGAACCCAGATGCACCGTTTCCCCGGGGACAAACGGAGCTTCCTCTGCCGCTCCGGTCAGGGACAGCGGCAGCGCCAGTGCCGGAATCAGGACTGCGGCAAAGAGCAGCTTAGCGATTTTTGAAGATTTCAGCGATGTCATATATTCCCCCCGTATGAGCTGCGGCGTTTCTGACCATGGCCATGAGCTTCCGGCGCCTGAGACAGCAACGGAATGCGGACAGCGTCAGAGCAGCTTCTGCGACCATAAAGTACCCTTCCGATTGTGCTGAAACAATCAGGAATTTTATCCTTTGTGATATCGCTCAGAACTGCATTTGGTTACAGCAGCAGGTCTCATGTAACTGGTTTCATGATTGCCGGAGGCAAATGAACAAGGGGACGAGCAAAGCAATGAATAAGAGGAAAAATGCCGCCGGGAGGAGCGAAGCCCGGAAAGAGGAAATCCGGAGCGCATGAACAGTCCCCGGGAAAAAACTCTGCCGGAGACCTTGCCGGGACTCTTCCGGATCAGTCTCTGTAATGCCAGACCCGCCACTCATCAGCATCCATGACCTTGCGGGCCCGGTTCTTGATGCTGGTCAGGGTCATATCCATTGACAGGATCGCGCTTAAATCGCTCCCGGCATAGTCGCTGTCCTTGCTCCTGAGACAATAGTTCGTGAACATATGGCAGTTGTTAAGCGCAATGTTGTACGTTCCCAGATTGCATCCCACCATGCTCAGGGCTCTCCGGGCCGCTCTCTTTTTGCCCACGGCATAGCCATGATGGCTGGAAACGTAAATGCTGAAGCCGGTGCCGCCGCTGATAAACTCGCTGGGAGATACCAGATTTATGATGCACTGGCCGCCCTGGTTGGTGAGCTCGACAATACACTTCTCCCCGCCGCCGACGTAAATGCCGGAGTGCTCCGCATAGCCTGAGACCAGATCAACGTACAGCACCGAACCGAACACCGGAGTCACCGGATCCCTGACAACATTGTCAATAAAGGATTCAACCGGGGCCATCAAAGGACCTAAAGCAGGGTTTGTCAGCTTCATAATCACCGGCACGTACTGGGTAGCGTTATCCGCGAAGTCAGCAGCCCGGGAAACCGGTTTATCGATTGCATCAATGGTGTCGAAAACGAGGTTTATGCCTTTTTCGGCAGCATCGCAGGCAGCGTTGCCGGCTGCGCACACGGTATCGCCGGCAAAGGAAGCAGCTCCGGAGACTGCCTTGCCGGCAGAGGAGACGGCGCCGCCCGCCAGATCGGCAGCATCACAGACAGCTTTACCGGCAAACTCAGCGGCATCGCAGACGGCGTTACCGACAGAAGAGACAGCGCCGCCGGCGGCCTCAGCAACGCCGGAGACCGTCTTTTCGGCGACGGAAACGGTGTCGGAAATTACTCCGCATACAGAACCAAAAGCGCTTTCAGCAATATCAAAGAATCCCATGATCATTCTCCTTATAACAATTTAAGATATTCAGGCAAAGGTCTGATGACAAAGAAGCTGAAAACTGTCCCCGCCTCTTTGGCATCCGTTTTTTCAATTGTCCGAGGTTCTGAGATGAGAACCGGAAAAATAAAGTGCATCTTTAAGGAACCCCCGGATATTCCTGACCTTTAAAAGCTCGGGTAACATCAGCAGCCAAGGCGCCGGAAAACCGGACTCCGTTAAACCGAAACCGCCTTCAGAGGTACCGGCGCATGCGAATGGTCTTCGGAAAACCCGGAGACACTGCCGCTGTTTCAGGATCAGTCTTTGTAACGCCAGACCCGCCACTCATCAGCATCCATGACCTTGCGGGCCCGGTTCTTGATGCTGGTAAGGGTCATTTTCATATCCAGGATGGCGCTTAACCCTCTGGAATCGTCATCACTGTCCTTTTTGCGCAGGCAGTAGTTCGTGAACATGTGGCAGTTATTAAGCGCAATGTTGTACGTTCCCAGATTGCATCCCACCATGCTCAGGGCTCTCCGGGCCGCTCTCTTTTTGCCCACGGCATAGCCATTGCGGCTGGAAACGTAAATGCTGAAGCCGGTGCCGCCATTGACAAATTCATCGGGAGATACCAGATTTATGATGCACTGGCCGTCCTCGTTGGAGAGCTCGACAATGCACTTCTCCCCGCCGCCGACGTAAATGCCGGAGTGCTCCGCATAGCCGCAGGCCAGATCAACATACAGCACCGAACCCATTACCGGAGTCACCGGATCCCGGAGCACATTGTCAATAAAGGATTCAACCGGGGCCATCATAGGACCGGCCAGCGGACAGGCATGCCTGATAACCTCCGGCATGTACCCGAGAGCGTCATCCGCAAAATCAAGAGCCCGGGAGACCGGTTTGTCGATTACATCAATGGTGTCAGAAAAGAGGTTCATTCCTTTCTCGGCAACATCGCAGGCAGCGTTACCGGCATAACGGACGGTATCGCCGGCAAAGGAAGCGGCGCCGGAGGCAGCCTTCCCGGCAAAGGAAGCGGTCTCAGAAACAACGTCGCAAACGGAACCAAAGGCGCTTTCAGCAAAATCAAATAATCCCATGATATTTCTCCTTCAACAGTTTCAGATGCTGCGTACGAGAGGCGGTAAAGAGCCGATCTGGAATGATTAGCATCCTGTGTTTGACTTATCACGCAGATCTCGCTCATGCCTCATTGGTCTTTTCTGATTGTCCGCCAGGATGAAGCGCGTTCCGGAAATAAAAAGTGCAACGTAAAGGCGTTAAGTTAAAGCGCCGGATGAAGCATCCTGAAAAACAGATTTTCAGGTGAAGAAGAGCCGATATGATGCAAGGCTTACGTGAAACTCTGGAATCCCCGGGGCAGCTCCCGGAAATTTCTGATCAGGCCGGAAATATCTGATTTTTGACTGGGGCTTAAGTATTCGGGCGGAAAGAGAGCTATGCTTAACGCGTATGAGATAAGATTTAGAATCAGGAATCAATCGAGAAGGAACCAAAGGAGCAACCTATGCCGCTAAAAGAAGGAACCCCGGCGCCGGATTTCAGTCTGCCGGATCAGAACGGGAACATGCATTCTCTGGCTCAGTACCGCGGCCGGAAGGTCGTGCTCTACTTCTATCCCCGGGACAATACTCCGGGCTGCACGAAACAGGCCTGCGGGTTTGCCGAGCGCCATTCCCGGTTCAGCGAGCTTGATGCGGTGATTCTGGGAGTAAGCCGGGACAGCGCCGCATCCCATCTCCGGTTTCAGGAAAAGTTCAGCCTCCCCTTTATGCTGCTTTCGGATCCCGAGCTTGCTGCGCACCGGGCCTATGATGTCATTCAGCCCAAAAAGACTCCGCAGGGGATCCGGGAAGGCACTCTGCGATCGGCTTTTCTCATTGATGAAAACGGCATTCTGGTTAAAGCCCTGCCGGGAGTAAAGGCAGCGGATAATCCGGAGGAAATGCTGGAACTTGTTAAAGGGCTCGCTGATAAACAGATCCGGAAGCCGCTTTAAGGAACCGGACTATTCATCAGTAAAGCGGCTTCTTTACTGCTTCTTCATCTGCACCGCTCAATCACCGTGATCTCATCACCGGGAAATGCTTAAAGAGCTTTTGCCCAGAGGTAAAAATCAAGCTTCTTGACCGCGCTTATTCCGCGGTACTGTTCCGGAATAAGCCGGTCAAACTCCGCAATGAAAGCCCGGCCTTTTTCCGATCCCAGAAAGCCGTCATAGGTGTCCCTGACCTCCTGATAGACCCGCTTCGCATCTGCCAGCCGTTCTTCCCGGGAGGCGCCTTTTATCTTGAGGTTAAGACTCCGGCCGACCCTCCTGTCCCAAATCGGCATGTCCTTGTCGACCGAGGCCAGAAGCTTGCTGGCGAAGGAGGCCTCCACATTTCCGGTGGTCTGGTACAAGTCAGTGACCACAGCATCGAATGACGGTAACGGATTGCTGTTCCGCACGGTTTCGAAGAGAGCATAAAACTTCTTCCGCCAGACTTCGTTTCTGCGTACCTTGTAGTAGCCGTTGAAAATCCGCTGAAATTCCGGATCGCCGGATACATCGCTCTTCTGAACGGCGTCCATGAGGTACTCGTACTTCTTTAAACCAAAACCGTCAATGCTGGCTGCCAGAACATTTTTTAAATCACCGGTATCAATCTTAATCATGGCGCAAATTCCTCTGCTTGGTTATTGATATTTTATGCTGATCATTCTATTATATTTATACACGTATTGTCAAGTTAAAATATACACGTCTTGCATATTTTTAATTCTGATTATGAACAACGCTGCTGTCATAAGGAGTTCTGCAGAGTACCGTCCCGGCAAAACAGGAAAAATCGCCTGCATGGCAAGACCGGGAAAATGCCGTTCTGCCTGACGCATGAGGCTTAAATCTGACTTAATGACACGGGGACAATGATAAAAATCGGACTTGAGGGCCGGGAGGCGCCGCGGAAGTTACTATTCACAGCCTGTCAGA
>DFFT01000149.1 GCA_002372325.1 Succinivibrionaceae bacterium UBA3769 | reverse complement strand
ACAAACTAAATTAACCAACCACACCTGTGAGCAAATGGAACCCGCCGTTCGGGCTGTTTTTACCAGTGCAGAGGTTGACGGAAAGTTCGTTCTGTCTATGGAAATTCCGCCAGCAGAATATTGGAGAAGGCCGGTATTTTACAAAGGAGCAGGAAGACTGAGGGGATCTTACATACGAGTCGGAGATGCTGATGAGCCGATGAGTGAGTACGAGGTATATAGCTATGAAGCCTTCCGAAGAAGAATCCGTGATGAATTAAGGACAGTTCCGGAGTGTCGGATGAATCTTCTTGATCAAAATCGGCTGCAGCAATACTTGGAAGCGGTCAAACAGGAACGAAATAACCTTTCAGCTCTGCCGGATCCGGAAATCATGGAACTTACCGGGATTACCAGTCAGGGAGAAGTTACCATGGCGGCAGCACTGGTTTTCGGGATCTATCCGCAGGCGTGGTTTCCCCAGTTTTGCATTATAGCGTTTTCACTTCCCGGTACTGCCATGGGAGATACAGACCGGGAAGGGGGAAGATTTATTGATAATAAACGGATTACAGGATCGCTTCCGGAGATGCTGGAGGGAGCCGTTGATTTTGTGCGGCGCAATATGAGAACCAAAACGATTATTGATGAAAACGGTCGCCGTGCAGATCGTGATGAATATCCGCTTACGGCAGTCAGAGAGGCGATCCTGAATGCTCTTATCCACCGGGATTACAGCATGCTGACGGAAAACACCCCCATCTGCATCGAGATGTACCGAGATCGGATGGAAATCACCAGCAAAGGCGGTCTGTACGGAGGCGGGTCTGTGCGTCAGCTTGGCAAAGGAATACCGAAAACAAGAAATGCGGCGCTCGCCAATATTCTGGAACTATTAAGAGTCACCGAAAACCGCTATTCCGGGATCCCGACAATATTCAAATCCTTTGCGGATGCCCGTCTTCCGGTGCCGGAATTTGTTGTTGAGCGCGGATTATTCAAGGTTATCTTCAGAAACGGAACACATATGGCAGATGAAGCCGAAATTGATAAAACGGATATCAGACAGGCTGTGCTCCAGTTCTGTCAGACTCCGAAATCCCGGAGTGAAATAATAGCTTTCACAGGAATGTCACGGAATTACACCATGTCTTCTGTTGTAACCCCCCTCATAGTTCAGGGCAAATTGAGAATGACCATACCTGAAAAACCGCGGAGCTCAAACCAGCGCTTTGTATCAAAAGATGAGGGCGGCGAGTAAGCTTCGCATATACTGAGCCGGCATTATGATACCTTTAATATGCTTGAGTTCCAGGAATAACTCCTTTTTATGGCCGTAAATATTCACCGGAAGTCTTTCGTTAATCGGCCTTTATTTTTGAGTATTTTTTCGGAAAGACAAGGATTTACGAGGATGCATAAAACCTTAATAACAGTTACGTCACAAGGATTTTAGTCTGGCAGGAATGATCATGTCATAGAGCGCGATTTTTCCGGATGTAGATATAAATATCCCCGGGAAGAAATGATAACTTAGGAGTAAGGAGAAGGACGGAGTTATATCGATCTTAAAAGCTGGCCTAAAAAACGTCAGCATGAAAGCTCGTCCGTTTTGCGCCCATTCGAAAAAAGGAAGGGGGCTCATCATGAACCCCCACAGCTCTCCGGAACGTCCCTGTTCCGGTAATCTTTATCGGCGGCGCTTATTTCATCCATGAAAACCGCTTCGGAACGTCCCTGTTCCTTCCGCCGATATTTTCATTTTAGATGATTCCGTTTTATAAACAACCGGGGAAAAAGGGCTTTCGGCTGCCGGCTTACATGAGAAAACGGTGAACTCCCGGTTAAATGCCTGTTTTAAAGGCTTTCATGGATTTCCGGCTTACTTGCATGCTGCTCTGTTTTCCGAAAATGTCCTGTCAAGATATGGCAAATGTCTCACAAAGGAAGTGAGATTTTGGATTATATTCCCAGGCTTCGATTGTGGTTCCCGCTTTTTGGAAGCATTCTTTGCTTTCCCGACATGGCGCCCTGTTTCTGTTTCCCGCCGGCGCTCTTTTCATCTCTTGCCACTTTTTCTCCCCCCCCCAGCACCCCGCAAATGTCCGGAATTTCGGAGAGGCGCGGGCAGGGGATAATGAGAATCAGCACTAAAAATGGCTGTTAAAATCGCTTATTATTCGCATTATCATATATAATCTGCCCTGATAACGATACTTTGCGGGGCCGAATCCCCGCGCGATGCCGGCGGAGACGCCGTCTTTTTTTCTTTTCGGCGAGAGTCCGGATCTGCCGGGCGTGATAAGGCATGTCCTCCGGTTTGCAATCACCACAAGCAGCGATTTTATGATGAACAGTACAGATTTCGATTACATCAAAGGATCTGAGAAACCCCGTGACGCGGGATCTGTTTATCAGAGCAAAGACAGCAATAGCGCGCGGCCGCAGCTTAATGTGAACGTCAGCGCCGCCTATTCTTATCTCAGCGTTCTTACCAGAGAGCAGGGGAAGCTCCCCGATGAACTGGCCAGTGCTCAGGCCACCCTGCAGCGTCATATCGCCACTCTGGCCAGCGATCCTCAGCGAGCGGAGAATGCCAATCCCGTGCCTCAGGAAAAACCGCTTCTGGAACTGGCCTCAAAAATGCTTCTGAGAAATACGGAGCTTCAGGAACAGGTCGCCGATGCCTTTACTACCAGGATGCGCCTTGTAAAGACCTCCGAGGCCGTTGACGAGCTCAAAAGCTATGTGGGCACCCTCCCCAGAATTTTCCAGGAAAGCAATGAACCCGGCCGCGCTTTGATGCGTTACCTCTGCGAGGTTATTGTCAATTATTCCACGGCCGACAACATTTCTCCGGCCACGGCCCGGCAGCTGGCCCGGCACCAGATATTCGCGCCGGACGGCGATCTCACCCCCGAGGGATCGCGGATTCTTTCCCGTCTTATGGATGCCACTATCGAATTTATCCGGGAAAATCAGCCTGATGTCATCAGCAGTCTGGGCCGGGAAGGGGTGCAGGTGGTATCTCCCTCTGACCGCAAGATCGCTATGGCGAATTTCCTGGAACGCGCCGTAGCCAGCCTTCCTGACGATGCCATTGTTTCCCTGAGCCGGGAGGAAGACTCCGACGAGGCCGATGAGCTCAGCAAGGAAATGGCACAGCGGGTGCGGGGACTTATTCAGCGGGCGGCTCGCATTGCCAAGGAGGGTAATCTCCTGCCGGAAAACCAGGGTCCTTCCGCCGCAAGCTTCCGAAGAACCATGGATTTCGAGACCATAAAAGCAGAAGCGGAGGGTGCCGCCCGGGATCAGGAAAATGCCGCCCGGAATCAGGAGGTGGCCGATCTTTCCCGGAAGCTTTCCCAGGAAACCCGCGGGCTTACTCCCGAGGCCGGGACACCTCCGGAGGAAACGCCTGCCGCCGCTGCTCCTGCCGCACCCGGCATTTCCGAAGCAGAGCCGGCCGTTCCCCAGGCTCAGGCTGATGCTGATGCTGTTCCCGCTTCCGCAGCGTCCGGCAAGGAGCCCGGTGTGCTCCGGGAGGCGGTTACCCAGTCCCTGGCGGCAGTCATTTCTTCCGATGGGGAGTCCGAACCTCAGCTGGCTCGCAATGATGCAGTTACAGACGAGCGTGGAAATATCGATCTTTTGAAGGAGTTCGAGCGCTTTAACAAGGAGGAAAATCCTGACCAGGATCAGCCTTCTCGTTTCAAAAAATCCGAGGAACTCTCCGGAGAAGCCAAAAAGATCACCCAGATCCTTTCCAATGCCGCCGCTCTGGCCAAGGGGGCCCGGCTTATCAGTGATTCCGCCTCCGGTTCTTTGCGTGATATTCCCAGGGATGTTCCCCGGAATATTCCCAATAATGCTTTCTCTGACATTCCTGAAAGTGCTGCCGGAGATCAGCCGGAGGATATCACTCTTAAGAATATTCCGGCAGATCAAGAAAGTTTTGCTCCCGAGGATCTTCCGGAGGTGCGGCTCAAGCAGGATCTCAAGTCCGCAGGTTCTGAAGGCAGGATGGCACCATCAGAAGCTCTGACCCAGGATATCCCGGCAGAGATAGCCAGAATTGCTGACAGAGTTGATGACAGAGAAGATGCCAGAATAGACGCCGGAAATCCTCCTTCAGGAGCAGTTTCTCAAAATACCGGGAACGCCGCCCCGGCTCCCCTCCCCGAAAGCTCAGTATCCGCCCCGGAGCCGATCCGGAAAACTGCCGTCCGGACTCAGACGCCGGCAGCCCCGGTTCCGGGAGCTCTGGAGTCCCGGGAGACCGGCGTAAATCAGCTTAACGCCGTATCCCGCACGCTGGAAGCCGCTCTGGAAGGTGACCATGCTGTTCCGCCTGAGCCCCGGAATGCCGGGATGGCTCCGGAGAAGCCTGTTCCGGCCGCGCCTGAGGCGAAACCCGATTATGACAGCGTAAGACCTGGAGCCAGAACGATTCAGAACAACGTTCCTGTAAGCAACGATGCCGGAATGCCGTCCGGAGGGCAGCCTGTGCCGGCAGGAGATCCCGCTGATGCTCCGGATTATGATGCCTCGGAGTCTCCCAGTGCCCCTAAGTCTCAGTCTCTGTCCGGAAAAATGCCGCCGGCCTCCGGAGATCGCAACCTTTCGGAATCTTCCGTTGTTTCTGATTCCCGTCCGGTATTCCGTTCTCCGGGATCCGGTCTCATCGGAGCGGAATCCATACTCCGCGATGCAGCTTCCGGCAGCACCGAGACATCTGAGACTCCCGCTTCGTCTGCCGGATCTTCTGTCCAAATCTCTGCCGCTTCGGCTCCGGCAGCTTCCGCTGTTTCCCGGAACGGAGAAAATCCGCCGCCCCAGCCGCTTTCAGCTTTAATGCCTGAGGAGCAGGTTCCCTCCGGATACGATGTCTCGCAGGAGGACAGCTTTAAGGACGAATTCCTGCAAATTACAGATGATGCCGCAAGATTCCGGAGTCAGGAGGTGCCCGATGACTCCGACATGGCACAGCCTGAAAGAAGCGTTCCCCTGAGACCCAAAGCCCGGGAGACCATGGAAATTCTGGACAGACAGATTAATTCCAGCCGGGATGCCGTTATGAAAGCCTCGTCTCTCGATTCTGGTTCCGCGGTATTCCCGTCCGGAACCCCGGAGGGCGCAGCAGATCCCGATGCCTCGGACAGGGCCCCGGTTTCTGATGCCGGGAGCGCTGATGAGGCCGCTCCTCTGACGTGCCGGAAAATGACCGCCATTGAACAGGCCTTCGCCGAGCAGGGCATTACCGATGATCCGGAGAACTCGGTGTTTAAGAGCAGCGGGAGAGATATTTCAGAAGCGGAAGCAAGGTTTTCTGAAAGAACGGAAACTGTTCCTCCCTTTGCTCCAGCCGGAGATGCCGGTATCCGCCAGCAGGACGGCAAAGCCCGGGATCCGGATTACAGAACGGCCGCCATGGCGGTTTCGGAGCCGGAGAAGCCGGAAAAGAAGCCCGGCCTTTTCGCCCGCATGAGCCGGTTCTTCAGGAGAGGATCCAAGAGCGCGGCCGCCGGAGGACCGTCCCTGGTTAAAAGCATGGATCTCCCGGCTAACGTCAAGAACATTTCCATGGAGAGCTTTATCCGCTCCCTGAGCAGCGTTTCCGCCGACGGTCAGGTTACTCCGGAAATCAGGCAGATGGCCGCTTCCATTCATGATGCCATGATGAATCCTCTGGGAGATCTCAGGGCCGTGTCCGAATGGCTGGGCTTTGTGCGTTCTCCGCTGAATGCCTCCGGCCCCCGGGGCTGCGGCATGCAGCAGTGGGCTCTCATGCTGCTTTCCATAAGATTCCGGCAGCTCGGGAAGGATATTGACAAGTTTGTAAAGAGCCGGGCCGTCCGGGACATTATCAGGGGAGCTCTTTCCGGCGAGCAGAAGGATGCCTCCTGGTCTCACAACGCGCTCCGGGAGACTCTGATTCAGGTGGAGCGGATGCAGCAGCTGACCCGCGAACAGGATGCGGAGGGCATACCTTCGTACATTCCGGTGCCTCCCTCCAGCGATGAAACCCGGGAGGGCGGGGTGATGATCAGTCATCGGGATCTGCCTGACGGGGACAGGGAATGGAATTTGAATTTCTTTTTTGATCTGCCCTCTTTGGGCCCTCTGCAGATCCGTACCGGCATCAGGGTGCCAGATATCAAGATCAGCATTGTTGCGGAACGCCTGGAGGCTTTGGAAAGAGTCCGGGCGACCTCGGATGTGCTTTATCGCCGTCTGGAGGAATGCGGCTTTAAGCCGGCTCCCATCGGAGCCCGTCTCGGCACCGTTTATCCTCCGGTATCCGCCGGCGAAGGATATGACCGCAATGATCAGGATGGTTTTTCAGTTAAGATTTAGGGAGTTTCGGAAGAGGGTTTATGGAACAGGAAAAATCAGCCATCGCTCTGAAATACGATGCGGCGTCCGGAAAGGCTCCGGAGGTTTCCGCCAAGGGAACGGGCAAGGTGGCAGACGATATTGTCGCCATGGCTGAGGAAATGGGAATTTACGTGCACCGGGATCCGGTGCTTTTGAAAAATCTGGAAAATCTCAAGGAAGGGGAGACGATCCCGAAGCCCTTGTTTCTCATTATTTCGGAAATTATTGCCTACTCCTACTTTTTGCAGGGCAAAACTCCGGAAATGTGGCGGGACAGTCAGGGTGTTCATGTTAATATGAAAGGGTAGCAGCGGGACAGTATCCAGTCGGGTTCTGTTTATTTTTTCCGAATGCCTTTACAGGAGTTTATATGAAAAAGCTTTTGCCGTTCCTGGCCGCATTGGTTCTGATCTCCGGTTTCAGCGCTGCCGAGGCTTCCCACTCCTCCGTCAGCATCATGTCTCCCCGAAACACGGTAAAGGTATCCCGGGATTATACCT
This sequence comes from Succinivibrionaceae bacterium UBA3769, assembly GCA_002372325.1. Lineage (GTDB taxonomy): Bacteria > Pseudomonadota > Gammaproteobacteria > Enterobacterales > Succinivibrionaceae > Succinimonas. Next base: position 3,662 of record DFFT01000149.1, on the reverse strand, counting down.
ACGGCTACCAGTATCTCCCCGGGGACGCTTTGGATGTCTATGAAACCGCCAACAGAAATATCGGCTGGAAGATTAACTATGATTATCTGGATCGGCATCTTTTGCGGCCGGTGTCGGTGGCTTACCGGGACTGGATTCCGGAGCCGGTAAGAACCTGCCTTTACAATATTCACCAGAATCTCCGGGAGGTTAACAACACGGTTAACAACGCTCTCGTGGGAGAGCTTGCCGACAGCGGCGTCAGCGTGGGGCGCTTTGCGCTTAACTCCACCCTGGGAATCTGCGGCTGCATTGATGTGGCCAAGCATATCGGCTGGGACAGAAGGCGCATGACCCTGTCCACCGTTCTGGGGCGATGGGGAGTGGATCAGGGCCCCTATCTCACTATTCCTTTTCTGGGCGTAGGTTCTCTGAGAGGCTATATCGGGGATGCGGTGGATACCATGTATTTTCCGTTCACTTATTTTCCGTGGTGGGCGGATCTGGGTTTCTGGGCTCTTAACGGCGTAGATTCCCGTTCCCGTCTCTTGGATCAGGATGACATTGTGGCCAATTCTCTGGATCCTTACATTCAGACCCGGGATTTCTATCTCATGTATCAGGAGCAGCTGGTAACCGGCAAGGCTGCTGCGGGCTCCGAGGCCGGCAAGGTCACCGAGATGCCCCCGACGGAGCTGGAAGAATACCTTAATGAGATTGATGAATAGCGGGAACAGTGGGAATAGCGCGAACAGCGCGAAAAACAATGAACAGTTTTGACAGGACATAACAGGAATACAGGACACAGCCGGCCGCAGGGCCGGCTTTACAGCATTTCAGGATACGAGCAGGCATGGTATGACAGACAGACTTGCAGAGATAAGAGCGGAAATTGACAAGGCGGATCAGGAACTCGTGAAGATCCTGGCCCGCAGGCTGGAGCTGGTAAAGGAGGTCGGCCGGGTAAAAAGCATCACCGGCACTCCGGTGTACGCTCCTGACCGGGAAAAGAGCATGATTGCCAAAAGGCGGGCGGAAGCGGAAAAGGCCGGCATAAGTCCGGATCTTATCGAGGATGTGCTCCGGCGCTTCACCCGGGAATCCTACGGCGCCGAGGAGGCCTGCTTCAAGTGTCTCAATCCGGATCTGAAGAAAATTGTGATTATCGGCGGCCGGGGCGGCATCGGCCGGATATTCACCAGACTGTTCGAGTCCTCCGGCTATTATGTGGAAACCATGGGACACCGGGACTGGCCCCGCGCGGATGAAATCTTCCGCGATGCCGGGCTGGTTATCGTGTCGGTGCCCATCGACAAAACCCCCGAGGTCATCGATCGCCTGTCCTTCCTTGATGAAAACTGCATTCTGACGGATTTCACCTCCACCAAGACCATGCCCCTTCAGCACATGCTTAAGGTTCATCGGGGGCCGGTGGTAGGGCTCCATCCCATGTTCGGCCCGGATATTTCCAGCATGGCCAAGCAGGTGATTATCTGGACTCAGGGGCGGCATGACGAACGGTGTCAGTGGCTCAGGAAGCAGTTTGAGCTCTGGGGGGCGCATGTGCTGCCGATTTCCGCGGAGGAGCATGACAGCTCCATGCGCTACATTCAGGCGCTCCGGCACTTCACCACCTTCACCTACGGAGTTTTTCTGGCCAAGGAGAATCCGCATTTTCCGACGCTGCTCCGGCTTTCCTCCCCCATTTACCGCATGGAGCTTATGATGGTGGGACGGCTGTTTGCTCAGGATCCCGGTCTTTATGCGGACATTATCATGTCCTCCGCCAGGAATACTTCCGTGATTGAGCGCTATGCAGACGTGGTTAAGGAGCAGACCGAGCTTCTTAAGAATACCGACAGGGAGGAATTTATCCGGCGTTTCTGCCAGGGCCGGGATTACTTCGGCGAGTATGCGGAAAAGTTCCTTCGTGAATGCGGAGATCTGATAGCCAAGATGCATGACGCCAAGGTGCCCGAGGAGGAGGGCGTGCCTGAGAAGGGGTAGTCTGAGATCGACGATCCCGATAAAGCGGATAAAGAGGAGGAGTCTTGGGGCCCCTCCTTTTCTTTTGCCTTCAGTAATATGCCGGAGGAAATTTCCGGGGGGTATGATATCGCCAGATGCCAGTCTTTTCATATTGTGATAGTGATCGGATTTTGATAAAATTCCCCGGTTTTTACCTATTTTAATAAGCAAGGGAGTTTTACGGGTATGGCTGGAAAGGGCGTGATGCTTGCCGCAGTGGGCGGCGCAGTGCTGGTTACCGCCGGTGTGGCTGCTTATCCTGCAATGGTCTGGCTTGGAAACAAGATGTATGACCAGAATGTGGAAAATTTCACCAAAGGGTCTCCTGTGGTGTACAACGAAACGGAGAAGAACTTTTCTTCAAGAACCGGCACCTGGAAGCTGGATACGCCGCTGGGGGAGCTGGTTTTCAAATCCGAAACCAAATTCGGCATGACCGGAGCTGAAACCCTGATTGTGCCTGATTATGAGTCCGCAGGCTTCAAGGCAATATTTAAAGAGCTTTCCGTTAAGGAATACCCCAAGGCTGAAATGCACATGGGTTACTCCATTACCAAGCAGTCTTTCACCTCCGATGGCTTTGTGGAGCCTTTCAAGATCTCAAATGAGCAGGTTTCCTGCGATTTTGCCGGAGTGAAGTTTGAGAGCGCCGTGGCTCAGAATGTGAACGTTAATGCTACCGGGGCCGAAGTTGTTAAAAGCTTCAGAAGCAATTCCGGCAAGTCCTCCGGCAATGTTTCCGTTCCGGGAGTTTCCTGTGTCGGCACTTCTGACGGGGTTTCCGTAAAGCTGGAAAATCTGACCTTCAAAATCGAATCCGTGGAATCCTATCCTTCCATGTACGATTTCCGTGTAGCCTCCTTCCAGCTCTCCGATGACAAGAATAAGAAGATAGCCGTGAAGAATTTAACCTTCGGCCAGACTGCAGAGGCCGGGAGCGGTGTTTTTAACTTTAAGAGCTCTTTATATGCCGATGAACTGGTATTCCCCAATGATATGACCGGCGGCAGCGTTGAGCTCGGCAGAACCGGAATGGATGTGAGGATGGTGGAGGTCAAGGATGCTGATTTTGCCAGCATTGTTGATTTTTACCGCGATATGGCTCTGGGCGAGTTTGCTGATAGCAGCAGCGATGCTGACATTATGGCAAGCCCGATAGCCCAGGTGCCTATGGATATCAGAATCCAGGAGCTGACCTCAAAGTCTGCTAACGGCGGCAGCTTTGATGCCAAGGGCAGCGCGCAGTTTGTGATCAAGGATATTATGAATGGCCGCGCCGCCATCGATCTTAATTTCACCAAGTCCTATGCCGATGCCGTAGGCGCGGGGGACATTGCTGATTCCGGCGTTGCCATGGGATTCCTGAAAAAGGACGGCGACAAGTATGGTTCCAGTGTTTCCTTTGAGAATCATCACCTCTCCGTTAACGGAAAACCGCTGTTTTAAGGTCTGATTTCCGGATCTCCGGAAGGGGAGCGGAAGAATAAGCATATTGAAAAGAGGAATCACGCTTGGGCATGGTTCCTTTTTTTGTTTTCAGGAGCTTGCCGAGACTGCGGCTCTTGCGGGAGTCTCCGCTCCGGGAAACTGGAAATGGCAGGATAAGCGGGGCACTCAGGAAGATCAGCCGGAAAAATCAATCCTGTCAGTCATCA
>DFFT01000010.1 GCA_002372325.1 Succinivibrionaceae bacterium UBA3769 | reverse complement strand
CATGTGCTCCATCTGGTATGCGACCTCACCATCGCCGCTGACAATGCCGTCTTCGGGCAGACCGGCCCCCGGGTGGGATCCTTCGACGGCGGCTTCGGGGCCTCATACATGGCCCGCATCGTGGGACAGAAAAAGGCCCGGGAGATCTGGTTCCTGTGCCGGCAGTACAACGCGGCGGAGGCTCTGGAAATGGGGCTTGTGAACACCGTGGTTCCTCTTAGGGATCTGGAAAAGGAAACCGTAAGATGGTGCCGGGAGATCCTGAAAAACAGCCCCATCGCCCTGCGCTGCATGAAAGCGGCTCTCAATGCGGACTGCGACGGCCAGACCGGCCTTCAGGAGCTGGCGGGAGATGCCACCATGCTCTTCTACATGACCGCAGAGGGGCAGGAGGGCCGGAATGCCTTTAACGAAAAACGGCAGCCGGACTTCGCAAAATTTGTGCGCAATCCTTAGGAAGCCTGGCCCGTAAGCCGTGCGGATTCAGCGTATTTTCAGGTACCGGATCCCCCTGAAGGCCCCTCTTGCGCAGAACGGCTTTCAGATCCGGGAACGCCGGGGCTTCCTCCTCTGTTCACCCGGGGGAGATCTGGGGGAGTTTGCTCCCCTGCCCGGGTTTTCTCCCTCCCGGGAGGAGGATATCCTCCGGGATCTTCTGACGTTTCAGAGATGCCGGGATTATGGAATGGAAATACCGGAGGGAGATCTTAAGACTCCCGAGGCTCTTTTTGCTGCCGCCATGCTGAAGTCCCCGCTTAAAGGCCTTCCGGAAAAGCCGCCCCTTTGCAGCCTTTTCGGGACGCCTTCGGAAATCCGGGCCCGCCGGGGGGATCTTTTGGATAACATTCTCCGGGACTTATCCCGGGGATCCGAACAGGATTCCGGCTCCCCCATGGGCATTAAAATCAAGGCGGGGATCTTTCCTCTTTCCGAAGAGCTTTGCCTGATAGAGGAGCTTCTCCGGGAGATCTCCGCCCGGGGACTCCGGGGACGCGTCATGATAAACCCGGACGGCAACAGAAGCCTTTCTCCCGAAAACGCCCGCCGCATTAGCGCCGCTCTGGGAGACTCTCTGGGCTGGTTTGAGGATCCCCTGCCCGCCCTTTCCGATTGCCTTGCTCTCAGGATCCCCCTGGGGCTGGACACTCTCTGGAGGGAGTTTGCCGCCCGTTTTCCCGGGACGGAGCTCCCGGAGGCGCTCCGGCATTACCGGATAAAGCCGGTAATAAAACCGGCGCTCACCCCCGGCTTTATGAGCCTCCGGGAGATCCGCCCGGTATTGTCATCGGCCTTTGAAAGCCCTGCGGGAATAGGCTGGATCCGGAGACTGGCCGCCCGTTTTGAAACAGATTCGGGCACGGACACCCTGAAGTACTTTCCGGAGGAGGCCCGTGCCATGAAGAGCTTCATGGCCGCCTGTATCCGGGAGCTTTAGAAAAGAGAGGCCGGGACATCAAACAAGGGATGAGGCGGCCCCGGGAAGAATGCATACAGCGGAAGGAATGCGATGGATGAACTTAACAAAACAGCTTGCGAACGTACGAAAGCGGAAACCATGAAAACCCCGGGAGCCCCGGCTCCTCTGCTCTCTTTTCCGGGATTCTTTCCGGAGCGGGTTCGGCTGACTCCGGATCTCCCCGCCGTCATTTACGAAACAAACTCAGGAACAGAAACTGTCACCTGGCGGGATCTCCTGAAAAAAGCCGCCCGCATGCAGTCCCTCCTGAAAAAGCTCCCCGGAAAAACCGCGCTCCTCCCGGCCCGGGGCAATGCCAGCTATGCAGCCGCCTTTCTGGGAGCTCTTTATCTTAAAAAAACAGTTCTGCCGTTCTCTCTCAGGGAATGCGAGAGCCGCCTTGCCGAGATCCGGGAAATAACAAACGGAGTAATCTTCGATCCGGAAGATGCCGCTGATAAGGAGCTTCCGGGACTGCCGGAAACTCCTGAATTTACCGACCTGTTATCCGGGAGCGATCCGGATATTCCGGCAAATCTCCTTATGAGCTCAGGATCCTCCGGTACTCCCAAGATCATCGTTCATTCCCTTAAAAACCATCTCGTAAGCGCGGAAAACGCCTGCCGGGCTCTCGGACTCACCGCGAGCGACCGTTATGCTCTGAGCCTTCCTCTTAATCATGCCGGAGGGCAGGCGGTAATATTCCGGGCAGTGGTTTCGGGCGCGGCGCTGACGGTCTGGGATCCGAAGCTTGCCCTCCCGGACAGCATTGCCCGGTCAGGCACTACCGCCCTTTCTCTGGTGCCTACCCAGATCTGGCGGCTCGTTAACGAATCTCCTGCTCCGGAAAAGCTCCGCTCCCTGAAATGGATCCTGGCCGGAGGAGCACCGCTTTCTCCGGAAATTGTTCGGAGGTTCCGGGAGCTTTATCCCCGGGTGCGGCTTTTTGTTTCCTACGCCATGACCGAAACCGCCTCTCTCGCCTTTCTGGGGGAGCTCACGGGAGGCCCCGGGGACTATTCCGGAAAGCCGCTTCCCGGCTGGAGCTGCCGCGTTTCCGGATCTGTTCCGGGAAATGCCGGAGAAGTCCTGATCCGGGGGCCGTCCCTGGCTCTGGGCTATCTTGGAGACGATGGAACCATCAACGCTCTTGCGGATCCGGAGGGCTGGTTCGCCACCGGGGATACGGGAATTATGACTCAGGACGGGCTCCGGATTCTGGGACGCCGGGATTTCATGTTTATTTCCGGCGGGGAGAATATTACTCCGGAAAGCGTGGAACGGGAGCTCCTGAAAATTCCCGGGATCCGGGAAGCCGTGGTGGTGCCGCTCCCGGATCCGGAATGGGGCGCCATGGCCGCGGCGGTGATAAAAACCGCAAAGCCGCTTCCGGAATTCCGACCCGAATCCGAGGAGAAGGACGGGGAAAGCCTCCCCGACCCGCTCCCCCGGGAGATCCGGGAATCCCTGAAAAACGCGGCCGCCCGCCTTCTGGATCGCGTCCGCATTCCCAAGGTCTGGATCCCCTGGAATCCGGCCTGGGATCAGGGCCTGAAGATAAAAAGAAAAGATGTTCAGGAATATGCCCGGGCCTTCTGGCAAAATCATAAAAAATAGTTGTTCCTGTGAAGCATCATATTCAGCATGTTGTTTGCGATGCGGCCGCTTACACAGGCAAAGGCCTGTTCTGTGTAACTCCTCAGCGTACGACTCCACAGGAACTCATCACATCCTATTCCAGAAACGGCATCCTTCGGCAACAGCACATGCGCAAGTCCGTTCTCACATGCAGTCTGGCATGTCTGAGACTGGCATCATCTCCGGAATTCAGTTCGATTTTTTTTTAACGGTTTCATTCAGGTACTTCTCATTGATGCCCCTTGCTGCTGCGCGGCTGGTGTTTGCTACAGACTGCTCAATGATATCAACAGTTTTGAGGTATGAATCCAAAGAGTGCGGCTTCATATCCTTTTGTCGCAAACCTGTTTCCTGCATGGCTTTGCAAGTGATCCACTGCCCGTCATCTCCCATGATTTTTATTTCCGCCATCACGGTTCCGGGAGCGAAGTTCTGTGATCCCGAATCAGAGGCCTGTTCAGCTTTCAGTTCTGTTTCTCCGGCAGGTTTTTTCATCCAGATAAAGGGTTCAGAATCTGCATCGGCGCTGCGCAGGTATCCCTCCACAGCGCTGATAATTCTGGCAGAGTATCTTATGCTGCCGGATTCTGTGCACAAAAGGTCAAGAAGGTGGCTTGTCTTCAGAAGCCATTCCGGCAAATCATCGCTGGTTGCGAGTACTGCGCAGGGAAGCATGGTTCCGTTCTTTTCCAGAATCGGGGAACCATGGGCAAGCAGATGGTATGCGGGCTTCTCGCCGGTGCCGTTTGCTTCTGTAACAGCTCTGATAAATTCGGCGCAGGTCATGCCGCGTTTTCTGTTCCGGGGATTTGAAACAGCAAAGGCTTCCAGCAAATCAGCCAGCTGTTCATAATGATGAGCAGACGTATTTACCGGTTTGCAGGAATCCGCAAAGCTCCTGCTTCCGGTTATCATGACGTTTCGGGTCTCGGAACTGCAGTTAACCTGACCATCTGTTACTTTCACTGCGAGAATCTGCTGCCTTCCCGAGATATACATGCCCACCAAATCAATAACACGCGGTTCGGTATTTCCAAGCAGCGCAATCTCCCATGAACGCTGACGTTCCTGTATCAGATTTCTGGCCTTCATTGCTTCTCTGACGGCAGGGAGAGAGGCGTTAAGCCTATTTGAAACTTCCATGGATGTCGGGTTCCTGTTGTTGTCATGCTTGAATGATTCAATAAAAGAGTCCAGCTGTTTCTCGAGCTCTTCGGCTGAAATACATGTTGCAGGCCGGCCTGATTTTGCCGCAATTTCAAGACTTGCCATGCCGTTTTTCAGGAATCTTCTGCGGATTTCAGTAACGGTATTCTCCCGCATGCCGAACTTGCCGGCAACATCCTTGATCATTGTGCCATTGGAGAGTTCAAGCACCACGCCAGCGCGTTTTTTGACATCTTCTCCGGCAGGAATGTCTCCGGAAGCAATGCCTTTAAGACTGATAGCATCTGTTTCATTCAATTTAATCGGATCTACATGTTTAGGCATCTCGCACCACCATAATATACAACGACGGTTTTATAACAATAATACTATGATGAAATCTTATCATAATATAGAAACGCAGACATTGGTATTAGGTGATTCACAGAACACAAAATGATACCGAAGCAACGAGACGCAGCAGTTAAGAGAAAACAAGTACTGGAGTTCTGTACTGACGGATGTCAGGAATTTTTAAAGGTGAGGTCAAGCCGCAGATAATGGCAATTTCTCAGTCAGAGGAAGGGCTCAATGGAATTACTTCAAGATTTGCAGAGGCTCGTAGTTTTGTACCAGCGATGATATGGCAGAATTGCCAAAGGCGGCATAAAATGAGATTCCGAAACCGAGCAATAGCATCGGTGACTTTTATGGCCGCACAGGTCGAGTTTTTTCCAGAAAGGCTCTGATACAAAAGGCTATATCAGTTACTGATACGAGTTCAATTCCACTCTGAACATGCCATTCAAAAAATTAGAGCCGAAACGCATATAAGAGTCCCTGGAAACCCCGCGCCCCGGCCCGCAATGCTCAGAATTTCAGTGAGGAGCCCGCTGAAACCAGAGAATCCGGAGTAACCTGACATTCCATAAAGGCAATGCGCACTCCGGCCTTTTCGGCTTCCTCCCAGACCCGGCCAAACTCCGGATGGGTCTCCCCGTTGGGACGCACCTCATGAACGCCGTTAATCTGAATTACGAAGAGCAGCGTGGCATCGCAGCCGCTTTCCCGGGCCCGGATAAGCTCCCGGATATGCCGGACGCCCCGGGCAGTAGGCGCATCGGGAAAATAGCCAATGCCGTCCTTCTCCAGGGTGCAGCCCTTGACCTCCATAAGATAGTTCGTCTCCCCCCGGCGCATGAAGAAATCCAGCCGGGACTTTCCGAAGGGAAATTCCGGCCGCACCTCGTCAAAGCCCTGGGTTGCCAGCCATTCCGCCGCCACCCGGTTGGGGGCCTGACTGTCCATGTTGATCATAAGGCGGTTATTCTTGAGAACGCTGACCAGATCCCAGGAGGTCTTCCGAAGCGGCCCCGGGGCTCGCACGAGATACACCGGAACTCCCGGAATCAGAAGCTCCCGGCAGCGGCCGGTGTTCTTGACATGGGCATCCTGGATCTCTCCGTTAATCTCCACCCGTGCCGCAAAACGATTAAGTCTGGAAACAAAACGCGCTTCCTGAATATTTGGATATTTCATGTGATACTGCCTGACCTATCTGCAAATACTCTCCTTAAACTTCGCCGGAGACTAGCAGCCGCTGCCGTCAATGCTGCACGAAGGGCCCTCTGCATCAGCCTGAACCACCTTAAAGCCCTGCTCCCGGAAATATTCCTGCCAGTCCAGCCGGACTTCGCCGCTTGCGGTGACAATACAGGGAATGCCGATATCGCCAATCTTTTTGGAACGGTCAAAAACCGGGGAAGCGTCCCGGAGCGCCATAAAGGCATGGAGATCCTCAAGCTGGCTGATATCGTGTCCTTCAAAGGAAATCCGCCCCTCATTGGCCATAATGCTGGCTCTCAGGGACACGCAGTCTGGACAGCGGGGATGTCCGAAAATCTTAATGGTCATAAAAAAGCTCCTGTCTTGTAATCAGTACCTGCCGTGAATGAGTTTACCACATCAGAATGAAACCTCCGGAATACCGGGCCCGGAGTGATGCCGTTTTTCCGGCGAGGTAACATTTTCCCGGGAAAAAACGCTCCCCGGCCATTGTTTTATACCAAAAATACGGCCTTCTTCCCGAAAATATTCCCGGAATCCCGCCGGGATCTCAGTTTTCCGGTGTCCGGAGCCGGGGGAGTTCCCGGAAAGTTTGCTGCCGGGAACCAAAAACACGCTTCGGCGGATTTCTCCGGCCAGAGCCAGAGCGGAGATAAAACGTGACAAAATCTCATAAAGACACCATTTTATAAGTGACTTTGTGGTCAGGCCATTAAAAAAATGTGATAATTACAGGGCTTTTGTTCGTACCTGGATGCCTGCCCGAAAATCAAGGCATCGCACAACGTAAAGCTGGTTTTTGTCATATTGTTTTATAGCAGGGTATCCTTTGATTTCAGGGACACCCTTTCGCTTTTTACCTGTTTCTGTACAGTTTGAGCTGAAGGTCAATCGTGCTCACAACTGCGCTCCCGGCCTCAGGGTAAGACTTCAGGCAGCGATGCCGTTTACTGAAGCTCCGGGCCTTCCGGGCACATGCAGTGCTGTACCGATAAGTTGAGCAATTTAATGAAAAGAATGTTAATAAACGCAACTCAGGAAGAGGAGATGCGTGTTGCGCTTGTGGACGGCCAGAAGATCTACGACCTGGATATTGAAGCTGTCGGACATGAGCAGAAAAAGGCCAACATCTACAAGGGAATCATCACCCGCATTGAGCCCAGTCTCGAGGCGGCTTTTGTTGATTACGGCGTGGATCGGCACGGTTTTCTGCCCCTGAAGGAGATCGCCCGGGAATACTTCCAGCCGGGATACTCCTATACCGACCGGCAAAGTCTTAAGGACGCTATCCGGGAAGGTCAGGAGGTTATCGTCCAGATCGAGAAGGAGGAACGCGGACTTAAGGGCGCTGCCCTGACCACCTACGTTTCTCTTGCCGGTTCCTATATTGTTCTCATGCCGAACAATCCCCATGCCGGCGGTATTTCCCATCGCATCGACGGAGATGACAGAATCGAGCTCAAGCAGGCTCTGAATTCTCTCGCCATCCCCGACGGCATGGGGGTTATCGTCCGCACTGCCGGAGTCGGCAAGACCGCCGAGGAGCTTAACTGGGATCTCCAGATACTGGTTAAGCAGTGGGAGATGATTCAGCTGGCGGCCCAAAGCCGTCCGGCTCCGTTTCTGATCCATCAGGAAAGCAATATAGTGCACCGGGCCATCCGGGACTACCTCCGTCCTGACATCGGCGAGATTCTCATCGACAACCGGGAGGTCTGCGATCACGTTCTCAAGCAGGTTTCCATTGTCCGTCCCGACTTTGTAAACAAGGTCAGAATGTACGACGGCGAGGATCCCCTGTTCAACCACTTCCAGATTGAGTCCCAGATCGAATCCGCCTATCACCGCGAGGTGAAGCTGCCCTCCGGCGGCTCCATCGTCATCGATCCCACCGAGGCTCTGACCTCCATTGACGTTAACTCCGCCAAGTCCACCAGAGGCGGCGACATCGAAGAAACCGCCCTTCTGACCAACATCGAGGCGGCCGAGGAAATTGCCCGGCAGCTCCGGCTCCGGGACGTGGGCGGTCTCATCGTCATTGACTTTATCGACATGACTCCGGTAAAGAACCAGCGGGAAATCGAAAACAGAATGCGGGAAGCCACGAGACAGGATCGGGCCCGGATTCAGTTTGCCAAAATCTCCCGCTTCGGCCTTCTGGAAATGTCCCGGCAAAGGCTCCGGCCTTCTCTGGGCGAATCCACTTCCCATGTCTGCCCCCGCTGCGGCGGTCAGGGCGCCATCCGGGATAACGGCTCTCTGGCTCTCTCCATCCTCCGCATAATCGAGGAAGAGGCCATGAAGGAAAACACCGCCAGCGTCTACGCCAATGTGCCGGTGGAGCTGGCAGCCTTCCTCATCAACGAGAAGCGCAATGCGGTTCAGGCGGTGGAAAAGCGTCATGACGTCAGAGTGTATATTCTCCCGGACGAAAGACTGGAAACCCCGCATTTCGAGATCAACCGCGTGCGGGAAGGCGAAGGCGATGACAGCATAAGCACCTTCCAGCTCATGAAACGGCGTCAGGAACAGGGCGCTCCCGCTCCCAGCAACTTCCCGGCCGCCGCTCAGGATCAGTCCCTGAACCGGCATGCCGCCCGGAAGAGCGCTCCCATGATCCCGGCGGTGGACTTCAGCTCCATCCAGGCCGGACTGACTCCGCCGGCGCCCCGTCCTGAAAAGGTCGATTCCGCCGAATCCGTGGGCATCTTCAAGAAGATGATGCGTACCATTGTGGGATTCTTCAGAGGCAGCGAAACTCCGGAGGCCATTCCGGAAACTCCCAAGGAACTCCAGCCTAAGAACCGTCCCAGCAAGAAGCGGCCGGAGTCTCAGTCCCGCGTCCGCGGCAAAGACGCCTCCCGGGACGGCAAGCCCCGGCAGCAGCGCAGAAGCGGCCGTGACGGAGATTTCCAGAACGATAAACCCCGGAAGGGCTATAAGAATGCCGCAGGAGATGAGAGCATCTCAGCTCAGAATGCCGGAGACAAGAGCTCCCGCCCGGTAGTCGAGGAGAAGATTCAGGTACGGGGCCGCAAGAACCGGCCGGACAGCCAGAATCCCCGGGGCAAGAACGCTCCGGAAGGAAGACCGTCCCGGAAGAAGCACCATGACGCTGCCGCTCCAGCAGGAGAAAAGGCCGGATCTCCGGAGACTGCCGCAAAGAAGCCAGTACCGGAAAAGCCGGCAAAGAAGCCCTTCGTCTTTGAAGCTCCGGCCCGGGTGGGCTGCATCGGAAACGTCGCCCTCACCAGCGTGGCCGCCACCCTGCCTCAGGACTGCGACCTTCCGGAGGCTCAGCCGGCAGAAGCCATGACGTCTGCTCCGGAGCCTAAGGTTTCGGGCAGACATGCCGGCTTCAGCGGCATCGCCAATATGTCCTGTTCCGAGGCTGCCGAGCCCGCTTCCTGCGAGCTCCCGGAGGCTCCGGAGGCCAGCGGCCGGGAAGGCGAGGAGTTCGCTCCGGAGGCCAGTCATGCCGGCTTCAGCGCCATCAGAAACCTTTCCGAGGTGCCCATGACCGAACCTGCCGCAGAGGAGACTCCAAAGGCAGAGCAGGCGGAACCTCAGGATAGTCCGGTTCCGCAGAATGAAGCTCCCGCAGAGGAAGAGGTTTCCTCGGAACCTGCGCCGGCTCAGGCGGAAAACGTTCAAACGGCAGGTGCCGCGACCGAAAACTCTCAGGAGGAACAGCGTTCCTGATGCTGACTGATTTCTGACACCTCTTACACAGCAAAGGCTCCGTTAACCGGGGCCTTTTTTTATGACCGGAAAACTCCTGTCAAATCCCCACTGAAAGTGTATAATGCGCGTGGCATTCCGGAAGACAGACTCTTCCGGACTCCGGCGTTCCTTTTGCGGCCGGATAAGTTTTTTGTAAGACTGACTGGGTTTCTCGTTCAGATGCTTCATTTGCTGCTTGTAGTGCTGATATTTTCGGCAGCCGCCTTTATTCTGGGGGGCTCCTTAAGCTTTGCCGCCGAAAGATTTGCCGATAAAAACAAAAATCCCCTGACCGATGAAATTGAGAAGGCCCTCCCCGGCGCCCAGTGCGGTCAGTGCGGCTACATCGGCTGCCGGGAATATGCCGCCGCCGTGGCCCGGGGCGAAGCTCCGGTAAATCTCTGCTCCCCCGGCGGGGACTCCTGCACCCGGGCTCTGGCCGAACTCATGCATGTTCCGGTGCCGGCCAGAAACGTCCGGGCCTCGGAGGAACTGGTGGCTCTTATCGATCAGGAAAAGTGCATCGGCTGCACCAAATGCTCCAAGGTCTGCCCCTATGATTCCATTACCGGAAAGCTCAAGGAAAAGCACTGGGTGGATCCCTCGCTCTGCATGGGCTGTGAAAAGTGCCTTCCGGTCTGCCCGGCAAAATGCATTGCCATGAAGCCCCTGGAGCCCACCACCGCCACCTGGAACTGGCAGATCTCCGGAGAGCTTCTGGAAATACGAAACCGGGAGACCGAGCTTTAGTCCTCTGGCCCTGCTGGGAAATTTTGCCCTTCCTTTGCCTGTTATGACCCGGGATGATAGAATTTCTGAAAGACCTCTGGAAATGCCGGCGAGATGCCGGTTCAGTTTCAGCATGAAAAATTCACCGGAAAGGCAAAACCTCATATGAATTCATTATTATTTGATAAAAATCGCCGCCTGTTCTCCGTTCTGGTTCCCGTTCTGGCCGCCGGACTGCTTTTGGCCGCTCCGGATCTCCGCGCTGAAACCGAACCTGCTCTGGAAACCCCGGCCGGAAGCGCGGCGGAAGCTCCGGCAGAAAATCCGAAAGCCAAGCCCGGAGAACAGAACATCGCAGATCCTGTCCAGCAAGCCTCCCGAAATCAGAAAGGCGGCACGGAATACCGGGATCTCTATCAGGAGCAGGCTCCGGATCGGGATCTTAAAAAGGAGTCTCCTCGTACCGAGTCCCCTCTCCCTGACAGCAAGAGCACCGCGGCTCCTGTTAGCAGCGCAGCCCCCGAAGCTCCTTCAAACCTCCTTTTTGGCGGGAAAACCCTGCAAAGCAATGACGGAGGATCCGATTTCTCCGACCAGAACCGGGGCGGAGCCTCTCTTTTAGAATTCACCATGAGCTGCTTTCTGGTCATCGGGCTTATCTTCGCCCTGTCCTGGCTCCTTAAAAAGACCCGCTTGGTGCCGAATTCCCGGGCCAGCAGACTGAAGCTTATCTCAGTGCTGCCTACCGGCCCAAAAACCAAGCTGCTTCTGGTACAGGTGGGCGATGAAGAAATACTGGTAGGATCCACGCCGACCTCGCTGAACATGGTGTACAAGCTGCCGGGGAAGGCCCTGCAGCAATCTTCTGAAAGCACGCTTGCCGACAAGGCGTCGTTATTCCGGAGCATTCTGGATCGGAAGACCGGGAAACCGGAAAACGGCGGCGCTGCCGCTTCCGAAGCAGATCCAGTACCGCAGCAAGAACCGGAGGGCAGCTCCCGGAAACCTGCTGAAAAACAGCCGGGCTGAACACCTTGATAAGATTAAGCCCCCGGAAAGCCGGAGTTTCTGCGCGGGCTTGCTGTTTCTGTCTTCCCGCCGCCTTATCTCATCTCCCCTGTTACCGGATTTTTCTTCCTGTTTTTTCTGACGCCCTTATTTTCTGGCCCTTGTTCACTGAAAGCCCCGGTGAATAACTCCGGAGATGCGGGGATATTCTGCGACCGGGTATCATCCGCATTTCGGGAATAAGCCAGTTTCGGGAAAAATCATCCCGGGGTTTTATTTCGGTAAAAGTCTTATAAATAAAGGCTTTTACCGGATAATCACCATCTTTTCAGGGGAATTAAAACCCTGAAAACCTATCCCATCAGGGAAGTCAACCTGCATTGTTTTAAAAAATGCAGATTATCATTGCCGGGGTGATTTCCGGGGGTTCCGAGAGACCGTAATAAAGCTTCCGGGAATAAAATTAAAATCCCGTTCCCGATTTTCGGAAGCTTCCTGAAAATTGCCGCCTCCCCGAAGGAAGCCTCGAAGAGAGCCAGAATGCGAACAGCCTAAAAGAGCTCGTGATGCTGCTGGTATTGTCTCTCGCACCAGTCAAATTGAAGTCACGGACACACTGAGAGCATACATGCAGATCGTTTTAGAACCCCGCTTGGTGATTCCGTGATATGCTGAATGGAGGATACCGTTCCGGATCTCACCGTATTATGTGTTTCCGGACTGCATGGTTATGGTAAAAGACGGGGAAGTCTGAAACGTAATCCGCTTAATAGCCGCAGCGAAGAGCGGTCGTATGAAGCAAATAAACTAATGAGAGATGAGATCAATGTTAAAAAAGAACTCACTGTCAACCAGCGATTTTAAGGAAATAATCGACAATAACTATGCCTATGTGGATAAAACCCGTTTTCTGGAGGTTTATGAAAATCATGGTTATCCGGTTTCCATGCTTTTAAGACCCCGGAGGTTCGGGAAAACCATGTTCGCCGAGCTTTTGCGGTACTACTACGATATCTCCTTAAAGGACGAAGGGGACAGACTGTTTTGCCGTACCTACATCGCTTCTCACCCCACTCCTCTGAAAAACTCCTTTCACGTGCTTAAATTTGACTTTTCCGGA
>DFFT01000039.1 GCA_002372325.1 Succinivibrionaceae bacterium UBA3769 | reverse complement strand
TTATAGAACTTGATTAAACATTACAACGGACACCTTGCGGGAGCGGCCGCAGACATCTGTGCCCGGAATAACTGAAGACTCCTCCCAGAAGTCTCCCAGATCGTTTTGGGCCGCTGCGATATCCTGAACTAATTCAGGCAGGGATGCGCCAGCCATCAAGGCCGCGCTGTTGCTTTGGGAGCACATGAACAAATTCGCCATGGATTCATCCCGGTTCTCAAAAACAAAGGTGATCCTTTTATCCCCGGCGATCTTCCGGACTTCGGAAACAATGTCATCCGCTGCGAGGAAAGCAGAGGCTTTTCCCTTGATTAACCGATACTGAAGCGGCATTCCGGTGGCCTTGTCCATGAGGATGGCAAGATGCGCCTCAGAAGAGGCTCCCCGGGTTTTAAGGAAAATCTCCTCGCTGAAGTTATCCCGGGCTTGCTCCGGTATGCTTTCTGAGTCATAGCACAGGAGCTCCTCCGACTTCAGTCTCCGCATTCTTCCGGCAAACACCGCCCTGAGGCTTGCTTTGTCCAAGCCCAGAGATGAATAAAGACTTGCAATCCCCCTCTCTGTAAGGGTATCCGGGTATGGCAGGGCATAAGAATCCGCGAATCTGGCATAACGTTCTGCGGAACTCTCCCGATCCTGAATCCAGTGTATTGCCAGTGAAATGATTTTGCGAGCAAGATCATTCCCGCAGACTTCCCTGAGATCATCCAGTATGCCGGATTTCACTGCCATCTCATAAAGAAGCGGCACGGCTCCCAGAAGCCGGTCATAAATTATCTTCGGCGCTGCGGCGCTCCCGGCAGCTTTCCCATTCAGGGCTTCTTCCTTTGCGCCGCCGCATTCAGCCTGAGGCTTGACCTCCCTTAATCTGCCATGTCTGGTATATATTGCCCGATACTCCGCAGCAGTCAGGTACTTATCATCAATAACGACGCCGATGGCCTTCTTGTTGCCGGCGGTACGCTTGATTTTCGGGTCGTAGTGATAGCTTCTTTGCAGAATTCT
The DNA here is from genome assembly GCA_002372325.1 of Succinivibrionaceae bacterium UBA3769. Classification (GTDB taxonomy): domain Bacteria; phylum Pseudomonadota; class Gammaproteobacteria; order Enterobacterales; family Succinivibrionaceae; genus Succinimonas. The sequence continues at coordinate 3,094 of DFFT01000039.1, read as the reverse complement.
GAAACCGTTGGGAATGGAATTCAGGGGTTCGATAAGTCCGTTTTTGGGATTCCCTGCTATGGCAAGAATCCGCTTCTTTTCAGCTTTTGACATTCCCTTCATTTTTCAGTCTCCCGAGCTATTTCCGTATCCCTTGCTAAAGTTCAGCGCTGATCCTTAAAGCAGGCCGAACCGCATTGCACACGCTGAAAACCCCGTCGCCGTAAATATCAATATCGCCGTCAGTCCTGACAATTTCAGCATATGTCTGATGGCGTCCGGGAGAACGCAGCCAGAAGTGAGCGCCGCCGCTGTCATTATTGGTAAAAACGCCCTTTTCCCGGGCATAAGGCGTGGCCCGGCACAGCCTTTCCGCCTTGTCTCCGAAATAGCAGCGCGCTTCTTCGCTGCTGAGACAGAAAATTCTGTCCCGGGTGCTGCTGCCTCCCGGAGTAGCGTATTTCCGGTTGCCGTCATTTTTGAGAGATGATACCAGAATGCGCCGGATTTCCGTTTCTGAAAACGCCGTCCGGAGGAAATCACCGTTAAGCCATTTCCGAAGATCGCAGTCTTCCCAGGTGATGTCTTCCCCCCGGTGATGATACTGCCGGCAGTCAATGCAGCAGCGGGTGATAAGGAAAGCCTCTCCGGAGCTTACCTCCAAAACCTGCCATTCCAGAGGAGCCAGGGATCCGTCCCGGTCGCAGGGGTAGCGCCCGAAGGAGATGACATCCCCTTTCATAAGCATTCGGGGATACCTGACATCATTCACGGTGATGGTATGAGCGGTAACCGAGCCCTTGCGGGATTTTCCGAAATTCCGGAAGGAGCGCAGCCGGGAAGCTGTTTCCCGGAACTCCGGATGTGTTTCCAAATGGGCCAGAGCCTGATCATGAATTTTCGCATATTCCCTGAGAAACTCCGGAGAGTCCTGATTGCGCACCAGGATATCGGAAAGATAGTCTCTGAGAGCCTCCGGAGAAACAAAGAGATGCTCTTCGTAGACCACAAAGTTCTGCACCGTTCTTTGGAGGTTTTTGTAGGAGGCGGAGTGCCAGACCTCGTCTGCCACCTGTCTTAAGGCCAGGCCGTAGTTCTCAAAAATTGCCTTCAGGCGATAAGCCTTGCCCCCCTGAAGGAGTTTGGAAATGAAATCATCAAAGGCCGCCGCATCCCGAAACTCCAGCTCCCCGTCCCCGAATACCGCTTTGCCCGCATTTCCGAGAATTCCCTGAAGGAGGCGCTTTGCGGATCTTTCCGGTATGGCCGCGGCAAAAAATGTGAGATCGTCCCGGCATTCAGCGATAAACCCCTCACAGGCGGAAACGCCCTGCCGTTTTTTCAGATCCTCCAGAAAATACCGGAGCTCCGCGGGAGAGCCGAATACCTTCTCATGAACCCGGAGACTTCTCTTTTCTGAAAAGGCATAGCCCAGTATCCAGCAATAACGGGTATCCTGGTAATGCATGCGGGTTGCGAGTTCCCGCGCCGTTCTCAGAATATGAGCCGCGGTATCGCTTTTGATAACGGAAACCGCATAGAACTCCAGAAAGTCCTGAAGAAGCCGGATCTCCCCGCAGAGACGTTCGTTTCCGGCCGCTGCCGCATTAAGGGCATACTCCCCGAGCTCCGTAAGTCCGGTAATCTCCCGGCCTCCGGCAAAGAGAGACTTTACCTCCGGGGCCAGCTCGTACATAAGCCGGCAAAAGATGTTCCGTTCGGAAACGGGATCCCGGGCCTCTGCGAGTTCCCGGGCCGCATTCTCGCAAAGCTCCTCGGTATAACGGTCAAAGAGTCCGAAGTGCCTGGCAAGATTGCCGCTTCTGATATCCCGGCTCCCCTCCCGGGGGCGAAGCAGCATGGCGGTTACGAGTTCAGGCATTGCGGTATAGCTGCTCCCGGCAAAGAAATACGGAAGAAAGCTCTTATAGCGACGGGCTCTTCCGGGAGATTCCGGCCGTTCCCGGCCATTCGGCAAACTCTGCTCCTCCCGGCCTCCTCCGGGATAATCATTCTCGGAAGACAGCATCATGCTGAGAAAGCCCTGCGGGACAGCGGCTCGGCTGCTTTTCAGGACATAGGAGGATATTTTGCTTAAGAGGCTTTCCAGCGGGGCGGCATCATCGCCGATGTTATAAACCCGGTCAGAATAGCGGCTGGCCCAGGAATTATCCGTTTTTCCGGACAGCACAAAGGAAAACACATCGGCGTTCCGGCGGAGATCCTGAGCCGCCCGATCCGAAAGCCCCTGACCTGCGGTTCCGGGGGAGGATCCCGCGGTGAAGAAGAATACCAGAGGCCGGAGATCTCCGGGAGCGGAGCCGGAGGGCCTTACCACGCCGGCTGTCATTTCCCGGAACAAAGCCCCGAAGCCGGCCCCGTAATCAGCGGCGCCGCCCAGAGAGGAGATATCAGAAAAGCCGCAGTGATAGGCATAGGAGAACCTGCGGAGCACATTAACCTGAGACTTTCCGGAAAACACAATAACAGAAATAACCACGGACTCCACGGCATAGAGATCTTCGGAGATTGTGTTAATCACCAGTCTGAGAGCCCGGTTCAGGGTGTCAGCGTGGCAGCGCTCCATGGAATCGGAGGCGTCAACCAGCAAAAATAGAGGCAGTCTTTGCAGCATGTCTTTCCTGAAAACTTTTTACCTGGGATTCGTACCGAAGCTTCGGTACGAGTCCCGTTTCTCAAGTATCTCAGAAAAATAAGGGAATTTGTTTGAAGCCGGCGGGCATTTAGGAAAAAGAGCGGCAGAGACACCGCCGGATATCCCCGGAAGCGGATCCTCCGGGGCGGAAAAAAAACAGGAGGACTTCGTGGCGGGCCATCGCCCCCTGTCTCATTCTCTCCCTTTTTACCGCCCCGGAAAATTTTGGGTAAAACGGTTTTTTGTTTGTCAGCAGTCATTCAGATGAAACCGAACATGCCAGATCATGAGATCAGTTTCAGCAGCGCCGCTGACAGCAGAATCGCCTGTCCGTGTCACAAACAATTTAGGGCAGGAGACACAAACTATTCAGGGCAAGAAGCGCAAATTACTCAGGGCAGCTACCTATCTCCCGCAGCACTTCTTATATTTCTTTCCGCTGCCGCAGGGACAGGGATC
>DFFT01000004.1 GCA_002372325.1 Succinivibrionaceae bacterium UBA3769 | reverse complement strand
GATTAATGTCAAGTGACAGCTTAATCAGAGATTCTGACACCTCGTCATTGGGAATGGCCAGTTTTGCTATTTCAGGACTGTCCTTTCTCAGCGTAAAGTATCCGGTCTGATATAGCAGCATTTCAATAGGAATCTGATCCGGAGCTGATTTTGATAATAGCATATCCTCTTCTGCCAGATAATCGGTAAGGCTGCCTTCTTTTACCCGGTAGCTTAGCTTATTGAAAAGATCCTGAAAATCTGTGTTTTCAAGGTACTTAATAAGAATTGTCGGGGTTCCGCCACTCGTGGAATACCAGAAATTCAAAAAACCCTGTTCCGGATCTGAGAGAAACGAAAGAACTGACCAGGGATTGTATACAGTCGTTTCATTTTCTATGGAAAACTGAAAGCCGTCATACAGGGACTTCATGCGGTTATAAACTTCGGAAACACTCATGTCCAGCACGGCGGCGGCATTACGCACATAAGGGTCAAAATAGCGCTTCAGCTCTTCATCAGTGATGCCCAGCAGCGTGGCATAATTTTTGTGACAGCTGATATCCTTAAGATTGTTGAACACTGAAAACAGGCTTACATTGGCAATTCTGGCAATGCCGGTTATAAAGATAAAACGGAATTTGCCGCTCCAGGTTTTTATTGCGGAAAAGAAGTTCGAAAAAACAGCGCTTAGCTCATCCATTTCGGTCTTATTCCCAAGATGATGGGTAAAAGGACTGTCATATTCATCAATAAGCAGCACCAGACTATGGTCGGCTATCTTCAGGCATACCTGATCAATAATATCTGCGGGGTCATAGTAATTTCCCTGTTCATCAAGAGGACTTAAACTGCAAACATCGGAAAGTCTTCTGGTGAGAGCCTGGGTCAGCCTTATCTTAAACTCCTCGCGGGAACAGCTGGCATAATTTGAGAAATCCAGGTGAACAACCTTATAGGTTTTGTCAGTCCATTTGTCCTCGCCGGTATCAATATTGAGACCTTTAAAATCCTGAAGTCCTTTGGAAAACAGAGATTCGAAAGCTGATACCAGAAGCGATTTCCCGAATCTGCGCGGTCTGGAAAGAAAAACCGGCGCATCCTCGGTTTCCGCAATTCTGGCTATCATTGCTGTTTTATCGACATAAACTTTCTTTTTTTCATGTATGACACTGAACAAGGTAGTTGCATACGGCAGTTTCTTTAAGTCTTTCAGCGTTAATATCGGTTTACCCATTTTAATAACTCCGCAGATATAACAAATCCCTTAATTCGCAGGCATTAATCGAAATGCCCATAAACGTATCGGTTCCGGCAGCGTGTTTATGTGAGAAATATTCACAAAGGCAGTACATGTATCATCTGTTTCACTGTTATTCCCAGGATAACGGGAGTATAGTTACAGACCTTTTATAACCATCGGGAATGATTGCCTGACACGAGATTAAAAACAGTATCTGACAGAGAATTCCTTTTTCATATTCTACCCCGATCCGGCTGCCGCAACGAGTAATCAGCTTCTGAAATAACAGTATCCGCATCATTGCAGCGCCTGTTAAATTCCCTCATCCGCAATGTAAAATATATCTTAACAGGGATAGTATACGGAACATGCTGTCAAAAAGACAACAGACAGCTTATTAAACACGCTGAAATTCAAAGATTGCTCCCAAATTACGCTAATGCTAACCCGCCGGAATGCCATGGAAAATGTCTGAAGCGAAAATAACAGGAAAAGGCCGGAATAAAATGAAAGATCTCCGGGAGGACGGATCAGGAAACGCTGACCGCCAACACATCTCCGGAGCTTTGCCGGCTATCGGCAAATGGATTGCCGGCAAAACCTGAGAAATGAAATCCCCGAACCCGCCCTCGTCTGATCGTCGGTATTAGGTAGTAAGCATGAAAAGTGCGTTTTACAATCCCATGTAACAGTACAGAGGCAATGCATTGTAAAACGAAGGATTCGAACCTCCTGTATGCGCCTCAGCATACGCCCTAACAGGATGAAGGTGCGATTCATTCTCAGTCGCAAAGAGATCTTACCCGCCCGATCAGACTACCAAGTCATTTGTCAGATAAGCTCAGTCGTCCAGTTCAGCTCCTGGATCTTTTCGTCAGTTTCCCGGAGCTGCTTCGCATAGGCATCCACCTCCTTCTGGAGTTCGGGAACATTAACGGCGCTCCGGATCCGGATCTCAGCCTTGGCATAGCGGTTTACCTTCTGGCTGCAGGCATTCAGGAAATCCCGCATGACGCGGAGCCGCTCTTTCAGGCAGTCCCGTTTGGCCATGAGCTGGGTAATGGTAACATCGCCGCAGGCGGTGCGGTTATTGGTATTGTTGATCCGGTAAATGAGCTCCTCAAGCCTTATCAGAGCGCTGTCCAGCTCCTTTATAAGCCCCCGGGGATCCTCTGCCGGCTCATCGCCCTCCTGCACCTTGGCATTGTTGTCGAGACGATCCGAAAGCTCCTCAATCTTTTTTTGTAAATCCGCTCTCTCAGAAAGCGCTGTTGCAAGTTTCATTAAAGCTCTCCGTACATAAAAAGCCGTCTAAGGTAAGACTCCTCCGGCGCATCTCAGGGAATCATGTCCGCTGCCGGAGACAAACACTGTCTGAAGTATACATCATCCCGTCCACAACTACCAGCAATATCTTCTATTTGGGAATAAATCTGAGACGTAACTCATAAAAAACTGTCACACGATAACGAGAGGCAGACAGACGGGAAGGAAGATGGCTTTCAGAAGATGGTTTGGGGAACTGAGGAACCATAAAGACAGGAAATTAAGAGACGAAGGATGATGACTGAAAAAGAATGACTGAAAAAGAAT
>DFFT01000133.1 GCA_002372325.1 Succinivibrionaceae bacterium UBA3769 | reverse complement strand
AAACTTTTCTGAGAACTTGCCATAGGTGTACAGGAACCCCGGCATTACGAAGTCGAAGATGCTCCAGAGTTCGGAGAGCCGGTTCTCGATGGGGGTGCCGGTAAGGGCGAAGCGGTTTCTGGCGGGAACCGCCTTGACGGAGCTGGCATAGCCGGATTTCGGGTTTTTAATGTACTGCGCTTCGTCGATAATCATATTGTTAAAGGTGATTTCTCTGATGAGGGGGATATCCTTGCTCAGCAGGTCATAGGAAATAACGTACACATCGGTTTTTTCCGAAGCCCTGAGAGCCTCCTTTCTGAGAGCCGCGGAGGCAGTCAGGGGGATAGTGATAAGCTGAGGCGCAAAACGCCGGATTTCCTCCACCCAGTTGTAGACCAGCGAGGCCGGAGAAACTACCAGGGTGTTGCCTTTTCTGACTCCCACGGTGGAAGCGGCGTTTTCCGCGGCGGCATTGATTGCTGCGGCGGCAGTCTGCGGAGCGGCACTGTCCGGAACAGAATTGTCAGAAGGGGCATTGCCGGGAACCGCACTTTCCGGGACTGCCGGTTCCGCATGGGCTGTTTCTGAAGACGGCGCGGTTTCGGAAACAGTCGCGGAAATGGTCTCGGATACCGTGTCGATCACGACGCTTTCGGGGGCGGGAACCTCAGGGGGATTAGCGGCCCCGCTTTCTGGTGCTTCCTGAGCCTGCTGTTTTTCCCGTTCCTCCTTGTCGGCCAGAAGCACCGAGATCATCTGCAGGGTTTTGCCGAGACCCATGTCATCAGCGAGGATGCCGCCAAAGCCGCAGTGCTTTACCGTGCTCAGCCACTTGAAGCCGTAGATCTGGTATTCCCGCATGATATGCTGCAGCGATTCCGGGGGATCGTACTCGGAATCCTTCACGGAATTAAAGTTCTTGATAAGCTGGCGGAAGGTCTGATCCCGGGTAATGGCTAGAGCCTCATGGTTCTCCATGAGCTTGTCAAGATAAAGAGCCCGGAACAGCGAAACCTTTGTTTTCTTCAGGATGATATCGGCCGGAAGCACATCGATTTTCTCCAGCATGGACACGATTTCCTGAATCTCTTCGTTGGTGGTGAGATCCACGAATATGCCGGATTTCAGCCGGTGCCACTTCTTTTTGAGGGAGTAGCTGGTGAGCACATCAGCCAGTTCATCCGAGGAGAATTCCTGGGAGGTGATGCTGATATTCAGCAGATCGTTGTCTACCGAAACCCCGATCCGAACTCCCTTGACGTTTGTTATCCGGAGGCGGTTAAAGCGTTCCGTCCCCTTGATGGTGCCGTAGTACTGGAGCTTATCGATGCTCTTGTTCAGGAACTGGAACAGATTGTCATCATCCATCTGCTCATACCAGTAATAGCGCTCCGGATCATTCGGCCGGCGCTGTTCGCTGAGGAGCCGTTCGCTGAATATGGAGTCCAAAACGGAGATGATTCTCTTTTCATATACGGCATCCCGGAATTCATCCTCTGCCGGTATCTGGCAGCCCGGATCCATAATTTCGGTATCGGGCTTGCCGGTCTTTTTCTTGCTTTCCCCCAGGTGATAAACCTGATCGCCGTAGGACACATCGGCAAAAAGGGTGAGATTGCTGCAGCGGCGCTTATCCTCCAGATCCATGTAGAAGGTGAATTCCGGCTTTGGCAGCACGGTTTCGGCGATCTTGTCAGCCTTATCGATAATGCTGAAGCAGGGGGATGCGGTCAGCACCGGCAGTACCCGGTGATAGAAATCGTTAAGGCCTCTGATGCCTACCGAGAATTCGAAGCTGTGATCCTTCCTGATGATATCCGAGAAGAGGTTCATTTGCTTCTCTTCCTCCGGATCGATTCGGGAGAGATTTTCCGCGGTCAGGGTGTAGCGGTGTTTGCTGCCGGCAATAATGTTGGAAGCGATTTTGCCGGTCACCGTGATTTTGGTGACCTTGTCATGAATGATCTTTTCGGTAATGGTTATGGGAATGGACAGCGGGGTGTGCTTGACGCTGAGGGTGTTTTCAATAAGGTCGTTACTGTAAATGAAGGAGTTCTCCATCAGGTCATAGAATTCGTCCAGGAACATTCCAGTCAGGGAAAACGCATTGTTTTTGGGAAAGGGGACAACAGTATAGAACATGTGATCCCGGGAGCTTTCATACACTGCCAGATACCGCCTTTTGAGAAGCTCCATAAGTTTGAGGGAATCCGGATCCAGCCTGTCTTTGGCGAATTTTACCGCGGAGGTTCTGCCCAGAAGGTATTCCGTCTGTTTATGGTAAGCCTTGAGGAGTTCGTTGAGATCCTTTACCACATACTTTCTGTGGTTGTTTGAAATGCTTATTTTGACGCCGATATGCAGTGCGGATCCGCTGAAATCGGACAGATAAGGGTACAGCGATACGGTAAGGCCGGATCCTTCCTCCGTCGGAGCCGACTTTTCCGGATGAGAGCTTTCATAGTCAATGTAGCTTCTGTGAATGTTCCGGAGAAATTTCAGAGCGTTATCATCGGTTTCGTCGATAACCACCGGATGCTCGTTCAGATAGTCCCAGACCCAGAGAAGTGAGATGATCTGGGTTTCGTTCAGAATGCTGTTCTGGTAATGGCTCTCCGGCAGAAAGTTAAGCTCGTCCGGCACGTCCTGCCAGATTGCTTCCTTTTCGGTAAGCTTGAGGGAGAGCGTTTTGCCGTAAAGGTGGGCCGCGGTGAAGTTAAAAGCCAGCTTCACGGAGAGGTAGGTGCTGCCCTGATGCTTTTTGTACTCCACGGTGGATTCTTCCGCATCGATAGGTTTTGCCTTTTTGAGGATTTCCTCCACGGAGCGGGATACAAAGGTGGTGGTTTTTCTGTTGTCCAGATAGGAGCGGATGTCGAAGTAACCGAGGCCGATTTCCGGTTTATTCTGAAAACAGCTCAGGGATCCCGCGGAAATGAAGTGAAATTTTGCCTGGTAGGTGGCGACGGCGACGGTACGGGAGATAACTGACACCATGACGTCATAGACCTTCTTCTTTTCCCGGAGCGGTCCTGCGGGGAGAAGAACGGGGCCTTCGCGCTTTTCGTATTCCATGAACAGGGCGGCAACGTGGGAGCAGAGTTCAAAGGTCGGCTTGGCGGACTTGCTGTTGTAGTAATTATTGTAGTAATAGTTATTGCAGTCGCAGATGGTATGGGCCAGATCCAGAGAAAAATCGGTGTTCCGGGGGAGGTTTTCAATACGGCATTTGTATTTGGTGGCTCCCTTCAGGGTTGACACCACGCCTTCTATGTAGCTGGGAACCTTGTATCCTTTGTCGTCTTTATAAAAATCATAACTGATGGATACCACCACATAATGGGTTTTGGCATAGTTGATGGTGTAGGTATCAGCGAATTTTTTCCAGTCCAGAAGCACATTCTTGTCAGAATCGATGGTGTTTGCGGTCATAATAAGCTTATCCTGTCGTTTGGAACTGCCGGATCTTCAGCGCCGCCGGTCAAATCCGATCTTTTTGTTTTAATTAAGGTTTTTTTCAGTCAATAAAGCGCCGGCTGTTAACAGAGCCGGCGGGCAGTAATTTTACCATCCCAGGCATCGGTTCGGCTGTATCATGAGGGGAGGCCGGCGCCGGCTGGGCGTTTGCGGGGATTTCCGGTTATTTCAAGCCCCTGTCCTGATTATCTTCAGGGGCAGGGGAATCTCACTTTTCCTCAGAGCTTTCGTTTTTATCATCACCCTTGACGCTGTAGAGGAATTTTCCGATAAGATCCTCCAGCACAATGGCGGATCCGGTATCCTGGATGCGATCCCCGTCCTTGAGATAGGTGGTGCCCATGTCCTCGTCATAGAAGCCGGGGGTGATGCCGATATACTGTTCCCCGATAAGTCCGGCGGTGAGGACTGAGGCCTTGCTTTCGCTGGAGAGCTCGCTGTACTGGGACTCGATCTCCATTTTTACCACCGGCACCATCTTTTCCTTATCAACATAGATGGCGGAAACCCGGCCGATAACCACGCCGCCGATTTTCACCGGGGCCCGCACCTTCAGGGAGCCTACATTGTCGAAGTAGCCGTGAATGGTGTAAACGCCGGTATCGTAGGACAGCGTAAGACCGGCCACTTTAAGAGCCAGAACCACGCCTGCGATGATGCCCAGGAGCATGAAAAGCCCCACAAAGAATTCCGTTTTGCTGTATTTAACCATAATGTAACCCTAAAACATCAAAGCAGTAAGAATGAAGTCCAGTCCGAGAACCGCCAGCGAGGACTGCACCACGGTATTGGTAGTGGCCTTGCTGATGCCTGCGGAGGTAGGCACCAGGTCATAGCCGTTAAAGAGGGCGATCCAGGTAACTACAATGGCAAACACCACGCTTTTTATAAAGCACATGCCCAGGTCGTCCCAGAAATCCACATTGCTCTGCATGCCGCTCCAGAAGATGCCGTCATCCACTCCTAGCCAGTCCACGCCTACCAGCTTGCCGCCGTAGATGCCTACGACAGTAAAGATGGCGGCCAGTATCGGGAGAGAGATGACGCCGGCCCAGAAGCGCGGGGCAATTACCCGTCTCAGGGGATCCACGGCCATCATTTCCATGGAGGTCAGCTGTTCCGTGGCCTTTTTAAGACCGATTTCAGCGGTAAGGGCAGAGCCGGCCCGTCCGGCAAAGAGCAGGGCGGCTACCACCGGCCCCAGCTCCCGGATAATGGACAGGGCTACCAGCTGTCCCAGAGCACCTTCGGCCATGAATCTTACCAGCACGTTGAAGCCCTGAAGGCCCAGAACCATGCCGATAAAGAGGCCGGAAATAGCGATGATGCTGATGGACTGCACCCCCACCACGTAGATCTGGCGAATCAGCTCCGGAAAGTTCTTGCTGAATTCGGGTTTGCCCACGATGGAGTAGAACAGCATGACGGTGGCCCGGCCGAGGGCGTTGATTCTTTTTACTCCGATGCGTCCGAGTCCGGTAATGAAATTGATCATGAATTAAAGAGCCTCAAGATATGGTGTATCGGTCGGGTAGTTAAAGGGAACCGGGCCGTCGAATTCGCCGTTGATGAACTGCTTTATGCGAGGATCCTGACTTTTTCTGAGCTCGTACGGGGTGCCGCTCCCGATAACCTTGCCGCCGGAGAAGATATAGAGATAATCGGCGATTTCCATGATTTCCGGCACATCGTGGGTTACCACCACCGAGGTAAGTCCCAGAGCATCGTTCATCTTCTTTATAAGACGCACCAGCACATCCATGGTAATGGGATCCTGTCCCACAAAGGGCTCATCGTACATGATAAGCTCGGGATCCAGAGCAATGGCCCGGGCCAGAGCCGCCCGTCTGGCCATGCCTCCGGAAAGCTCCTGGGGCATCAGATGCGCGGCGCCGCGGAGTCCCACGGCTTCCAGCTTCATAAGCACCATGGCATTAATAATTTCGGGAGGCAGGGCGGAATGTTCCCGGATAGGGAAGGCCACATTGTCGAACACGTTCATGTCCGTGAAGAGAGCGCCGCTCTGAAACAGCATGCTCATGCGCTTCCGGAGGTCGTAAAGATCTGCCCGGCCCAGCTTATGGACATTGATGCCGTCAAAGAAGATGTCTCCGGCATCGGGAGCAAGCTGGCCTCCGATAAGGCGCAGCATGGTGGTTTTTCCGGTGCCGCTGGGGCCCAGAAAGGCCGTGATTTTGCCCTTTTCCACGGTCAGGGACACATCGTCGTAGATCTTCCGGGAGCCGTAGGAAAAGGTCACGTTTTTGATTTCGATTAGGTCTGTCATTAAACTCTCTGAAGAATGCTCGCGGCATTCCTTTAATTATTTTGTGATTATCAGTATACCATTATCCGCAGCGGGGACGGCACGGATGCTGACAATAATGTGATTATTGTGCGAGCAACGTTATGCGTTCTGAGCGCGTCAAGGTATTGTCACTTTGACATTTTTGCTGCGGTGATGTTCCGGAGCCGGAGCGTTTCCAGCCCGGAATGGTGTCTGATTCAGACGGCTGATGTGTTTTTTGAGATCTGTTCTTGTCCAGATCGAAGTGGGCGAAGGGGAGTTTTGCGGTAACGCAAAATTCTCCCGGCTTTGCCTGTTACAGCATTCGGGAAGCCTTGGCCTTGCTTTCGGCAAACAGCCCGGTACCAGTTTCAATTTTGCATTTCCGGGAAAGGGATGCCTGAATATCACCCCGCCTGAATTTCATCGTTCTGAAAATCCGCGGGAAGGGAACAGGAGGAATGCTGCGGGAGACAGGGAGGCAACTCTGCTTTATTCAGCGGATTTTGATACTTTTTACTTATTTCCGCTGATTAAGATGGTATACAATGACGGTATTTGTTGCATAAACAGAGATGATGCAGGGTAATGGAGGTACAGTGGCGGGAGATACATGGCCTTGTTTTACTGTTTCTCTGTGATAATATGAATAGCAGGCTGATAGAATGTGTTTTATTCAGCGGATTTGAGGTATTTTTTAATATTTCCGCTAAATAAAGCGAGGGGGAGTGCATGATAACAGGACGCAAACAGGAGATAAGGGAGCTTAACAGGCTTTATGACAGCGGGAGATCCGAGCTTGTCGCTGTTTATGGACGACGTCGCGTTGGCAAGACATTTCTTGTTGACTCGGTATTTGAGGGGCGTCTTGCTTTCCGGCATGCCGGGCTGTCTCCTCTGGAAATCAAAAAAGGAGCCATGCAGGCTCAGCTCAGGAATTTTTACAATTCTCTTTTGGAACAGGGGATGGCGAGAAGCAGCATTCCCCGTAACTGGTTTGACGCCTTTTTGCTTTTGGAGCAATTCCTTAAGGAGCGGGATACCGGCAATAGACAGGTGGTTTTCCTTGATGAACTGCCGTGGCTTGATACTCCGAGATCCGGGTTTATTACGGCATTTGAGTCCTTCTGGAACAACTGGGGCTGTCATCGCCGGAATCTTATGGTGATAGTCTGCGGCAGCGCCAGTTCCTGGATCCTAGATAATATGATTAACAGTCATGGCGGGCTCTATGACAGGATCACCTGGGAGATAAAGCTTTCCCCTTTTACTCTTGCCGAGTGTGAGGAATTTTTTGCCATGAACAAGGTGCGGCTCTCCAGATATGACATTGCGCAAAGCTATATGATTCTGGGAGGCATACCTTATTATCTGAGGTATTTTGAGCCGGAAAAAAGTCTGGCCCAGAACATCGATAATCTCCTGTTTTCCGCAAAAGCTAAGCTCCGTAACGAATACGACAGACTGTTTTCCTCGGCCTTCAGAAACCCCGAGACCATGAAGGCGATCGTGGCATTTCTTTACTGCCGGGCATCCGGTTTTACGCGATCTGACCTTATGGAAGGGCTGGGCATATCCGACGGGGGCTCTTTGACGGAGCAGCTTAATGCTCTCATTACCAGCGATTTTGTTGTCAGATACGTTCCCTTCGGCGCCGGCAAAAGAGAGGCTCGTTTCCGGCTTACGGATCCTTTCTGCATTTTTTATCTCAGGTTTAAGGATCTCATGGATGGCCGCAGCGAGACCTTTTGGCAGCACGGTCTCCATCGGCAGGATCTTGTTTCCTGGCGAGGCCTGGCATATGAAAGACTCTGTTTTAATCATATTCGGCAAATCAAGAAGGCTCTGGGAATCGGGGGAGTGCACACCTCGGAATCTTCATGGTCGAAAAGAAGCGGCGCGGAGGACGGCATGCAGATTGATCTCCTGATTTCCCGTGCTGACAATGTCGTCAACATGTGCGAAATCAAATACTGCAGCGATGATTTCTGCGTTGACCGGGAATATTACCGCACGATTTTGCGAAGACAGGAGGTCTTGTCCGGACTGGTATCCCGCAAAACCGCAGTACGCAGCACTCTGATTACAACCTTCGGCCTCAAGCCCAATGAATACAGCGGGGTGTTTGTTAACGTCATTACTCTGGATGACCTTTTTTCTGACTGATGGGGAAGTACCGAGATAATGTCCCGGAGCCCTCCAGGTTAAGCTCCGCTGCGCGGCCAGGGCGGAATATGCGGCGGAGCGTGGCGGGCAGAATTAAACTGCCGCTTTAGAGCCTTCTGTCTATGCGTTTCAAAGTTTTTTCCGTTTAGGATTTCAATACTGAACTCTCTGAACTCACTTTTTTGCCGAAACTCTCTCTTTGGCGATTTCAATATGGTGAAAATACCTGTCTTTTGTCTTAAAAACATCGCCTTCTTATAATCATGTATTCGTAATTTTAGCTTGACAAATACTATAAAAAATAGTACAATATGTTACATAATTTGATGCATAACTTTCATACGGTATGAAATTGGTAAGTCGTCGTAAAGCAAGTCTGTGTTTTCACCTGAACGGGAAGCCGGAGCCTTAGATATCTCCCGCAGAATACCCGAAGTGAAAGGCCGGCCGTTTTATGCGACGGAGATTCTCAGTCAAAAGGGGCGGCCATTTTCCGCGGGATGGCCCGGGGATCTTTGCCAGATATAGTTCTTCCAGGGAGCAAGCAGAGATCGGTTTTCCCCGGGCTGCACCCCGCCTCCCGTCATGATTTCATAGGAAAGAGGACATGAAGATGTCAGATGCAAAACTGTCCAACGCTCCGGATGCCGCCTTAATTCCGGTTCGCGCAGGTGATATTATCACCTTCGGCACATACCCGTTCTGGGGAGAAAAGGATCGGACTCCCATTGAATGGCAGGTTCTGGATGTTACAGAGGATTTTTTTGACGAACGCCGGGTGCCTGCGGCGCTTCTGATAAGCAGGTACGGCCTGATTGCGCGGACGTATCATACCTGCGGCTTCAACGATGCTACGATCTGGGAATACTCCCATCTTAGAAAATGGCTGAACCGTGCCTTTATCCGGAAAGCATTTACCGGCAGGGAACGTCAGTTCATTTTGCCGACGCTGCTCAAAAATGAAGGCAATCCCGAACCTGAGCCGTGGATCCAGGATGGTCTTTCTCCTGAGAGGGATACCTGGGATCGCGTGTTCTGTCTCAGTCTGGCAGAGGCGGAGCGCTATTTTGCCAGTGACAGCCAGAGAGCCTGCCGGCCCACTCCCTACGCAGTCAGTCATGGTTACGGAGCTTTCACGGACAACGTGGGTAACTGTTTCTGGTGGCTCCGGAATCCGGGGGATCTTCCCTGGTTTGCCGCATGCGTGCAGACCAACGGATCCCTTTATCTCCTGGGTTATCGGCTTTGGCTTGAGGACGCCGCGGTACGGCCGGCCCTGAGAATAATGCTGACCCCCGAAAGCGGCTACTGTCAGTGGCAGGATTCTCCGCCCCCGCAAACTCCCGGGAAACGCGTCTGGAGCCGGAGAAGCGCCAGATTCCGGCGGGGGAGCCGTTTTTTCTAGATCATTTTTTGTCCAGATAGGCCTTGGCATCCTTAAAGAAGGCGTCCAGCATGTCGGAGCGTTCCTGCTTGGTCATCAGACTGCCGTTTTCCTTCCAGTCCAGATCCTCGGGGGGCAGCTCTTTAAGGAAGCGGCTGGGTTCGGGATGCACCTTGTCCCGCTGATCCCGGCTTTTCCGTTCCTGGCAGAGCATAAAGGTGAGCTCCTTTCTGGCCCGGGTCATGCCCACATAGGCCAGCCGTCTTTCCTCGGCTACGTCTCCGGTTTCCACGGCGGTTTTATGGGGCAGGAGTCCCTCCTCCATGCCGATCATGTACACAAAGGGGAATTCCAGTCCCTTGGAGGAATGCAGGGTCATCAGCTGCACCTCGTCCAGCTCAAAGTCCTGCTCCTCCCGATCCAGAAGCTCCCGGAGCGCCATGCGGGTTACGGCCTCTTCAAAGGTCTGGGGGCCTTCGTCGCTGTCCGGACTGCCGGTCATGGATCGATCCACCCAGTCAATCAGGGTCATAACGTTGTCGATGCGGAACTCCGCGCTCTTTTCGCTGCCGGAGTCGACCCGGAGCCAGTCGGCATAGCCCAGAGCGTCCGGGAGATTCCGGAGGGTTTCATGGGCGCGGGTTCCGGAGAGATCCCGGCGCAGTCTCTGAATGTTTTCCGCAAAGGCGATGAACTTCCCGGCCTCTCTTCCGGGAATGCTGCCGGTGAGCCGGGGATCCATGCAGGCCTGCATCAGGGAAAGATGATTATCTTCGGCAAATTTGCCGATATGCTCCAGTGATACGGCGCCGATTTCTCTTCTGGGAGTATTGATGATTCTGAGAAAGGCCCGGTTGTCATCGTCGTTTACCAGCACCCGGAGATAGCACATGAAATCCTTGATTTCCGACTGGGCAAAAAAGCTGGTGCCCCCGATAACCCGGAAGGGAATGTTGCTTTCGGCCAGGGCCTTCTGAATTTCCCGGGACTGGTAGTTGCCCCGGTAGAGGATGGCGTAGTCCTGAAATTTGGTGCGGTAGCGGTAATGATGCCCCAGAAGATCCGTTACCAGCTTTTTGCCCTCCTGATCGGCATGGGGAATTTCGATGACCCTAAGGGGTTTTCCGAATTCCAGTCCCGACCGCAGTTTTTTTACGTATTCATGGGGATTGTGGGCAATAAGGGCATTGGCGCATTTCAGGATGCGGCCGCAGGAACGGTAGTTTTCCTCCAGCATGATCACCCGGAGATTCGGAAAATCCGTCCGGAGCTTGGGAATGTTTTCCGGCTGGGCTCCCCGCCAGGAATAGATGGACTGGTCATCATCCCCCACCACGGTGAAGCGCTGATTCTCAGAAACCAATAGCCGGATAAGCTCATACTGGCTCTGGTTGGTATCCTGATACTCGTCTACCAGAAGATAGCGGATACGGTAACGCCAGCGGGTCAGCGCCTCTTCATTGTCTCGGAACAGCTTTACGGTTTTATAGATGAGGTCATCAAAATCAATGGCGTTGCAGGACTTCATCATATGCTGGTATTCGCTGTAGATTAGTCCGGCGATCTGGCTTTCCGGATCCCGATCCTCCAGAATCTCCTCCGGGGACTTCAGATCGTTTTTAAAGCGGGAAATCGCTCCCAGCCAGTAGTGGCATTTGTCTCTGAGCTCGTCCTTGGTGAGATCTCCCTGGGCTTTCTCCATAATTTCCTTCATGACGCTCAGGGAATCATATTCGTCAAATAATGAAAAGTTCGGCGAGATCCCGAGAGCGGCGTATTCATGACGGATGATCTCCAGGCCCAGGGAATGGAACGTGGAGACCCGGAGCCCCTTGATTACATCCGGAGACAGGGCTGCCGAGATGCGCTCCTTCATTTCCTTGGCCGCCTTGTTGGTAAAGGTGACCGCGCAGATATTCCGGGCGGAGTAGGAGCAGTTTGAAATGAGGTGCACGATTTTCTGGGTGATAACGCGGGTTTTTCCGGAACCGGCCCCGGCCAGCACCAGACACGGGCCTCCGATGTAATTAACAGCCTCAAGCTGCGCGGCGTTCAGTCTCATGCTAAGACTCTGAATTTTTGCGGGCGCGCACTACCATTCTTTTGGTGCCCATCCGGAAATAGTCAATCTTGCCCAGAATGCAGCAGAAATAGACGGCGCGCATGGCCACCAGAAAAAGAATGATAAAGCAGGCGATAACCAGGATGGCCTTGGATGTCGAGAGGGAGCTCAGACCGTCCCGCAGCATCAGAAAGTCTCCGAAATAGGTGGTGCCGTATACTGCGAACAGCATCAGGACAAAGCTTTTAATCTTGGCGCTGACGTAATGCACGCGAAATCCCGACAGGAATTCCTCTTTAAGAGTCTCCGGACGGCGGTCGTCTACCTCGGCATCGGAGTTACCATCCTTTGCATTGGTATCTTTGTCCTTGTCCTCGGAAATGATGGCGGCAATGGCCATTTTTTGCAGGTAGTACTCCTTATCCCGCATAATATCTCTTACCGAGGCGATGGTTCTCACCGCGGTAAGTATCAGCACAAACCAGAAGAGCATGGAGTACGGAAAGACCATGTCCTCATCCGACAGCGAGGGGAGAATGCAGGTAATGAGAAGCAGGACAGCGGAGATCACCGATGTCTTAATTGCTATGCCGCGGTAGACGCTGACCATTTTGCTGAGATCCCGATCTGAAATGTTGATGCGGAGCGCAAATCTGACATCAATGGGACGATTCGGATCCCGGCTGTCGTCTTCTTCCGGGGGGAGTTTTTCAGGCTGGTTTTCTTCCTGAGCTTCAGTTACAGGTTCTGCGCTGTTTTCAGCTTTATCGTTTTTCTCGTTGATATCTTCGTCTGACATTATGTTTCTATTTTCCTTAAAAACGTTCTTATCCCTTATTTTAAGTTATTTTCCGGTCGGCACGCAAAAGCCGCGCATGAAAACCGGGACAATATCATCAGGAGGTTTTCACGGCAGCGGCAGTTTAAGCTGAAGCGGACATCTCAAATCATTCTGCTACGCCGTTAAGAGAAATACGGGCGCAGAGAAATACGGAACCGGACTCGGAAGAGAATTTCAGGTCATTCTGCCGGCAAGTCAAATCCAATCCAGCCATCAAAATCCTCTCCTTGGTACGCAGATCCGTCGAACATCCCGTCTCCCCGGGTGTGCGACACGGCGGGAGACGTGAATTCATGGTTAAAAGCTTTGGCGCCGGAGAGCATTTTACGGAAGTCTTTCACGTTATCAGTATTCCATTGACTGAGATCCTGATTGAAGGATACGGCATTGCAGAACATAGAGCACATGGTCTCAGCTTTGGCGGTATCCCAGTTCCCGATATCATGGTTGAAGGATGCCGCATCGCTGAACATAAAGCTCATGTCGGTAACGTTGGAGGTATCCCAGTTTTCGAGAGGCTGATTAAAGGCATCGGCATGAAAAAACATGGATGCCATGCTGGTAACATTACCGGTATCCCAGCTGCCGATATCCTGATTAAAGGCCGAGGCTCCGCAAAACATCCCCTCCATGTCTGTGACTTTTGAAGTGTTCCACGCGCCGATGGGCTGGTTAAATTTGGCTGCTTTACGAAACATGTCCCTCATGGATTTGACGCTGGAGGTATCCCAGCGATCAAGAGGCTGATTGAAGTTCTCCGCCTTCGCAAACATCGACCGCATGTTTTCCGCTTTTGAGGTGTTCCAGTTCCCGATGGGCTGGTTAAAGGATTTGGCCCCGTAGAACATCAGGTCAATATAGGTAACACTGGAAGTATCCCAGTTCCCGATAGGCTGATTGAAGGCCAGCGCATTCATAAACATCATGGCCATGCCTTCCACTCTGGATGTGTTCCAGTTCCCAATGGGCTGATTAAAGACTATGGCGCCATCAAACATGCCGTTCATTCCCCGGACATTAGAGGTATCCCAGCTGCCAATAGGCTGGTTGAAAGCTTTGGCATGGGAGAACATGCCGATCATGCTCCGGACATTGGCGGTATCCCAGCTGCCAATGGGCTGGTTGAAAGCCGGGGCATAGGCGAACATATCGTTCATGTCTGTAACCTGCGAGGTGTCCCAGCTGCCAATAGGCTGATTGAACTGCTTTGCCCATTTGAACATTTCATCCATCCTTTCAACTTTTGAGGTATTCCAGCTGCCGACAGACTGATTGAATTGCCGTGCTCCGAAAAACATGCATGACATGTTGGTAACCTTTGAAGTATCCCAGTTGCCTATAGGCTGGTTAAAGCTTTCAGCATGCCAAAACATTCCGCGCATATTTTTAACATTAGAGGTATTCCAGCTGCCGACAGACTGATTGAATTGCCGTGCTCCGAAAAACATGCATGACATGTCGGTAACATTGGAGGTATCCCAGGCGCCAATGGGCTGATTGAATCCGCTGCAGCAAAACATGTCTGACATGTCGGTAACATTGGATGTGTCCCAGTTGCCAATAGGCTGATTAAAAGATTTAGCGCCGAAAAACATGTTATGCATATCGGTAACCCGGGTGGTTTTCCAGCCATCCAGCGGCTGGTTGAAGGATGTCGCATCTTCGAACATGCGGCTCATGCAGGTTACCCGGGAGGTGTCCCAGAGGTTTACGGATGTGTTAAATGTCTTGGCTTCTAAGAACATCATTTTCATATTGGTAACATGAGAGGTATCCCATGTTCCAATGGAGTGATTAAAGGATGAGGCTCCCGCGAACATATAGCTCATGTCGGTGATGCTGCCGGTGTCCTTGATGTTTACACTACGGAGTTTTTTAAAATCCATAAAGGCGCAGGACAGTGATGTGACATTGGGGCCGAAACGCACCTCAAACGTGATATCCTCCAGTTCCGAGATCTCGTTGGCCCGTAGAAAGGGATTGCGTCTCAGGCGCTCTTTCCGGAAGATGCCGGCTTTCTTATGGAGGCGGAGGAAACTCCGGCCTTTCATTCTGTGACACTTTCGGAAATCTCGACAGGTAAACTCGTAGTTAATGGTCAGGGAGTCAAGATTGTTGGCAATGATGTTTTGGAGAAGTTCATCAGTGATGTCTTCCGGAGTATTCAGTACATGGTTTCTGGTGCTGGCGGTAATCTGGTTCATATTGATTCCTTTTGAATATTGGTCGAAATACTTTGGTTGTTAGGTTAAGTTATTGAATTATAACATAATAAAGTATCAAAGATACATATCAAAAATATATCAAAGCTGTAACCTTTGCAGAAGATCACATTTTTTGTTTATGCAGATGATTAAATTTGTGCAAAGCGCGGTTATTGTTTATGCATATCTGACAGGGCTGATACCATAAGCAGTTTGACGCCATGATGTCTGGGGAGCAGGCCTTGTAAGCAGGCTTGTTACACAAAACAGTCGGCAGCAGAGACAGATGGCGACGGAGGTGGAGCTTTTTGGACATTTTCCCAGAAACTGCGCTACCGGTCGGATTGGGCGGGGGGCTGCTCTTAAGATTGCTTTTCTTGCAAAAAATCTCAAATTATAAGAGTGAAATCGAGAAAAGTGCTTAAAACGCAGTATTGTTAGTGATAAATCAAAGTAAAATAATAAAATCTGAGATATAATGCGAATTAGAAGGGCGGATGACAGTTATTAAAAGGCTCTTAGCCAAAGGCACGTCATGTGTCAGTGTAAGCCCGGAAAAGCTTAAGCGGCAGTGCAAGCGCGGAGATACGGAGCAGGGATATCATGAAAAGGAGGCTGGGATGACCAGATTTACAGACAACGTTAACAGATATCTCTCGGCAATGAAGATCCGGCAGACATATCTCAGCATGCAGAGCGGCATCGATAAGAATAAGCTTTCCCGCATATTGACGGGAGTCCAGGAGGAAAGCGGTTCTGATATGGAAAAGATTGCCCGGGGACTGGGGCAGAGCGTGGCCTATTTTCTTGCGGATGACATGGTTATCTCCTCCATGGGAACCGCAAAAGCAGACAAAATAGCTTTTTATGCGGGAGAACCAACGGAGAAGCAGGCCAGAATTGCCCGGGATCTCACCGAGCTTATGGAAACTATAGATCTGGTTGTCAGCGCCAAAACACGCTTTAAGAGTATCGCTGAGGAATAACAGCATGAATGCGGAACGGTTACGTAAAATTATCTCCCATAACCATAAGAATCGCGCTGAAACAGATTCTCTCGTAAGGCGATTCTGTTCTTTGGCGGGAATTACGTATGAAAGCGATCTTCTCAGCATTCTCCAGATTGTTCGTTCAGCCCTGCAAATAAAGGGATTTTACGTTTTTGAAATGCCCTTTGCTGATGAAGAAATCGGAGCTGTGAGCTATCGGGGCGACGGGGCCGGGTATGTGGTGGTAAACACCTCGCTTCCCCGGGTGAATGTGAATTTTGCGCTGTCTCATGAGGTTTACCATGTTTTATTCGGAAACATGGCAGTGGCATCGCATGTTGCCTTTTCCGATGGCGCCTGGCACGAAAACGAGGAAGAATACCGGGCTAGTCAGTTTGCGGGTACTTTGCTAATGCCTGAGGTCAGCTTCAGAAGGATGTATGCGCATTTCAGATATGCCCATAACGGAAATGAGTCTCAGGATGATGTCTTTTCGGCTCTCGCTCAGTTGGTGTCATATTACCGGGTGCCGTATATGGCGGTATTGATAAGATGTCTGGAACTGGAACTCATTCCGGGGGATGACATAACGGAAGAACTGCTGAGTCCGAAGAGAGAGGCCGTGAGACAAAAGCTTACTGATTTGTGGCTGGATGAAACCATAATGGACGCCTCGCTCAGGGATGATTACCCCCGCATGGAGTCTTTGGTTGAGAGACTGGGTAAAGAGTACAGCAGAGACGGGTATATTAATGATCGCACCGTCAGTAAGGCTCTTCGCTGCATGCGGGAGCTATCCTCAAGGATTAAAAGGGAGTTCTGATGGCGGCGAATAAGGCCGAAACAGAGGCCAGAATAACGGCGACATCTTATGCGGAAATCCCCGAGAACTTCCGTGAGACAGTGCCGTTTGTCTGTACGGATATAAAGGAGATCAAGGCGTTATTTTTCTGCGGGGAACGGGTTATCTTTTATGATGCCTGTTCTTTCCAGCGGCATTCCGGACTGCCATCTCCGGAAAGGATCATCCTGACAAACTTCTTTAAGAAGCGCGGCGCGGTAATCTTTATAACGAGATGCATCTTGATGGAGCTGGCCGGGGAAAGACATATTTTGCCAAAGCAAATTGTGGATTTTATGCAGGCTCTCAGTGATGCGGGGCTCAGGGTGGTTCTCTTCAACGAAGAGCATGTCCGGGATATTCTTGCGGAGTGCTTTTCATCCCAGAAGAGAATTAACGAGTATCTGTTATGGGCGGTAAGAACGGTTAAAACACCGGTAAGCTCCATCATGGATGCTCTGAAATCGGATAAAAAGCTGTATGCGGCCGTGATAGAAGGAAAGAATCTCAAATCCTCGGATCTCTATCAAAAATTCTTTGCGGGAGCGAGAGGATGCAAAGCTCATGACGACAATCTGGGGGAAGAATTATTATCAGTCTGCCTGCATGTTTTAGCAAACCTCCCGGGACTTCCTGCCGGAAAGCTCTCTGTGGTAACCGATGATAAAGGCGCGGCAGGCAGGATTGATTCCGTTATGAGAAAATCCGGCATTCAGAATCCGGCGGCCAGAATCATTTTGTACAGCACCCCAAAGCTGGCGCAGCATATGTATCATGAGCATGATAATCTGACCTGGGACAATCTGGTTAATCTTTTATCAGCAGGGATATCCGGCAATATCACGGTTATGGGCTTTACCCCCTTCGATATCGCAGTCCAGGAAAAGATTTCCATGTCCCCTCGGGATCTGGCCCGGAAGATAACGGAGCCGAACGGGATCAGCATCGTGTTTTAGGATACCGCGCTGCTCAAAAACGAGGTTACGGAGAGAAGAACGGAAAGGCAAGACGGGAAAGAAAGGCAGGAAAATCGCGGGAATCTGCACCCGGACAGTTACAGCCGGGCAGGAAGGACGGCCCGCAGTTTTGATGGCAGTTTTTACAGCGCTCTATGTTTGATGCCGGAGGGGGATTATGTCAGAAAGTCAAAATACGGAATACCGGGAATCATGGGATGATGCCTGCCTTCGCTGGCTGTGCGGCTTTGCCAACGCCCGCGGCGGAGTCATGTACATCGGACTTGATGATTCCCATGGAGTTACCGGAGTTAACCGTGCCCAAAATCTTGCTGAAGAGATTGCGGCAACGATCCTGAACGAACTCGGTATTGCGGCTGATGTTAAGGTCAGAACCCGGGAGGGGCTTGAATATATTGAAATCAGGGTGAACCCGAGCTCTAATCCGATAAGCTGCCAGGGGGAATACTACTTCAGGAGCGGCAGGGCCAACATCTTGCTTTCAGGTATTGCTCTCTCGGAATTTATCATGAGAAAGACCTGAACCTGCCGGGATGATGAAACTTCCGATGACGTGGCAGCAGAGGATCTGGATGAAGAGAGTTTTCAGATTTTCCGGCGCGAGGCTCTCCGCAGCAAACGGATGACTGAGGAACAGCTCAATATCTCCAATGCTGAACTTCTCAGCAAGCTCCATCTTATGTCTCACGGCAAGCTTAAGAAATCTGCGATTCTTCTGTTTCACCGGGATCCCGGGATAATTCAGAATGGCTGCTGTGTCAGAATCGGCAAATTCGGAGCCGGCCCCGATGCGCCATATCAGGACACTCTGGAATGTTCGCTCATTCGGATTGCAGATCAGGTGATGGATCTCATTTATCTCAAATATCTGAAGCCCCGGATCGATTATGCGCCTGACCGGAGATCTGAGACTTACCCGTTTCCCGGAGCGGCTGTCCGGGAAGCTGTTTTTAACGCTCTTGCCCATAATGCCTATATGTTCGGCGTTCCGATCCAGATCAGGATAAGCGATGAAGAGATGATTATCAGTAACAGCTGCATCCTTCCTGACGGCTGGACAGCTGATACTTTGCTGGCGCCGCATAGCTCCGTTCCGTGCAATCAGGATATTTCCAATGTATTTTTCCGGTGCGGGTACACCAATAACTGGGGACATGGCATTGACAGGATCCGCGCATCCTGCCGGGAGGCAGGGGCGGAGCTTCCCCGGTTTGAGCTCAGCGGCAAGGTTATCAGAGTTCATTTTAAGGCCGTTAAGAAGACTTGTCCGGTTTTGGGCGGGGAGACTTTTTAAGACAGGAAAGAGATGCAGTCCCGAAATCTGATATCATTTGACAGACGGCATTCAGCGCGGCTGCTGTTTCTGTTATGCCGGAACATGGTTTTAAATGCAGGCAGCGGTGTATCATAACAGGTATTTTCGGAGGGAACCCTCCGAGCATCATGCCGATATCGGTATAATCAAAGGATGTTTATCGACAGCCTCGGCTTAGAGGCCTTTCGGGAGGACGGGATCCTTGGCTTTGGCAGTACTATGCTGCGGCTTCCGGCAGGAGAGATAACGTTAGCGGACTATTCAGCTGACTTTTCAAGGATGCTGGTTAAAGATGTTTTATTTATGAGTACAACTTTCCCAACCCTTTTGAACTATACACAAAAAAACTCTCAAACCTAGACGGTATACCACTTTGTCGTATCGTGGCATTCTGAAATTCTATTTTTCCTATTCAACATTTTCTCCTTTTTACAAGGCTTTAAGTCCTCGACATCGAAAATTTTAATAATTTTTTCAACAAAAGTATAGTACAATTCATTGTTTTATGATATAATTGTGCTATACGTAATTCAAGGAGATAAGAGATGGCAATTCCGAAAGATATACTTGCGATTGAAAGACCAAAAAATACTATCGTAATTCGTACTAATAAAACAGAACCTCCTCGTTATGCTGTTAGGTCTAGGCTTGGTTGTATTTATGATCACGGAAGAAGAGTGCCAAAAAATGGTCCTATTATTGGCCATATTGATGTTGAAGCCAAAAAATATATTCCTGTTTGTCCTGGTGCTAAAAAATCTTCAGACAAAAATCTCGAGATTAAAAGGTTATCCAGAATTGAAAATGTTGATATCAAAGATTGGGCTAATGTTGTGTTGGCAGACCGGCTATTTAAACCAGTTTTAGAAGAATTAAAGAAATTTTATGAAGTTCATGATGCGATTAAGATATACGTAATTTCCATATTAAGGGTATGTAATAAAGGGGTAAAGGACAACGAACTGCAGGAAGAATATTTAACATCTTACCTATCTGAACTTTATCCTAACGTGCCATTATCAAAAAATACAGTCTCAGTATTTTTAAAAAACCTTGGTAAGGCTTTTAGCAGAATTGTCTTGTTTATGCAAAATCGCGTACAACATGTAAACGTAGATCATCATCTCTTAATTGATGGAACTCTGAAATCCAATGAATCGAGAATCAATACATTATCTGATTATTCGAGAAAAGCTCTAAAAAAGGGAACAAGAGACATTTCTGTCATGTATGCGTTTGATTTGGAACTTAAAGAACCAATTTGTTCAAAGTGTTATCCGGGAAACATGCTAGACCTTACGGCGTATGAGGATTTCATTACTGAGAATAACATTACTCAAGGTATTATTGTTGGTGACAAGGGTTTTCCTGCATCAAGCGCTCGTAAATCTTTCATGGACAACCCTAATTTACACTTTATTAATCCAATAAAACGCGATGCTAAAATTATACAGGAGTTAAATCTCTACGAATATGATGGTGCTTTATCAAATAATGATCATATACTTTATAGAAAATCGCAAGACACCAAGTCTAACAAATGGCTATATTCGTTTAAGGATTTATCGTTATCATCTGCCGAAGAAAAGGATTATATCCACAGAGCAACCAAAAATAAAAACTTCTCTACGGAAAAATACGAGAAAAAGAAACAAGAATTCGGAACGATTGTTTTAGAAACAGATTTAGATCTATCACCTGAAATTGCATTTAGTTCATATAATAGCAGATGGGAGATAGAACTGGTTATGCGTTATTATAAACATGCATGTGAATTTGATGAAACCAGAGTTCATGATGATTATTCGGTAATTGGTTCCGAATTCTGTGATTTTCTGTCATCTTTGCTTACATACAAAATGATCAATCACTTTGATAAGCATAACTTATTTGATACAATGAATTATAAGAAAATAATGAAAATGTTGGAACGAGCTAAAAAAGTAAATTTACCAAATAAAGGATGGGTATTAAGAAAGTTGACGAAAAACCATGAAGAACTTTTAATGAAATTAGATTTAGTTCCTAATGCTGAGCAAGATGTAAAGGAATCTAAAGTACAATCTAGTAAATCAGCATAACAAACGATAGTGAACTATACATTGGGAAAGTTGTA
>DFFT01000007.1 GCA_002372325.1 Succinivibrionaceae bacterium UBA3769 | reverse complement strand
TCCGTGAAGGCGGTCATACCGTAGGTGCCGGCGTTGTAGCTGAGGTTGAGGCTTAATTGTTCTTATCCTGAATAAAATCGGATAGAGAATTATGGAAAGGGGGAAGCTTCCCCCTTTTTTGCTGGCCCTTTTTCGGGGACTGCCTGATGTACAGAGTTTTGATTTGGAAGTTTAAAATTATCGTCTTCATAATTGCCGTCCTTGGCGTTCTTGTTACGGCGGGAGAGCTCTCTTGAATCCTCCTCACCTTTGTTGTCCCTTCTCTTTAGTATTTCATTCCGGCTATTATGATGTTCCTCTGCTGGCTTCCTTGTGCTCTTATTGGTGATTGTTAATCTCATCACGTATTTTCCCGGTGCCGCTGTACAAAAAAACAACGGTAAACTGAAAAATACATTGGAAGCGGAAGAGTGTTTTTTCTGCAAAGGAGCCTTCTTGTGGCTGTTGGAAAGAAAGTGAGATAGTGACCACGCTTTGAGGTAATTTGTGACTCCCCTTCCCTAGGAGGATGCACCACATCCATCTATGCAGGCAGGAACGGAGTTAGAGTTCTGAAGAATAATAATTAAGAAGGGAAGACGCCTGGCGGCACTTCCTGTTTAATAATTAAAGGGGCTTCGCCCCTTTACCCCATAAACTGCCTCATATTGCAAAAATTTAAGCGACTGATTTGTGTCGCTGAAGCTTTAAGATTGTGAGAGATGGGCCGGAGCCCCTTTTTTCGTCACTGTAAATTACGGCGTTACCGTCAATTATTTGGCACTCACTAAAAAACCCGCCGGAGCGGGTTCTGTTTATTCACAGGGATTTTTTTAATATCCCGGACGGGCGAATCTCGGACGGGCATCCATAAGCTGGCTTATCTGATCCTCGCTCATCTTGTTTCTGGTAAGCCCTACCGCCTTATAGGTTATGAAGGGACGGGCCTCCAGTGCAATCATCATGGGAGCCTTGCCGGCGGTGATATTCGCATCCTTGGGAATGGTGAGGATGCCGGCGGTCAAAAGCTGATTGACGCAGGGCTCGTTAACCGGAAGAGTAAGCACGCTCTTTCTCTGCAGGATGAACTCTCTCAGTAAAGCCTTTTCTGAAAAATCCAGGCAGGTGACCGTTTTGCAAAGCTGTTCGTTCCGGGCCTTGGTGTAAAACTTTCTGGTGACCATGCTGATAAGCTCCAGAATGCCCCGGCTGATGAAGAAAGACAGCGAAACTATGAATACCAGCCAGACATAGGAATGGACAACGTTTATGAAGGCTGCCAGATTCGGGTTTATGGAATCGAAGGGAAATATCAGCAGACATACAGAAAGAACCAGAGCCCAGAGCATGATGCCGTTCAGCTTGCTCATAATGCGATTTTCATATGCTTTGTTCATTTTGTTTCCCTCGGTGACATTTTTTTAGCATTTAATGGAATGCAATCTGCGTGCCAGATTTGGAGATTGATTCAGGCTCAATTATTTGGGGGATGGATTCTCTGAATCCCTCGGTCATGCACGTCTGAGTGGTCAGTAATGAATGACGCGGCTTTGATATGGAGAAGATGGATGACTGCGATAATGGTTAATTGTAGATTTCCACAAAAAATGACCATGTATCGGGTTTTATCAGGGTGGATTTGTTTGAATTGTGTGGTATTTTTGACTGAGTTTGACCTATTTTACGCAATTATCACAAATTTTTCTGTGGTAAGTTAAACAATTACACAAATATCACGCACTGTTTATTCACAATATGTCAGTTCACAAGTATAATACCTTTAAATTGATAATTCCCTCTCTGTTTGTTTAGGTTTACTGCTATGAAAAAAATTACTGCAATTATTAAGCCCTTCAAGCTTGATGATGTTCGCGAGTCTCTGAGCGCCAAGGGCATTTCAGGAATGACAGTGTCTGAGGTAAAGGGCTTTGGCCGTCAGAAGGGGCATACTGAGCTTTACCGCGGCGCTGAATATGTTGTTGATTTTCTCCCGAAGGCCAAGCTGGAAATTGTTGTAAAGGATGAGGATGTTGACAGCTGCGTTGATGCCATCACCAAGGGAGCTCATACTGGTAAAATCGGTGACGGAAAGATTTTTATTACTGATGTTGCCAGAGTTATCCGCATCCGTACCGGCGAAGAAAACGAGGACGCTATTTAGTTTTTGCTTTTACAGCATTTTTTTGATACCTTTTAGTATCGCGAAGCCTCTGTGTTTTGGAATCTGGCACAGGGGTTTTTTATTGAAGGCTTTCTTAACACGTCAGGCTCTGTTGAAATGGCTCTTTCGTTTGTCAGAAAATGTATGGCGCGGCAGTTTTTGGCCCGGTTGCTTTTGGCGGGAATTCTGCTGGCTTCATTAACGGCCTGCAGCACACCGGTTCCTTCTAAGCCCAGGGATCTTTGCGCTGTTTTTACGGAAAACCGGGACTGGTTTGATGACGCCCGTGAGGTTTATGCTGAGAGAAAGGTTCCTATTAACATTGTGATGTCCTTTATTTATCACGAGTCCGGGTACCGTCATGATGCGAAACCTCCTATGCGCTGGTTTTTGTTCATTCCTTACGGCCGGGGCAGCTCGGCCTATGGTTATCCGCAGGCTCAGGATGAAGTCTGGGAAGATTATCAGGACGATGCCGGGGGATTTTGGAGTTCCCGCTCGAATTTTAAGGATTCTCTTGATTTTATCAGCTGGTACATACTAAAAACCCGTGATAAGAACGGCGTGGCAGTTAATGATGTGTATAATCAGTACCTGAATTATCATGAGGGCTGGCAAGGGTATAAGAAGGGAAGCTGGAAGAAAAACAGTTCTCTTAAAAAGCTTGCTGAGAAGGTTTCCGGAACTGCTCGGAAGTACGGGCAGCAACTTAAGAACTGTGATCTTTAATTTGTATTTTTGGAGTGATTTGCTATGACTGACAAGGTTGTGATGAATGAAGAAGAAACCGATGAAATTCCGCTGGCGGCGATTAAGGATGTGGCTTTCTTTAATGACCTCGATGAAATCAGAACTGAAAGCGAAACTATTGTAAACGACCTTTTGCAGGATGGAGCTTCTCCTGAGGAAGTCATTGAAATTGAGCACTTTTTTGCCTGTACTGATTTTAACAAGCTGGAAAAGTTTGTGGTGGAAATTGACGGCATTTTCGGGGAGAACATCGATATCGGCGATGCCGAGGAAACCGAGGATGTTGACGGTTCAACGATTTTCACCGTGGATTTTGCCAGCTGGCACAAAATTGACGCTGACGAAATAATGCAGGAAATCGAAAAGTTTATTCCCGTCTGCAACCAGTATGATGTTGTTTATGATTCTTGGGGCACTCAGCTTGATGATGAGGAAGACCTGGAAGAAGATGAAACTGCTCCGGATGACAAATAATTTTAGAGATCTCAGGTAATCTCTGAGCCTGATAAACTCTGAACGCTCATCCTGAAAAAAAGAAACCGGAAAAGACGCTGTCTTTCCGGTTTCTGTGTTCTGGGAGCCTGAAATCAGAGCGTTATTCGTGGTTCCGCTGCTTCCTTAACGGGGCGAAGCCGGAGTCCTCGCCCTGAAAATGGCCGGTGTTTCTGTTATCGCGGTTTTTGTGATCATGCGGGCCATGGTGTCTGTTTCTGCCGCCGGTTGCTCCATGATTTCCGTTCCTGCCTCTGTTATCATCAGCTCCGTGATTTTTGGCATGCCGGCCGTTGTTCCCGGAGCCTGAATGATGTTTGTTTGCGGCAGCGTTTTTATTATGGCGGCGGCTGTTTTCGGCGCTTTTCATCTCAGGACTGCTCCATTCCTCATCTGTATCCACGAAGATCTTGCTTTCGGGAGACCTGGTCATTTCGGTAAATGCTTCATCGTCTATGAAATCATCATCTGCTGAGTCTGCAATTTCCCGGGACGGATCCGGAAGTTCTCCGAATGCGGATCC
Source organism: Succinivibrionaceae bacterium UBA3769 (assembly GCA_002372325.1). Lineage (GTDB taxonomy): Bacteria > Pseudomonadota > Gammaproteobacteria > Enterobacterales > Succinivibrionaceae > Succinimonas. Next base: position 5,829 of record DFFT01000007.1, on the reverse strand, counting down.
GGTTCTGGCGGATGCTGTTTCTGATGCGGCAGTTTCAGCTGCGAATTCTCCGGTTTGGGACTCCTGGTTCTTTTGTTTCGGCTTAAGCTTTTTGGGACGATCGCTTTCCGGGAGAACCGGGAGGCTCTTGGCAAAATCCATCAGCGTATCGAATACTCCGGAGGCCATTTTAATCCCCTGTTCATCCAGGGGGTATCCGGTGCGCACCAGAATGTTGTTTTTGATTCCGGCGTTGATTCCGGATTCAATGTCGCTGGTACGATCACCTACCATGTAGCATTTTGCCAAATCAAGATCGCGATAATCTCTGGCTTCGTAGAACATTCCCGGAGCAGGTTTCCGGCAGTCGCACTGGCAGCGATATTCCCCGATGCCTTCGGTAGGATGATGCGGACAGTAATAGATGCCGTCCAGACGAATTCCTTCCAGCTGGAGCGACCAGTCCATCCATTCTGTCAGCTTGAGAAAATCCTCTTCGGTATAGTAGCCTCGGGCGATTCCTGACTGGTTAGTGACAATTATGAGAGCATACCCCTTGTCCTTTATCATTTTCATGGCGGGAATAACGTTCTTAATGAATTTGAATTCATCAATAGTATGCACGTAGTCAAATTCCTGATTAATGACTCCATCCCTGTCCAAAAAAACCGCTGAAGCTCCCATAATGATTCCCTGATACTGAAAGTGATTGGTCGTATTTGTCAGGAATGCATTATATTTGAGCGGCGATTCCATTTAAAGAGATGATTTCCGGCAGCAGGGGCAAGGGGGATTTTGGAATTATGCGGAGAGCCATATCAGAGGAGCCGAAAGCTCGGGAAAATGAGAAAGCCCGTCCGGAAGGAAATTCTGCGGAAAGGTCCCTGGCTTTTGTTTTTCTGGCGCGGGAGCTGACACCCCGGGAATTTGCCGGAGTATTCAGCCTCGGTTCCTTCCCGGCTCCTGTCTTTGTGTCGCCGCGCTTAAGCGCGGCGCTAAGGGAGTATTTCCGGGATAAGGCTGCTTCCCCGCGCTGCGAAAATATGGGGTTTTATTCCTTCTCTTTTCTGGAAAAACTGCAAGGGAGTACCCTGAACCGCGCGGCAATTGTTTTTGACAGTCTTAATATGGACACCCTGCTTAGGCTTTCCGGCATGCTGGCGGCCGGAGGCTCCTTGCTGGCTTTAGCTTCCGGAACTGAAGACCGTTATGAAGGATTCCTGAAGGAAAAGGCCGCCTCTTACGGTTTCAGAGTTATTACCCGAGACCCGGAAAGTGCGGCTGAGCTTACCGAAGCCGGAGAATTTATAAAGGAGTTTTTTTGCCGTGCCGCCGGTAATGAGCCTCGGAAAACAGTATTTACAGGAGCAGGATCTTGCTCAGGATGGAATGACTGCGAGCTTTCGCCGGAACAGCAGGATTTTTATTTCAGGGTTACTGCCGATTACTGCTTCCGGCCTTCCTTCAGAATTTTTCTGACGGGCCCGCGCGGATCCGGCAAGACCTTAACAGTAAGAAGAATTCTGGCAAAGCTGACGGAGGAGCCGGGGAAAGAAGTCTCTTCCGGGAGGGTTCCGCAATGTCCGCAGAAATGTGCGCAGAAACGTCCGGGTATCCTATTCGGGGCCAGCGGGGTTCTCAATAAAAATTATGACCCGGACAAACTTGTTTTGGTTACCAGGGAAAATATGCGGAAGCTTCGGGATCAGGTTTCGTTTCTGGTGATAGAGGAAGCTTTGATGCTTCCTGTTGCGATGCTGAGAGAAGCCCTGGAGCTTTACCCGCGGGTGTTAATGGTGAGCACCGGAGACGGCTATGAGGGAAGCGGTCAGGGGTTTCGGAACATCGTCATAAAGGATCTTCAGGCCGATGTTTTTGAATTTACCAAAAGGTACCGTTATTGTTACGACAGACTGTCAGATTTTTTAAAGGAAGCGCTCTTTTTGCCTGATTTTATTGCCAGAAGCTCTATAGCGGATCCTGAAAACGGCAGTGGCTCCGGAAATAATTCCCGGCGGGTGAAAAAGGCGGTGTTATATCGGAAGCTGGACGCTGCCGGAGCACACCGGGAGAGACAGGACCGTCTTATGTATGCCTGCTGCCATTTTGCCGCGCTTCTTGATGTTCCTGAGACTCTTTGGGAAGTATCTGAAATTATTCACCGGAATCACTATGAAACCTCGCCGCAGGATCTGGCGCGCTGGCTCCGGGATCCGGAGGCCCGGGTTCTGCTCCTTTATGAGGATGGCGGAGATGACAGCAATGATGACGGGGAGGGGAAAAACGAGAGAGAGAATGGGAAAGACGAGGGAGATGACGAGACCGGATTATGCAGCATTCTGGTTTTTCGGGAAGAGGGCGGACTAACAGGAGATCTGGCAGCGGCGGTGTTTAACGGTGAAAGACAGCCTCCGGGAAACCTGCTCCCCCAGACTCTGATGGCGCATGCTGGTATTGCCGGCGCCGGCCTTTTGCGGTACCTCAGGGCTGAGAGAATAATAACTCGGCCGGAACTGAGACGGCGGAAATACGGGAGCCGGCTGCTGCATTATCTTAAGGAGCAGCGGGCCGCATTCTGTCCGGATACCATAGACTTTATCGGCGCCGCATTTGCGTTTAAGCCGGATACCTATGCCTTTTGGAAAGCAAACGGATTTCTTCTTGTTCATGCCGGTATTACCAAGGATGCGGCCAGCGGCATGGCTTCTGCAATTTGTCTCTGGGGGTGCCACCGCTATTCCCGGATTTCCGCAGGGATAATGGCAGAAAAATTCCGCCGGAATTTGCCTTTGCGGGAAATTCGTTATCCGCTGCCGGCGTGGTGGCATGCTGCTGCGGTAGCTCCGGAAACGTTTTTTTCCGGTGAGGAGATTTCTTCTTCAGATGCAGCCGATTATATTTTTATGAGATGCCGCGGTGCTTATTCCGATGAAGATCGGGCTATCCTCAGGCGTCTTTTTATTCCGAAACAGCATAGCTCATCTCAGGATTTATCAGCGGCGTTTCGGAAATTTCAGGAGATGTTTCCGGAAGAACTTGGAGATCTGATGACGCCCGAACTGGAACGCGCTTTGAATTTTGTTCCGGATATGACGACTGTGGAGTCCTGCGCCAGGAAGAGCCACAGCATCAGTCATGCCCTGCCGGATCTTGTGAGATTTCTGCTTTTAAAAAAGGATTATCTGTTGGAAAATACAGACAAGGCAAATCTCAGGTCTTTGTTCAGGTATATTGCGGCGCGTCCGGATACCGATCTTAATGCGGTTTTTGCTCCTCATGGCGGTCGCAGGCCGTTTTTCAGAAGCCTGAGAGAATTACTGACAGCACTTTTGGGATAACTCATAATGACAGACTTTGCGCGAATTCCGCTGATAGCGGTGGTTGATGATCATCAGGACATAAGAGATCTGGTAAAAAGATTTCTGGAGCAGCACGGAGTCAAAGCTGTCACGGCAAGGGACGGCAAGGAACTGGATACGGTTCTTATGAGTCAGAAGCCGGATCTCATTGTTCTCGACATCATGCTGCCGGGAGAGGACGGCGTTTCCATTTGCAAGCGGCTCAGAAGCAGCGGGAACAAAATTCCCGTGATCATGCTGACGGCCATGTCCGATGATACGGATCGGATAGTAGGGCTGGAGATCGGGGCTGACGATTATATGACGAAGCCGTTCAATCCCCGGGAGCTTCTGGCCCGGATAAAGGCCGTGCTGCGCAGAACAGCGGGAATCTCAGGAGATGAAGCCGGCGCCAAAAATCTGAAATATTACCGTTTTATTAATCTCCGGCTGGATGTGCAGAAGCGCGAGCTTACTGATGATAACGGAACCTTGATTGCCCTTTCCACCGCGGAGTATGACCTTTTGCTGACATTCCTGACGCATCCTGCGGAAACGCTGTCCCGGGATCAGCTTCTGGATTTGGCCCGGGGACGGACGGCGCAGGTGTTTGACAGATCCATTGATACTCTGGTGAGCAGACTGCGGAAAAAGCTCCGGGAATCCACGGACAGCCAGGATATCATTAAGACGGTATGGGGCGGCGGTTATTGTTTTACGGCAGAAGTTGAGCATGAGCTTGTTTAGACTGTTACCAGGAACCATCAAGGGGCGGCTTCTTCTGAGCTCCACGGCTACCTTGTTTCTTATTCAGATTATCATCATCTGCGTATTTTTCTGGGATATGCATGAGCGCTGGACAGAGACCGGACTAAAGTTTTCAGCCATTAAGATCATCAATACGGCGCGCATTCTTAATAACACGCCTCCCGAGCTCAGAAAAAGCCTGCTCCGGGGACAGAACGGCAGAAGCTCATTTTTTCTGATTACGGACAAGCCTTTGGAAACCGCAGTCAGGAACAGAAGCATGGAATCCAAGATCGAAAGCTCTCTGGCTCTTGATGCCGGAACTGTCAATATGATGACCGATGATGCTCCGGATTATTATGCCGATGACTTTCCTGTTCCCAATGACGGAGAGACCTTTGTGGACGACCGGAGGGGGAGCGGGAACCGGTTTTTCGGTATTTTTGCTTCCCGCAGAGCGAAGGCGGAAACAGCGGCAGCTCCGGAAGTCATGATGTACGAACGCGCCGCAGAGGAGCCTGCAGGTGCCATGGTTTCGGCTCAAAGCCTGAAGCAGTCCTTTATCCGATACGAAGATCATTCTTCTCTGATGACCATGGATGAAATGGCCGACAAGGTTATGATTCCGGCGTCTTATCTGGAATCGCACGTGCCGTCTTCTCATGGAACAGTGCTTCTTAATGACGGCAAATATCTGGCATTTGCCTATTTCAGACCTGATGTGATAATACCCACGGTAACTCCCCGGGTCTTTTACACCATTGTTTTTGCTTCGCTGTTCGGCGCCTTTTTGCTGTTTTTCCTGGTACGCGGTTTTACTCAGCCTCTGCACACTCTTACCAAGCAGGTCAATCGTCTGAGTCATGACTATGAATCAAAGCCGCTGCCCGTTACCGGCCCGGAGGAAATAAAGGATCTTCTGGAATCCTTCAACCGCATGCAGGAACGGATAACCACATTCATTCAGGATCGCACGAGAATTCTGGCTGCTATCTCTCATGATTTGAAAACTCCGCTTACCAGCATTGTCCTAAGAGCGGAAATGCTGCCGGATTGCGAGGACAAAAATAAGCTAATTGACACCGTCAGCAATATGTCCAAGATGGTCAGAGCCACATTGGATTTTGCCAGAAGCGAGGAAAATCGCGAGGAATGCCGGGAACTCAGACTGTCATCGCTGGTGGAAAGCATTGCGTCAGATTATCAGGATAACGGTCATGATGTTTCCTTTACGGAGGAAAGCGCTTTTAAGAATGCCAATACCTTTCTCTGCCGTCCCACGGAAATGCATCGTATTTTGCAGAACCTTATTGATAACAGCCTGTGCTATGGAACGCAGGTAAAGGTGCGGCTTCAGGAAAACTCAGATGCCATCAGGCTCATGGTTGAGGATAACGGCCCCGGCATACCGGAGGATCAGCAGGAGAATGTGTTTAAGCCCTTTATGCGTCTTGATAAGGCCCGCGCCACTGATGACGCTCATGTGGGGCTGGGGCTTTCCATTGTGCGAAATCTGGTGCTGAAGCAGGGTGGCAGCATCGACATCGAGAACATTAAGCCTCATGGTCTTCGCATAGCCATCACTTATCCACTGAACTGACGGTAAGGAACTCCGGATAAAACCCAAACACTGGTCAAAAAATGACCGTTTTGGAATTTTTTTGAAAAAATTTGATAAAAGTATTGACGAGGTTCAAAAAAACTCTAAAATACGCATTCGCTGACAGGGTAAAGCTCAGCGAAGTTCTTTAACAAACAGCTTAGA
>DFFT01000147.1 GCA_002372325.1 Succinivibrionaceae bacterium UBA3769 | reverse complement strand
CAGGACGTTCAGGTATCAGTTATCGCAGAGGCTTCGCAGATGAAGCAGTCATCAATTGAGGCATTGCAGGATGATACCCGGGTTTTTAAGATCAATAAGAACATCCAGGTTCTGAAGGTGGTGTTCTCCAACCATTACGGCTTCGATGTTGCCGGGCATCTGTATCTTCCGGCAAACTTTGACAGCGCTAAGAAATACAGCGCGGTGGTGATATCCGGCCCGTTCGGCGCCGTCAAGGAACAGGCTTCCGGCCTCTATGCTCAGGAACTGGCCTCCCGGGGCTTTGTGACGGTAGCCTTCGATCAGTCTATGACCGGACAATCAAGCGGGGCCAGACGCGATATGGCTTCTCCTGATATTTTTACCGAGGACTTCAGCGCGGCGGTGGATTTTGTCAGCAACCTGAAGTTCGTGGATCCGGAAAAAATCGGCGCCGTCGGTATTTGCGGCCTTTCGGGAATGGCTCTCACCGCCGCATCCAACGATGTCAGGATCAAGGCCGTAGTGACCTCTGCCATGTACGATATGTCAGAAAGCATCAGCGACCACTACAAGGGAGCATATTACACCGATGAGCAGCGTCTCATTGTCAAAAAGCATCTTGCGGCCATGCGGGATGCGGAGGCCAAGAGCGGCGGACTTATCAGAGGCGCTCATGAAATAGGCGTTGATGCGGCAGGGAAAGCGCAGACTTTTGAAACTATGTTCCCGGACAAGCTGCCCGCTGATGCCAATCCGGTAATTAAGGATTTCTACGGCTACTATGTTGGCCGGGCCTATCATCCGCGGGCCATTAATTCCAATACCTCCGCATGGGACTCCACGGCTCCTTACGGCTTCTTTAACTTCAGGCTCATGGATAACATAAAGGAACTCTCGCCCCGGCCCCTGATGCTGATTACCGGAGATAAAGCCCATTCCAGATATTTTTCCGAGGATGTGTATCAGAAAGCCGCCGAGCCCAAAAAGCTCATCGTGGTAAAGGGAGCTACCCATGTGGATTTGTATGACCAGATGGACAAGATCCCCTTTGATGAGATAGACGGCTTCTTCAGGACTAACCTGAAGTAGCAGCGGTGCCGGAAGGACGCTCAGCGAGAGCCGCTGGAAAAGAGGGTTAAGACAGCGGCGATGGGGCTGAAAAAGCGACGGTTAAGAAAGGGGGATGACAATGAGCGGAAAGCGGTGACGATAAGGTAGTGATGAGAAAGGATCCGCCTCATTTCCATATCCCGGTATTTATTCGCCATCCCGATACTGCCCGCTCCCCGCAAAGGATCGCTAAGCAGCGGAAACAAAAAAGCTCATGTCAGATTCGGCATGGGCTTTTTATATGGCTGGCGGCACAGCCTCCGGAGCAGGCATATCTCTATGCCTTACCACGGCTATTCAGCTATTCATTGACCTTGTTCTTTTCGATCCTTCCGGTGTATTCAATCTGGAAAATGTTCATGACCCGGGGATCCGGGCAGCAGAAGGTTACGGCGTTTTTCGGAAGGCCTTCGCGGGTAAACGTCTGGCCGTCCTTAAGCTTTGAGATGTACATGTTGGCAACCGTCAGCATCCAGGGACACAGTCTGCCGGCATCTTTGGCATAGTCGTAAACATCGCCCACGCGGTGCCCGTAATCGCAGCCTCGTTTGCCTCTCCTTTCAACGACGCTGATTTTGATGTGCTCATTGTTTTCTGCCATGGTCTTTTTCTCCGTTTTTAGCTGCAAGTTAGCAATTCGGGGCATCAATTTGCGGCGATGACTCATTGTAACAGGAAAATCCCGGGATGGGTAAAGCTCTGTCCGGCGGTCTGGGATGACAGGCTGGCATTTTGATCTCCTTGGGGTCTGTGATATACTTTCGGGAACGAAACTAAAATACAGACCCTGAGAGTTACGGTTATGGAAAGAGCTGCTTTATCAGTTGACGAGATGTCCGGCATTCTTGACTGCTCGGCGCAGTATGTCAGAAGTCTGATCAGAAAGGGAAAAATTCCTGCCGTTCAGGTGGGAAAGACCTGGATTATCGACTCTGCCGTTCTGGAAAAGAAGCAGCTCATGTTTGACATCGTGCGGGATGTGCCGGATCAGGTAAGAAAATCCGCCGACATTCCTGAGATTGTGGCGTTAAGCTTTTTCTCCGGAGCTCTGGGACTGGACTGCGGACTGGAAAAGGCCGGCATTCACCCGCTGCTGGCTTCGGAGATTGAACCCAATACCAGAAAAACAATACTGCTGAACAGGCCGGACATCGGGCTTATCGGCGACATAAACGCCTATAACGCCGCCGATATCAGAAAGTTCGCCGGTATTTCAGAGGATCAGGAAATCGATTTGATAATCGGCGGGCCTCCCTGTCAGGCCTTTTCCACGGCGGGGCAGCGGAAGGGTTTTGATGATGCCCGGGGCAATGTGTTTTTAACCTTTATCGACCGCATTCTTGAACTCCGGCCGAAGTATGCCGTTATTGAAAATGTCCGCGGCATCCTTTCAGCTCCGTTTGAAAGCGAGGAAACAGTAAAAAGCTTCGGTTTTGCCCCTCAGACTCCCGATGATAAGAAGGGCGGCACTCTCCTGCATATTATCGACAAACTGGAAAAGGGCGGTTACACGGTAACGTTCAATCTTTACAACGCTGCTAACTACGGAGCTCCCCAGATAAGAGAGCGGGTGGTGTTTTTCTGCTCGCGGGACGGGGAAAGAGTTCCTTACCTGAATCCCACCCATGATGAGCAGGGACGCTTTAACCTCCCGAAATGGAAGGTGTTAAATGATGCCATAGGCGACCTGAGGGAGGATGACTAGGAATTTGCCGTCTTTCCGGAAAAAAGACTCAGATATTACCGCATGCTGAAGGCGGGACAGAACTGGCGCTGTCTTCCGGAGGCTTTGCAAAAGGAGGCTCTGGGGGGAGCTTATAATACCGGAGGCGGCAAGGTGGGATTTCTGAGAAGACTCGACTGGAACAAGCCATCTCCCACCCTGGTTACCGATCCCACCATGCCGGCTACGGATCTCTGTCATCCTGACAGGGACAGACCGGTCAGCGTTCAGGAATATAAGCGCATTCAGGAATTCCCGGATGACTGGAAGCTCTTTGGTTCTCTGAAGGACAAGTACCGGCAGCTGGGAAATGCCGTTCCCATCAGCCTGGGGTATGCCATAGGGAAGCAAATTGTAAGGCTGATTAACAGGGAAAACATAGCCACCCCGCCGGAAAACTTCCCCTTTTCCCGGTACGCCAACACCAATGAAACCACCTTCAAAATGCTTATCGAGCGAAAAAGACGGAAGCATCAGGCGGCGGAACGGCCGGAAAAACAGGCGGCGTAGCAGGCAGGCTCGCAGTTTGCGCGGGCCCTTAAGCTCCGTCCGGCTGTTCCGTTTGCTCCCCCGTTAAATCAAGGTTTATCATCTTCGGGTTGTTATCAAGAGCTTTAAGGGCGAACTTCTGAAATCCTTCTTCGGACATGCAGCAGCCGTGTCCGATGATTTTATTGAGCTCCTCCCAGTAATACCTTCCATCCCCGGCATCGAGCCTGTGCCATACGACAATATCGGTTCCTTTCCGGACTTGCCGGGAAGAACTGTTTTCGGTATTGGTCTTGTTTTTGATTTGCAGTTTTCTGCCTTCGTCGGACACCAAATCGGTGGCCCTTATCGTGCTGCCCCAGCAAATGGCCCATCCCTTGTCAGTCACATTAACGGCAATGTACTCTTCCAGCAGGGCGCCTGTTATATTTTCAACAGCCATGGCGGCCTGATGCATTCTGGCAATGTCATTTTCGGAAAAGCGGCAGCCAGGCAGCGCGGCAACAAGCTTCAGCACCAGCGGATCCTGAGAGGCAGAATGCGGCTTCCCTGTTCTGCGAGAAGGTCTGTTGTCATACCCATGAAAAAAATCTTTTACAAAATCGTCTTTGTCATCCTTGGTCGCATTCGGGTGATCCTTCAGCCAGGCCCGGGCAACGATGTAAAAGCCTGAATCTTTTGCATCATCGGCAGAAATCTTGTCGGCAGAAATCTTGCTGAGATCAAACTCCTGCCTGACGTCAAATTCCTTGCTGCCGGAGGAGGGGGTTAATTCCGTGTCTTTCATATTATCTCCTTATTGCGAAGCCGTCATGATAGCAGAACCGGGCGGAAATACAAAAACTGAAAGCTTGCGATTCTTTGCTCCCTCTTGCGGAGACGCTGATGCGGGGGCGGGCAAGTCCGGCGTATCAGCAGGATTATGGGCTGGCGCTGGGCGGAAAAGGGCTGGTTTTGTTCAGTTTTCAGAATGCGGTTTTGGGAAAAATGTTCCGGGGCAATTATTTCGGGATCTTTAAAAATGGGAAATTTTCGCAAAAAATCCGCCCGGATTCTCAAAAGATGCCAATTAACCGCTGATAACGCCGTCTGTATTTGACTAAACAGGGGGCGGCTTATACAATGAGTACCGTTTCAGGAAGCCTGAAATGCGTTTCAGCTTTTATTTCCAAGGGCTTAATTCGCAGAATGGACAACGCTTCAGGTCTCAGTACAAAGGACAAACCGGTTTTACGCGGTAGAACCGCCAGATAATAGATTTTTGATATCATGACTAACAAAATTTACGACACCAGAATCAAGGAAATTACAGATCTTCTTCCTCCAGTAGCTCTTATTGAGAAGTATCCCTGCACCGAGAAGTCTGCCAATACCGTTCTGAAAGCCAGAGCTGCAATTCACGACATTATGACAGGGAAGGATGACCGTCTGGTGGTTATTACCGGTCCCTGCTCCATTCATGATACCAAGGCAGCCCTTGAATATGCCGAGAGACTCTGCCCGCTCCGCGAGAGATACAAGGACTCTCTGGAGATCATCATGCGGGTTTATTTCGAGAAGCCCCGTACCACTGTAGGCTGGAAGGGCCTTATTAACGATCCTTACATGGATAACAGCTTCGACATCAACATGGGACTTCGGATCGGCAGAAAGCTTCTTCTGGACATCAACGAGATGGGCATGCCCTGCGCCACCGAGTACCTTGATGTGCTGACCCCGCAGTATCTTGACGAACTGATTTCCTGGATTGCCATCGGCGCCCGCACCACCGAATCTCAGGTGCACCGCGAGCTGGCTTCCGGCGTTTCCGCTCCGGTGGGCTTCAAGAACGGCACCGACGGCACCGTGAAGGTAGCCATTGACGCTCTTAAGTCTGCAGCGGCTCAGCATACCTTCCTGTCCGTTACCAAGTTCGGCCACAGCGCCATTGTGAAGACTCTCGGCAACGATGACTGCCATATCATTCTCCGCGGCGGCAGCAGAGGCCCGAATTACGACGCTGCCAACGTGCAGAGCGCCGTTGACGGACTTGCCAAGGCCGGACTTCCTGCCAAGGTCATGATTGACTTCAGCCATGCCAACAGCCACAAGGAATTCAAGCGGCAGATGGATGTGTGCGCTGATGTCTGCTGTCAGCTGGCTGCAGGTCAGCAGGGCATCTTCGGCGTGATGATTGAGAGTCACCTAGTTGAAGGCCGTCAGGATCTTAAGGAAGGCTGTTCCGATCAGCTGGTTTACGGTCAGAGCATTACCGATGCCTGCATTGGCTGGGAAGACACCACCACCGCACTTGAAAAGCTGGCCATGGCTGTTCAGGATCGCCGTGCCAATGCCAAGTAAAATCGGTATCCCGAAAGGGGAGTCCACCGGGCTCCCCGCTATTCAGAAGTTCATGTGAAACCTTTACAGGTTAAGGAGATTAAAATGGCTCGTTATTCACTTGATAAAAACAAGATTAAGATTCTTCTTCTGGAGGGAGTTTCCGAAAGCGCTCTGGAAGTGTTTAAAAAAGCCGGCTATACCAATGTGGAGTACCTGAAGGGGGCTCTGGGGCATGACGAGCTTATAGAAAAAATCAAAGACGTGCATTTTATCGGCATTCGTTCCCGGACTCATCTTACCGAGGATGTTTTTGAGGCTGCCCATAAGCTCTGCGCCGTTGGCTGCTTCTGCATCGGCACCAATCAGGTGGATCTGGATGCGGCCCGCGCTCATGGTATTCCGGTATTTAACGCTCCGTTCTCCAATACCCGTTCCGTAGCCGAAATGGTTACCGGCGAGTACCTGACTTTGATGCGCACCATTCCGGAAAAGAACGCCATCCTGCACCGGGGCGGCTGGGACAAGAGCGCCAAGGGTTCCTATGAGGTTCGGGGCAAGACTCTGGGCATTATCGGCTACGGCCACATCGGCACTCAGGTGGGCATTATTGCCGAGGCTCTGGGACTCAAGGTGGAATTCTACGACATCGAGAACAAGCTGGACTTCGGTAATGTGCGTCAGGTTGAGACTCTGGACGAGCTTTATGCTCATGCTGACATCATCACCCTCCATGTGCCGGACAATCCTACCACCAGAAAGATGATCAACGCCGAATCCTTCAGCAAGATGAAGAACGGAGTGATCTTCATCAATGCCGCCAGAGGTTCCGTGGTTGACATTGATGCCCTGGTTGATGCTCTTAAGAGCGGCAAGGTAGGCGGCGCTGCCGTGGATGTATATCCTACCGAACCCGCCAAGAACGGCGATCCGTTTGAGTCTCCGCTGACTCAGTTTGACAATGTCATCCTGACTCCGCACATCGGCGGTTCCACCAAGGAAGCTCAGACCAACATCGGCATTGAAGTGGCCACCAAGCTGGCTACCTATTCCGATAACGGCTCCACTCTCTCCGCAGTGAACTTCCCTGAGGTTTCTCTGCCGGTTCAGGGCAATGTCAGCCGGCTGCTCCACGTGCACAAGAACGTTCCGGGCATCCTGAAGCAGCTTAACCAGATCATGGCTGAGCGGAATATCGGCGTTGCTTCCCAGTACCTGCAGACCCTTCCCGATGTAGGTTATGTGGTAATGGATGTGGTAACCGATGATGCCGAGGAGATCCTCCAGGAATTCAAGAAGATTCCGGGCACTCTGAAGGCTCGTATCCTGCTGTAAGGGGAGGTTGTTCCGGAATCCTGAAGTGTTCCGGAATTAAGAATCGATCTCAATTTCAGGCCGGCGTTTGTCCGGCCTTTTTGATTTCGTCGCAGGTACGGCGCTATTATTTACCAGCGGGCAGTCCTGATGTTAATAGCCGGGATCAGCTACGGACATGAGTTTTACCGCAGCTTTCCGGTGCTCTTCTTGTGACGGCAAAGGATTCTTGCGGCGTTTTTGATGATTTTACCTGTAATAACTGATGATGTAATTCAGGAATTTCCGGTATGACTCCGGCAGAGACCGGAAGAACCATTAAGGTGATCTCAGCATGATAACCCCGGATAGCTTTCGGGGGACGAATTTGGCAGTGTGAGGAAAGATTCAGGTTGGCAGACATCAAATCAAAGGAAGCCCGCAGCTACAATATGAGCCGGGTGCGTTCCAAGGACACCGAGCCTGAGGTTTATCTCAGAAAGAAGCTTTTTGCCCGGGGGTACCGCTATCGAAAATACACCTCTGACCTCCCCGGTCATCCGGATCTCTGGTTTGCCAGGTACAATGCGGTGGTGTTTGTTCACGGCTGCTTCTGGCATCGCCATCAGGGCTGCCGCCTGGCTACCACTCCCAAAAGCAGCACGGAATACTGGGATGCCAAATTCCTCCGGAACATGAGACGGGATCAGGAGGTTAAGAATCAGCTGTCCATGAAGCATATCCGTCAGCTGGTGATCTGGGAATGCGTCGTCAGAAAAATGATGAAGTCCCCGGAGGTCGAAGATCTTTACCTCAAACAGGTGGAAGATTTTCTGAAGTCTGATACTGCCTTTGTGGAGATATGATCAAGCTCGGAAGTAAAGTGAGGCCGATCTTGATTAAGCTTTATGGGGTTGGTTTAAAGTTTCGTTTCAGATATTTGTTGGAATGATGAGAGATACGCTTGTAGTTAGGTTTGTTGCAACTATCAGTAAATGAGCGATTCTGAATTCAGTTTTTTATGTTGAGCAGGGATTATAATATGAATGAATCTGAATTGGAAATTTGGGGCAGGAGAGAGTTTGACCTTGGTGGTTATTCTTACGATGATATAAAACAGTCAGGTTTTTATATTGTTGCCAGAGTTTGGAAAGATGATAATCCTGATGCAGCTGAGGCAGAAAAAGATAAATTTGTAAAAAAGTTTTTTAAAGGGTATGGCAATAGACCATCGTTAAAAAAAGGCAATCCATCAACAACTATTCCAGATCCTCTAGTTTCGAAGCTCGTTTCAATACGGATTTATAATGAGTTTGGAGAGCAAGAAATCACAAAAATGCATCGGGCTTCTATGGCCAGTGAGAATTTAATAGGGGCTTTGCTTGAGGAGTACATTGCCGTTAATGTAGTCGGCAAGGGGTGGGCCAGCTGCTGGGGAACTACAATCAAGGCTACTGATTTTGTTTCCATACGTGGCGAACGGCTTCAGATTAAAAATAAAACAAATACTGAAAACAGTTCCTCAAATAAAATAAGAGCAGGAACAAACATCGATGTGTGGCATAGGTTTGATGCGAAAACTGGCAGAACATATTGGCAAGAACTTAATGAAAAAATAGGCCAAGGTTGCAACCTGTCTGAGGATAAATTTAAAAAATTCGCAATTAGCGCGATTAAAAACAATCCAGATATGCTGAACCTTGATGGAGTTTAATCGAAAAGACTCGTTTGAAAACCGTTCTGTTCATTTGTCTTTAAGTGTTTATGTTTTTTCTTTTCGATAAGCATTTTAAATGTAGTTTCATTAGTGTTTGTATATCTGGAAAAAGGGAAATTATCAGGCGGAAGTTCTATTTTTTCTTTATTAATTAACTTCACAATTTGCCTTCCTATGGCATATCCCAGACTAATTGGCACTGCATTTCCGATTTGTCTGTACTTGTCTTTTAAGGAACCGAATAGATTCCAATTGTCGGGAAATTCTTGAATTCGTTTATATTCCTGGACACTAATTGGTCTGTCTTTACTAGGATGACAGAGATCCGTTGCAGGCATTGTCGGATCTGTTACCAATGTAGGTGCCGGTTTGTTCCAATCAAGTCTTCTGAAAAAGCCAACCTTTCCACCGCCAGCTTCATAAGCTCCGCCCAGAGCTTCTTTTTGAAGTTCTTTAGGCAGAAAACGCCAGTTTTGTCCAGCCTTCAGCATTCTGTAATACTTGAGTCTTTTTTCCGGAAAAACAGCAAATTCTTGTTCGTTTTCGTTCAAATCACCAATAGCATCATTTAGAACCTTCCATTTAGGCAGGTTAAAGTGGCCAAATTCATCATTAGTGGGATTAAGGTAAGGTACTCTTTCCCCGTCTCTGGAACAGAAAAAAACAACACGCTCTCGTATTTGCGGAGCACCGTAATTAGCCGCATTGTAAAGATTAAATGTGACCGTGTAGCCGCCTTTTTCCAGCTTGTCAAGAATATGAACCAAAGCTCCGCCTTTTTTATCCTCTGGTGTTTTAGGAGCAAAACCAAAACTTTTTATTGTCTCCTCGCTTTCGAATGGAGCCGAAAGTATCCCGCGAACATTCTCAATAACAGCATATTTTGGCCTCAATTCGAGTATTCTGTCGATGAATGTTAAAAATACATTACCTCTGGCATCATCAAATCCCTTCCTTTGACCAGCAGTAGAAAAAGCCTGACATGGAGGACCGCCAATAATTAAATCTATTTCCTGATCTTTTGAAATTTTTGCGAATTTTCTTATTTCATCAGCATTGTATGCGTTAATATCTCCTATTAGTCCTATATCAGGCTTATTCAATAATATTGTTTTTCTTGTATTAGGTTCGATTTCAGATGCGAGCAAAGGGTGGATACCAGCTTTTTCCAGACCGCAATCTAAACCGAGGGCTCCGGA
>DFFT01000019.1 GCA_002372325.1 Succinivibrionaceae bacterium UBA3769 | reverse complement strand
ATCGGAAGCGGCGGCCGGGAGCATGCCCTGGCCTGGAAGACAGCCGCATCCCCGCTGGTCAGCAAAGTATTTGTTGCTCCGGGCAATCCCGGCACCGCCAGAGAAGACAAGGTTGAAAATGTCGCCATCGGAGCCGAGGATATCACCGCCCTCCGGGACTTCGCCGTTAAGAACGCCATTGATCTCACCATTGTGGGCCCGGAAGCCCCGCTGGTTATGGGCGTCACCGATGTCTTCACGGAAGCCGGTCTCAAAATCTTCGGACCCTCTAAAGCCGCAGCCCAGCTGGAGGGATCCAAGTCCTTCACCAAGGATTTCCTGGAAAGACATCATATCCCCACTGCCAGATACCAGACCTTCACTGAAACGGAACCGGCTCTGGAATATCTCAGAAGCCACGGGGCTCCCGTGGTGGTAAAAGCTGACGGCCTCGCCGCCGGCAAGGGCGTTATCGTGGCCATGGATCTGGAAACTGCGGAAAACGCCGTCCGGGACATGCTGTCCGGAAATGCCTTCGGGGCTGCCGGATCCCGGGTGGTTATTGAAGATTTCCTGGAAGGCGAGGAAGCCTCCTTTATCGTCATGACCGATGGCGAACACGTAGTTCCCATGGCTACCAGCCAGGATCACAAGAGAGTAGGCGACGGCGACACCGGCCTTAATACCGGCGGCATGGGGGCCTACTCTCCCGCCCCGGTGGTAACCCGGGAGGTTTATCAGCGGGTCATGGACGAGATTATTTTCCCCACCATTAACGGCATGAAGGAAGAAGGCAGCAAATATGTGGGCTTTCTCTACGCCGGTCTTATGATCGACAGTTCCGGCGCTCCCAAGGTAATTGAGTTTAACTGCCGCTTCGGGGATCCTGAGACCCAGCCCATTATGATGAGAATGAAGAGCGATCTTGCTGAGCTCTGTCTCAAGGCAGTAAACGGAGAGCTCGAGAACGGCGATGCCGCCTATGATCCCCGTCCTGCTGTGGGGGTGGTACTGGCCGCTCAGGGCTATCCCGTGAAGCCGAAGAAGGGAGACGTTATCTCAGGGCTTGATGCCGCTCTTCCTCAGGATACCAAGATCTTCCATGCCGGCACCCGCATGGAGAACGGCAAGGTGGTAACCAGCGGCGGCCGGGTGCTTTGCGCCACTGCTCTCGGGAATACCGTATCCGAGGCTCAGGAAAAGGCCTACGCTTTAGCAAAAACCATTTCCTGGGACGGGATGTTCTATCGCCATGATATCGCCTACCGGGCCATAAACCGCGAGAAGAAGTAAGCCCGCGCGCCAAAGAAGAAAAAACGCGTTAAGAAAGACAGCCTCGCGCTGTCTTTTATTTTTGAGGCGCTATGCAGCAATAAATAGCAGCAATAAACAGCAGGAATGCCCCGCCGGGAGACAAGTACCGGCGGCGGAAGATAGCAGGAACCATATGCTCCAGACAGTCATTGAACAGATAACCCTTTTTCTTACCGGATTTATCGCCAATATCCTGGCCTCCCTCTCCGGGGGCGGCGCCGGCTTCGTGCAGCTTCCCGTGCTGATCTTCCTGGGACTTGGCTTTACCGAGGCTCTGGGCACCCACAAGGTAGCCGTGGTGGCGCTGGGACTGGGATCCTATGCCCGAAACCACGAACTTAAAAGCATCAACAGAACCATTGCCGCGGAAATGATTTTCATCGGCTGTCCCGCAGTGGCTCTGGGATCCTGCCTGGTCACCTTAGTGGCCGACTGGATCGCCGAGCTTATTCTGGGCATTATCACCATAGCTTCGGTGATCTACTCCATCAGAAGAAAGAATTTCGGTCTGGAAAACCATGAAGCCGAGCTTACGAGACGGGATTATGCCCTGGGAGGTATTTGGGTAGCCCTCACCGGCATGCTTTCAGGATCCTTTTCCTCCGGGGCCGGACTTATCGGCATCATGGTGCTGGTCATGTGGTTCAAGCAGGACATCAAAAAGGCGATTCATCATTCCATGATCTTTATCGCCCTCTTATGGAACTTTATCGGGGCCTTTACTCTGGGAACCGTAGCCGTGATCCACTGGGTCTGGGTGCCCATGCTGACCTTGGGGGCTTTTCTGGGAGGATTTGCCGGCACCATGATCATCAAAAAGGTGAATGCGGCGCTTATTAAGAAGCTGTTCCAGAGCATTATGATTCTGAGCGGCGTGCTCCTCCTCTGGAAAAGCTGGGAGCACTTCTAAGGAGGAATGGGAAGGGAAGGGAAGGGAAGGGAAGGGAAGAGAAGAGAGAAGAGAAAAGATAAAGGCAGACGAAACTTTGGGGAGAGCGGCGGACTTCCTATGCTCGGACTCCCCTGCTCTCATTCTCCGCGGGGCTCATTTGTCGGACGTTTTTTCTGCAACGCCCTTTCTCAGCTCATCTCTTTTGCTCTCATAAGCTCTTTCTCTGCTCTTTCTCTCTCCTTCTCTATTCAGCATCCAGACTGATGCCGATATTGGAACAGGGAACACTGCGGAACTCTTCATAAAGCTCATGAATCCATCCGGGTTCTCTTTTGCGGCGAAGCCGGGACAGGAGCTCTACCTGAAAATTCATCTCCTCCTCCATAAGCGGCTTCTCCCGGAGCTCATCGTCGGAAAAAACCTCATCCTCCTGCACCTCCAGGAACTTCGCCACGGTGCAGACAGAGATATTGCTGGCATTCAGGGCTTCATCGCCGTTTTTAACGGTAATGGCCTCCAGAGCCAGAATAAGAGCCTGACAGGCATCAAAGGCCGGATAAGCGCCGTAGGAACCGTCCGGATCCGGCACCGGCATTACCTTTTCCAGATCCTCCTGAACCAGTTCCAGATCAATGTGATTGTTTTTGTCCGTGTGATAGACCCACAGGGCATCAAAGGCCGCCCGGAAGGCATCCCGAAGAGCGTCATGATGCTCCAGACTGCAAAAAAGATACAGATTGGGACTCATCCTCGCGGCCAGCGTCAAAGCAAACAGAGACTGCTGCCAGATGCTCATTTCATCAAGAAGACGGTAAAACTTTTCCCCGAAAATCATGCTAAAACAATTCCCTTCACAACTATTCTTTTCACTACAAATCCTTTCAAATCACCCGAAATCATCTTCCGGCAAAACAGGGTTCCCCGATACTTCTGAGAAAGCCGGCGAGATCCCGCCATCCCCCGATTCCCCCGCCGTTTCCCAAAGGAAACCGCAGGATAGTTCCCCCGGACAAAAATGCCGCTTTATAAGGCCGGAGACAGGATAAAACACATTAAAAGCTGGTTTTGAGGCAAAATTCGCACCGTAGCAGCCTCCCGGCCGTAAACTATTTTGAATAACGGCGAATTAAAGTTATCATATACGAAATCTCCTTTATTTGCATGGGAGTTTTTTGTCCCTCCTGGCACTTCAAAAGCAGTTTTTTTCATAATTTTGTTTTCCGTGTGTCAAAAAAAGCGTTTTCAGGGAACTTTTACTTAATATCAAAGTCAGATATTTGTGTGACACATGCGCAGGTGACACATGTGCAGATGCATGTGGCGCATGATTTTACGATCGCAAGATCGCTGGTTTTGAACTTGTCAGCCGTTTATTAACAGTGAGTTGGAGTCTGTTTTGTGATGCGAGATGTCTCAGAAAATCGTTCCGGCTCAGATGAACTAAGATTCCCCATCCCCAAAAACCACGTTTATGCCATCTGCGCCATTCTGACCATTTCTCTGGTTACGGCGATTTTTCTGCCGGCGCCCCAGATGTCTTCCGAAAACAGTCTGCAATGGGCCTCCACCGGCCGCGTTCCCGACATCCATCAGGATTATCAGGGCATTACCTATTCAGACGATGTCAACGCCACCGAAAGCATTGACGAGGATCCGATTTCCGATGCGGAGCTTTTTGATACCTCCGAGGACAATGACGACGCTCCCGAATGGTACCTCCAGGTAGCAGTCCGGGGAGATAACATCAATAATATCTTCAACACCCTGAACCAGCCCTATGAAATTCTCAAGGCCATTGAGAACGCTCCCGTATACGGCAGCTCCATCAAGAAGATCATTCCGGGAGATAAAATCTATTTCCTTCTGGACAATAAGAATCAGGTGCTGCAGCTGGTTAAACCCCTGGATAAGAAATTTCAGGTTCGCTATATTCGGAACCGAAATGCCGAGCAGCTCCAGTTTATTGCCGTGAAGGAGCCGGTGGATACTCATATTAATCTTAACAATGAAGAAATCGAGGCTCTCAGCGCCAAGGAACTGGCCCGGCAGCTGGCTAATGCCGGAAAGACCGAGGAAGAAATAGCCAGGGAAGAAAAGAAGAAGGCGGAGCAGGCCAAAAAGGAAGAACTGGCTCGGCAGAAGGAGCTCGCCCGCAAGAAGGAAGAGCAGGCTAAAAAGGAACAGGCCCGCAAAGAGGAAGCCAGCCGGAGAATGCAGGCTCAGGCTGCTGAAAAGAAAAAGGCCAAGGAAGAAAAGGAACGCCAACGGCTTCAGGCGGAAAGAAAGGCCGAAGAAGAACGGAAGCGCCGGGAGCAGGCCGCTCTGGCCAAGGCCAAAGCCGATAAGGAAGCCCGGCTCCGGGCAGAAGCTGAGCGTCTCAAGAAGGAACAGGAGCCTAAGATCGCCGTCAGAAAGAGCCTGACCATTATCACTCTTAAAAAGGGAGATACCCTGAAGGAAGCCGGTGTCAGAGCCGGACTCAGCGGGAGCGAAATCAAGTCCATTGTCTCCATGTTCAAGGGACGCTTTTCCATGAGCAATCTCCAAGCCGGGGATGAAATCCGGATTCTGTTCAGCGGCAACAGACAGGGAGATCGCATTAATGCCGTTTCCATCATGTCCCACAAGCAGGGCCGCGTCAATGCCTTCAGACTGAGCTCCAACAACAAATACTACGATGAGAAGAACTTCAGGAGCAAATCCAGCGGCAAGTTCAGCCGTTACCCCATTGCCGGACAGATCCGCGTAACCAGCCAGTTCAACCCCCACAGGAGACATCCTGTTACCGGCAAGATCCGTCCCCATAACGGCACGGACTTCGGCGTTCCCGTGGGCACTCCGGTATATGCCCCTGCCGACGGCGTAGTTGAAAGATGCACCTATCAGAACGCTGCCGGGTACTACATTGTAATAAAGCACCAGGGAGCCTATTCCACCGTCTATATGCATCTCAGCAAGATTCTGGTAAAGCCGGGACAGTCCGTGAAGGCCAACCAGCGCATTGCCCTGTCCGGGAATACCGGAAGATCCACGGGACCGCATCTCCACTACGAGCTCAGAATCAACAACGTTCCGGTTAATGCCCTGAAGGTAACCCTGCCTTCCGGAGGCTCTGTCTCTCCTGATGTCTCCAGCAACGATGCCAAGCTTTTTGCTCAGCAGGTGAGAAGCTACAAAAAACAGATGGGCATTCAGTAGCTCTCACAGGAATAATCCTGTCCCGGGCAAGCTTACATACGTTTCCCGAGATCTCAGGACAGGCAGCGGTATAAGGAATAGCGCTGTCATTTCTGCCTTCTCCTGTTGTTTACGTCATTTTTCTGCTGAATCCAGAGCATAGGCTTAAGCCCTCCTGTTTGCAGCCGGCTCCTCAGGGGGAAACAGAGCTTTCATAAAGACTTACGGCCTCTCTGACATTGGCAGCATATTCCGGGTTTCTGAGACGGTGCTCAGACTCTGCCAGCGCTGCTTTCATGCTTATCCTGCGGTATCCGGAACACCTCATGATTACTGCCAGCGCCTTCACCTGGAAATAAAAGCCGATGACTATCGCCAGTACCGCCAGGATCATTGACACCATTCTGAGCTTTCCGGGGAAATACCGGGAATAGCCCAAGAGTCCCGGAGCTTCAGGCGCCAAAAACACAAAATAGATCAGAGCCGCCAAAGCCAAGAGCCCCAGAGCAGCAATAAGACCGGAAATGACGGCCCTTCTGGTGTGGGCCTTTATGACAGTGCCAATACTGCTCTGAACAGCATCGAATTCCCGCTGCTGCCGCTCCGGGGGATAAAAGGAAAGCTCGCATAGGCTGCCGTCATAGGTAAGCTTCCGGCACTCCGGACAGACCATAAGCGGGGATCCGAAATGACGGCATAATTCCGGATCCTTCAGAAGGTATCCGCAGAACTCGCAGCTTCCGGAAAGCGCCCGGTAAATACTCTCATCATCGGGACGGCCTTCTATGATGTTTTGGTACTTTACCGGAAGAGGACGCCCGAGTCTGTTAAGAGCCCGGAGATAATCGAGGTTTTTAAGCCGCGCCCGGGAGGATCCCAGTTCATCCCGGTTTTTATAAAGCCCAGTTTGCTTCCTGACCAGAATAAATACCACCGGAACCACTACCAGCGGAAAAACCACCAGAATGGTTCCCAAATTGAAGAAATCCTGAAAGCTGTCAATCCTGCGGTAGGTTCCGGTAATAGCCGCATAGACTGCAATGATAGCCACGATAAGGGAAAGAGTGATGAATACCGCCAGGGCATCATGGTTTTTGGGCTTCCGGTACCCACCGATAGCGGCCTCTCTGAAACGGGGATCCAGAAAAACGCCCCCGCACCTTATGCAGCATTTAAGCTCGGAGCCGGGTTTGCGTCTGTTCAGGGAGGCATAGCTTTCATCAAGCTTTCCGGCAGAGCCCGTTACAAACTCCGGCTTATTTCCGTAATTTGAGCGCCAGGGAATGGCATCCACCTTTACGTGACAATGGGGACAGACGATGTAAACATGAGATTTTATGGTTTGGGTTTCGCATATTTTGGCATTAGCCAAGTTGTCCGCAGTATAGCCATCAACCTTAAACTTCTGACGCTCTGACATTTCTGAGATCCCTGAAAAGCTCTGTCCTTCCAGTCTGACAGCATTAAATACCGTATCTCCGGCCCAAATTCCGGTGCATCGTAATCAGGCCGGCTGATATGGCCTATTGTAAGCAGGAAAGCCCTTCCCGAAAAGAAAAGACAGAAACCGGTTCTCTGGCTTCTGTCCTTGCGCCTTAACACTCCCTGTCAGGAAAGATTTTGTTCTCAGCCTTTCAAGACTGTTACTTGCTCAAAATCTTATCCTTGCGGTAATACGGCGAATAGGGGCCGCTGAGAATAGGATTCGTTAAGTACGAGTTATCCGGAGTAAACAAATTATAGGAATTCGTTACGGAAAGGTAGTTACCCACATCCATAAGCTCATTAAGCCCGTATTTCACCACGGCTCCCACCGCATCTGACACGATATCGCCGGATATCATTGACTCATTGCTGTCCTCGGAGGTCTCCTTCCAGAGAGTTTTTCCGGTGGATAAATCGACTAGCTCCGCAGTCACTGACACCAGGAAATAACTGTCAAGAAGGACATAATTAGTCTGGTATTCGTTGATAGTGAGATACATTACGGCATCGGCGCCGAATAACTCCTTTAACCTGCTGTGGGGAATGCTTTTGATCTCATCAGCTTTCCTTACGCCCATGGCCTTGAAGGTTTCATTCGCCAGGGTAACCGGTATCACATAATACCCGGCCTCAGACAAAGGCAAAGCTGCGGATGAAAGCACAGAAGGAATGGCATTAACCTCTTCGGATTCCGAGTGTGAAACAACTACCAGAACGGAATGCGGAGTGTTATTCCGGAATTCAGTGTAATCAATATGCTCCGAAGTGGCGCATCCGGTAAACAGCAAAACGGCCGCAAGACCTAAAAACAGAGTTCTAATCTTCATTATTTCCCCTTACCGGCCTTGCTGGAAACCGGCTTTTTCGGATCGCTGGCACTGGAAGCAGCAGTGTTCGTGTTCGCCTGGTTATTATTCTTAATAACGCTCATGGAAGAATTCAGGTAACGCCCGGAATCAGGGAAAGCGGTCTTTTCCTTTTCCAGATAACTCTGCGCCTCTCCTTCACGGCCGACCTTTGACTTAAGAAGCGCATAATGAGCGTATGCTCCCGGAGCAACCTTTTTGCCTGATGCCGTTGCTTCTTTGAAGTAGGTATCCATAAGCTCGATCTGCTTCTGATAATCCGTGTCGTTCTTTAAATACAAGTACATGGATTCCGCATACGAGGTTTCATGGCAGTACACCTCCTCTCTGCTGACGCATCCCGTGGTCACAGAAACAATAACTGCAAGAAGCGCCAGACGCCTGAAATAAACAGTCATTTAATACCCACTCTCCTTAATCTCTGTTCCGATCCGTAGACCGTCATCCGCAGTTATCTTTTGATAGCTGCATTAGGTAATATCCCAAAGATTATATATCGGGCCCCGGGATGATTCTGAGAGGTTATGCTTAAACTGAGTTAGCGATCCAGGGCCTTTGCTATTTCTGTGAAGCTCCGCAAGCAGCAGCCGAAAGAGCCGGCCGCTGAAAACAGGTTTCTGATAATCGTATCTGAAGAACTCTGGTCTCTCAGGTTCCGGAAGCAAAAAACAAGGGTAAGCGGAGAACGTCAAGCTGCCCGATGGGAACCATTAACGTCCTGACCTGATAAAGACGCGTGCTGCTTGCGATTACTGCTTTAGCGGCATTAACCGCGGCTTAGTCATAAAGGTTTGCGTAAACAAGCATCACTCCTTTTCTGCCGCTATCTCATAGACTTTGTTTTTCGAGGTATCAAGGAAACAGCATTCAATACGGTATCCGTGCTCTTTCAGTTTCTTCTGTAATTCCCTGGCGGACAGGATCTCATTCACCTCCTTCACCAAAGACGTCTCGGACAAATCCTCTGTCCCAGCTGTAAAGCACCCCATCCACTCTTCATTGGATTTTATGCACACGGCGCAGCGTCTTCCGTCGATAAACTCATTCAGGACTTCAAGGAACATGCGGTAATCCGTCAGGTATCCGGCATAGTGAGTATGCCACCCTCCGACACCCAGCGTGAGTTCATCTTCAAAAAGATCCGCATAGAGAATCTCTTCACCGTCCTTCATAACGACTATGGAAAAACTGCCATCAGGAAGCCAGTCGAAATTCTCATCGGCATTGGTATGTGCTTCAGGGGAAAAGTTTTTCAAAAGATCGAGGATCTCATCCTTCTTTTCCGGGATAGCAATCTCGGTATAGAATCCATCCTTGATTTTATCTTCCTCCGATTGCTGCCGGTTCCTGATTGCAGTTCCTGTTTCTGAGTTCTTCAAATTTTGTATTAGGTCTAAAGTCAGCACTTTAGGCCTTCTTAAATTTCCATGGCATTGCCTGCTCAAGAATAGCATTTCTCCTTTCGTCAGACAGCGATTTATCTTTTAGCTCGTCTCTGTGAATCCCCATATACCTGAACAGAAATTCAA
>DFFT01000015.1 GCA_002372325.1 Succinivibrionaceae bacterium UBA3769 | reverse complement strand
GCCGCCCTCTTCGCCCGTGATTCCGGCTCCGGCAAGGAGCCGGCGGCTGACTGACTGATGTCCCCCGGGGTAACGCGGGCCGGGCCCCGTTTGCCATTAGGAATCACCTGATCCGTTTCCGGGTCAATCTTGCCGACGCATTTCCGTCTCTGCACCTTCTCCTGCACCTTCTTCTGTTTGGCTTCATCCCAAACGTAATCAACCTCATAAACATACCAGACATTCATGCGTCTGTTGTATGACCGGCACTGAAACACCGCGCCTCCCGTTCTGATTTACTGTTCTGATTAATCCGGACTTAAAAGCGGCAGCCCTGCGCATAGCAGGAGCCGCCCGTCCGGTTGCCGTCTTAAGCTCCGGGCACGGCCCGGAGATGCACCAGGAGGAGATTCACCGCCCCGAAAATCATCTCCGCCTCCCCCGGGGAAACATTCCGGTACTCCCGCACCAGGAGCCTGAAGGACTCCGCATGGGGATTATCCCCGGCGCCGGACAGGGGCGACGGCTGAAAACCCTGACTCAGAAGTCCGAATATCGCCGGAGCGGAGTCCCGCACCAGCCGGCCGGTATCATCGTAGCTGTTTTCAGGATAAAGATCGTTCAGAGCCAAAGCCAGCGCTTCCGGCGGGGTTTTGTCCTTCCGATTTTCGGAAGACATGGCTCCGGCGATGCCGTAAACAAGGAGCCAGGCCTCGGCATTGGAGAGGCCGCCGTTTTCCCGCCGGTAATCCTCCAGCCTGGAGGCCAGAAGTCTGAGGCCATCCTGATACAGGGGATCCTCGGCGGATTCCAGGCGGCCGTTTCGGTCGGCGATAACGTCCATCAGGGAAAGAATGGCGCCGGAGATGCCATCGGCACTGTCAGTATCATCCCGGGGCCAGAATATACCGGCGGTTTTCTTTACCAGAGCGGTAAAATCCGGATCTGCATTGGAAATCATAATCGTTGTCTCGTATCGTCTGAGTTAAAGCGGAGGCGCCGGAGCGCCGCCGCGGCTCAATTTTAACATGTAAGTAGCTCAGGGAGCAGATCCGACGCATCGGGCAGGTTCCGGACTGCTTTCCCCGGATCAAAAAAGCCCGCGGCGGGCGGGCTCCTGGGATCCCTGCTCCCGCAGGGATAGGTCTTTCCTTTACTTAAAGTAAGACTCCACGGTCTCAACAGAACGGGGAGCTCCGTGCATGGGAACACCGTCGATAATGAAGGACGGGGTGCCGGTTACCTGCATCTGATCAGCCAGGGTTCTGATCTGGCTCAGCACGTCGCTTACCGCAGCGGACTTGGAAAGAGCCGCTACCTCGGCCCACTTAAGTCCCAGCGCCTCTACCTCGGCCTGAATCTCCGCCTCGTTCTGCAGCCGGGCCTTTCTGGTCATGAGATCGTTGTTGTACTTCACATAGAGATCCGGATTCATGGCGTAAATGGCCACGCCTACCCGGGCTGCGTGATACGAAACCTCGGTGAGAATGGGGAATTCCAAATAGTAGTAGCGAACGTCCTTATGCTTCTCCAGCACCTTCATGGTATGAGGCTTGGCCTGCTTGCAATAGCCGCAGTTATAGTCAAAGAATTCAATGATGGTATGCTTGGGCTTTTCGGCTCCGGACTGGGGGATGTTCGGATTGGCCAGAATTTCCTTGACCGCCTTTTCTCTCTGGGCTTCCTGAAGCTTTTCCTGTCTGGCCTTGAGCTTATCCCCAACCTCCAGCATGATGTCCGGATTATTAAGAAGATAGTCATGCACAATGCTTTCAATTTCGGCCTTCTGGGCAGCGCTGAACTCGGCGGCTGCGGCAGCGCCGAAGCCGGCCATGGTCATGGCGGCGGTTAATGTCAGAACAAGTGAGCGTAATTTCATCGTATGTATTTTCACCTCGCTAAAAAACAGCGTAATGATAGCACAAGGCATCACATCTGTGTTTGCGGATCTGAGACTCCGGCAGGCATTCCGGCATTTTTGTGACCTGTTCCGGAAAATATTCCCCGGTAAAAAGCCCGGCAGAGCCGGGCTTCGGGGAAAGACAGGTACAGTCCTTCGGACTATCTGAAGAAAATCATGTTAACCGTGCCGTCAGCCATGGATCTCAGCATTTCCGGCTTCGCCGAACGGTAATCCATGTTCATCTGACTGCCGGAGCAGGTAACGGTGGTGCGGTAGGTGTCATAATTTCCGGACTTAGCGGAGTACGGGCCGTCGGAATGCTCTACCTCCAGATCCATGGACATGATTATCCGGTCAATTCTGATTTCGCTCTCCGCCGCATAGCCGATGCCGGCTCCCAGAAGTCCCAGGCCCAGCACCAGCAGGCTGCCCTCAGGACGCCAGTAGAGATGCCGGGTGGTGGCGGCAATGGTGGTACCCACGGCAGCGCCGGCCAAGGCCCCCGTGGCCACACCGCCCTGAGCATTATGACTCGTGGCCTGAACCGGCAGGAAGGAGACATACACCCTGAGGGTAGCCTGCTTGGGATCCGTGGTCATGGTAAAGCCGGGACGGCTCATAAAGGCCTCCCGGAGATAATGGTTAACATCGTTTTCCATATTCACGCCGGAGAGATCCCGCACGCCCAGATACACCACCTCATGCCCGTCGGAGGGAATTCTGAAGGTCTGGGAATAGCTGAGCTGGGTTCTGAGATGCTTGTAGGCGCTGATATGCTCGCCCGAAGCGGTGCATCCTGTCATGGCAACCGGAGTTACGGCAAGACATGCGGCGAGGATCAGAGGCTTGCAGTTTTTAAAATTCATAAACAGTTCCTTTTGGTTACAAAGCCAGCGGACAGAAAAATTCAGGCGGAGCGAAAACGAGCTCTGCTGTATATTCATTATGACAGAAAGCCCGGGGAACATGTTCCGGAAAAATCAAACTAAATTGTTACAAATTGTGGCTTCTCAAAAACTCAGTTTTTGCCCGGTGTCTGCAAAAATTCATCTTC
>DFFT01000183.1:29314-43487 GCA_002372325.1 Succinivibrionaceae bacterium UBA3769 | reverse complement strand
GACAAACTAAATTAACCAACCACACTAATAGTGTTGAACACCTTGCTATGTTTTATGGCTACGCATTAAATAGAGGTCCTAATGCATACAATTTGGCTAATGTGTTCAAATGTATATTTCCGAATAATCGGCGTTCAGCAATTAATCGTATCAAGAGTAATTGTACTTCCTCGAATAGCGAGTTAGCTCGATTAGCTCTGGCTGTCTTAGAAACGTTAAAAAAGGATCCAGAGCTGAAATACGAAATTAAATAAGTTTGCGTAATGTTTTGAAGATTGTAAACCAATCCCGAATTATGTCAATTAATCATAGGATTAACAATTAATTACGGTTGAGAAGTTCGGGGCGGATTTTCTCAACCGGTGTGGTATAATTCTGAATAGTTATATTATATTTTCAAAACCCTGGGAAAGTACTTAAATAATAATTGTTTCTATTGGCTAGATGTCAGTTATTATCGAAAGATATATAAAATAAACAGTAATTTCAATAAGATGTGGTTTAAATTATTGAATTTGCCGTAGATGATAAAATTGGTATTTTAATTATCTAAATTTATGGAAATTGTATGGATGTAATTGATCGTGTCGAACAAGAACATATAAACAATCCCTTGTTAAGAATCAAAAAACGTAAAGTTATTCTTTGGTTTAAGACAAGTTTTACTGAATTCATTGAGTTGTATGTAGCAGTTGAAAATATAACAACCAAACTAAAACAATCAGGGGTTGATTATGCAGATAGGGCTATAGCATCCTTGCATGAGTTAAAAGATCTAGTTGATGTTTCACATGAATGTATAAACACTGGAGATGATAAGTTAGTTAATGAATTTTCACCATCCATGTTGAACGATTACCTGTATATCATTTCAAAAGTGGAAGAGGCAAAATTAATCCTTAGAATGATTTGTGATTTAAGTGGATTAGCTACTCAAAGTTCTTCAGAAGCTAAAAAAATTTCGAAGGATGAGTTTGATAATAGAATGTCGCATTGTCTT
The DNA here is from genome assembly GCA_002372325.1 of Succinivibrionaceae bacterium UBA3769. Classification (GTDB taxonomy): domain Bacteria; phylum Pseudomonadota; class Gammaproteobacteria; order Enterobacterales; family Succinivibrionaceae; genus Succinimonas. The sequence continues at coordinate 42,487 of DFFT01000183.1, read as the reverse complement.
GATGGGGTCAAGATGTTATCGAAAGAAAGTTGATCGAACTAAAACAATTGATAAGCGAATACATGTCAGTAATTAATGGTTTGACATCTAATAATGCCACAATTCCTAGTTGCGATCATCCTGATAAATCACTAGAAAAAAGAACAGATTCGAATAAAACAGAAGAAAATATAATTACAAATAGTGTTTCTAGTGGTGAAACAAAATCATTAGTGGAGTTTGATTTTTCGTATTTACCAGGTAAAAAGGCTGACTTGAGTGAAAATTATAAATTACTCATACTAAAGTATTTTGAAGAATTTTCGTTATGGGGATCAAAAAGAATTACACTAGGGCAACCATTCATTAATGGCCATATTGCTATACGAGATTGGTGTGGACGCGACTACGGTAATGGGGTTATGCTTAAGTGTGATGACACGATGGTTCATGATGATTTTGGAGGTATAGCAGGTCTTATAATTGGTGACGAGGGTTTTACATGTTCATGCCTTTATAGGTCTAGTAGTGGTAAGTTTAGTGATTTAAAATCCATAGAAGAAAAAAACGGTGTAATTTCCTTTAATGATGGAGAATTTCGTTTTGACTTTGTTATGCTAAATGACGATGAGTATTATTTTATATACCATTTATTTGAAAGAATAATCGCTTTTAACAAGCAAAGTGACATTGCTTCTAGTAGTAATTATCAGCATGATAAGTGTGATTTTATCAATAAACGCATGAGAATGTCTTTGGGCAGACGTTTTACTTCAGAAATTTATGATCGTATTTGTTCTGGAAATCGTGATGATGTATTGATTTATTCTACTAAATCTCCAGAACGATGGAGTAGAGCTATGTCATATATTTGTCCTGGAGAGAAGTCAGAGAATATTTATTTAGTAATCGACGATACGATATTTCAAAGTTGTAAAGCTGGGTTAGTTATGACAGATTCATCTATTTGGTTTCGACCAGCTTTTAGTTCTGTCCATGAAAGAATTTATCTAAAAGATATTAAGTCCATAAGCGTAGAACGAAAAACTTTTATAATTAATGGAATATCATATCAATTTAATCTTGATAAGCCGGTGTGTCCTATGTCGGGTGTTTTACATAATATAGCAGACGTCAACAATAAGAAGTTAATTCCGTACACGGCTCGTAAAGGATTATTACCCCCAGATACTAAATATTGGTACGGAGAAGAGTAAAGTAACTCAACATAAGTAAGTCCACGGTAGTGCATTCATTTAGAGTTGACAGTCCCAAACTGTCGACTCTTTTGTTTTTACACTTCGATTTTGCTATTAACTTCATACGCCAAACTGTCCATGCTTTTAAATTTGTGAGCTAACAAAATTTTTTCTTAAAATATCTATTATTAATCATACATTTATGAATGCAGTGCAAAAAGTCAAAATATCCATTTTTGTGACAAAACGAATTACATTTACAAAAGATTATGCAAACCCTTTCTCAAAAGAGAATCATGACGAGAAACGAAATACTTAAGGCCGCCGGATTGACCAGTGCCGGGGGAGCATCCCAAATGCTGCGTGATCTGGAAAACTGCGATTTCATTCGGGAATGCGCGTCTTATGGGGAACGGAAGGAACGGGTTTATCGGCTGATTGATCCCTTTATTCTCTTCCATTATCATTTCCTTGAACCCCGTCCCGGGGATACGGAATTCCGGATGCCGCGGGCAAATACCCCTGAAACCGGTTCGTGGCAGGATCTGGCCTTTGAAATGGTCTCCCGGCTCCACACCAAAAATATGAAAAAACGTCGCAAACGGTCGGATTATCAACGCGCCTCCGGAAGCAAAGACACCATTCATCTGACCCTGATTGCTCCTTGCGGCGTGCTGCAAAACTCCTATGCCTGTAATCTGGCTTCCGTGGTAACCGGTGAGGATCTATTCCTGTAAGAGAGGATAAACCCGCCAAAAGTCAGCAAAAAACTGCCTTTTGGCGGGTTTGTCTGCCGTGATGTTCCTGAGCAGGCCGGCATATGTATAGTTGTTAACAGGGTGAAGGCGCTGCCGGAATGCAGACAAAAAAAGCAGCCATCATCGATAGCCGCCTTTAAGCTAATCCCGTATTCTTATTAAAGCTCTGCCCAATAGGGATTCAGAACCCTTTTAACGCCATCTCGGCCCGTGTCCGCCATGGTAGTGCGGCCCGCCATGATGAGGCCCGTGATGATAAGGCCCGTGATGGTGGTAACGGTGTGGCGGGGGAGGCGGATGGTGCCAGCCGCGGTGGTAGTGGTAGTACGGCGGCGGCGGGGGCGGCGGACGATGCCAGTAAACCACCGGAGCAGGCGGAATCGGGGCAGGCGCTACCGCGCAGAAGGGGCCTGTGCACAGATAAACATTGGCAAAAGCCGAGGGAGCGGCCATAAGTCCGCACAGCAGGGCTGCCATATATAAAAACTTACGCATTTTTCATTCCTCCAGTTGTTGCGGGGAGTGATGTTCGGAAAGCCTGAAATTCCCCGGTACGGGCCCGGAGCTCGAGGCTCAAAATCTCTTACTGCTGATAATTATGACATGAATTCCCGGGATAAGTTTCCCTGAGACACAATCTGTAACAATTTGCAAGATTGTGTGAAAAGCCTCCGTTTTTACGATGATGACTTGAGACGGGATTCGCGCTGCGGACAGAATCCGGTTCTGTATCAGGGGGCGGTCCAGGCAGTGCTTTTCAGGCCGCGAACACAAGGCGGCATAAGTTTTTTTTCCGAGGCGGCGGGGAGAGACGGCCCATTTTATGATTTACTTTGTGACCTTGCTACTAATCTGAATCTCGGGGATGCGGTCTTTATTTATGAGCTGACAAAAGACGGATAAAATGAGAGGCGATGATTCTGTGGTGTCTGTTTCGTTATGCCTGGGGAGGTGCTTGTGAGATACGGTTCTGGTGCCTTGTGTTCAGCCTTGCTTTTTACGCTGTTTTCCGGCGGGGTTCAGGCAGTCTCTGACAGCGGGTGGAGCTTTTACCGAGACGACGGCACGGTTTTTATGAAGCATGATGAGTACGGCACCATCATGATTGAACAAAGGGAATATCTTGATGCCTATCGTTTTCTGCACCGGATGGAGGAGACTGAGAAATGCCAGGTGGTGGAAAAGGAATCCTTTATCAGAGCTGAGAATTGCCGGGGCTTCAGCGTTATCGAGGCGGTGCAGAGCTCCAGAATCTTAGGAGAGGATGACCAGACGGGAGTTTTCTATCTGGGGCCGAAGGATAAAACCTCTCTCGACAAGCTGAATTTTGTGGTTGCCAGTCTTTCCGGAGTGCGGGAAGGCAGCTTTGCGGGCTTTCGGGATCTTCTCACCGGCTGGACAGAGGAACCCGCCCCCTGGGAGAGCATTATCAGGGAGGAGCAGGCCCGGATGGAAAAGCTGGGGGAGGATTACGACGAGATCAACTACTGGGAATACCATGTCATAAGACCGGGCTACTGTTCCTATACCTTCAGTCATGACAAGACCGGCATGAGGATTATCTTTGAGAATGCCGGATATATTATCGCAGGCGATACGGTTCACAATGTTTCCATGAGACTGGGAAAGCGCTACGGCTGCGGCAAAGCAGAACCGGTGCCGGATACCTTTTATAAAACGGACAGCGAGGAAGCTAACGGGAAAAGGCATGACATCAAAAATCCCTATGCCGGACTCTATTCCATGGAATGTCTGAACAACACCAGAATTTACGTGGCTGATAACGGCGGCGGCATCTTTTATGACTACGTGGTAAAGCTGCCTTCTCAGACGGAGATTTCCCTTGCCGAAGAAAAAGCTCCGGATGACAAGGGAAGCCCGGGAGAGCAGGCTCAGGATACCGTAAAGGAAGCTCCGGCAAATGATCCGGCATTGCCCGAAGAAGTGGTCAAAGCGGAGACGGCTCAGAAGCCTTCCGGAGAAAAACCGGCAGATGAGGACACCGCCGGTGTCAAGGACAGTAAAGACGGTGATGTCGCAGACAATGCGGAAAAGCAGGCGGAGCTGCACGATCTTCTGATACGGGAATTTATCAAGAATACGGAAATACTTAATCCGGCTTTCTGACAACAATGCAGCTTAAGGAGCGTTACCTTAAAAATCATGCGAGGCGGTTTTATGAGGATTTTGGGGACAGGGCTGGCATTAGCGGCTTTATTTCTTCCGCGGGTTCTTTTGGCTCAGAATCCGAGCTTTAACAATGACGGCTGGACGCTGGTCTGGGACGGCGCCGAGGCTTTTATGTCCCGGGAGTCTCTGGGAGAGATCCGCATGGAGTCGATATTCGCCCTGAACTCCGCCAGAGTTCCGGAATATATGAAGGAGGTGAGCCTGATGCACGGGTGCGCCAGCGGCATTGCCGAAGGCGGATCCGAACTCAGCGGCTGCGGGGAATGGGAGGTTGTGGAGGTGCTGAAGGATGCCCATTATCAGGGCACCGGTGCCTGGTACCGGGTTTTCTTCTATCATCCCACCAAATCCGGAGCTCTGCCGCTTATGCGTTTCACCGCCCGGAGCATCGCCGGAGGAGATCCCGTGACGCCGGAGATCATGGAGACCCATTTCCCGGAATGGACAGCACTGTCCCATGATACCGACAATATGACCTACACCTATGCCCATAAAGAAACCGGAGCTGTGGTGACTTTTGAGAAAACGGGGCTGTATCTTAACGGCGATACCATTGAATCTGTCACCGACAGGTTGCAGAATCTCTACCACTGCGGCAGCGTTGTGCCGGCGGGACGCCTGCCAGCGCCGAAGGGAGCAAAAAAGCCAGAGTATCCCTACGCCGGCGGAGTAAAAATGCACTGTCCGGATCATACGGCTGTTTATGTGTTTAAAAACAACGGCACGGTTATCTATGACTTTGTCATCAGGGCGGACAGTCATGAAGCTGAAAAGGCCGGGATTTCCTTTATTCTGAAAACCGAAGAGCTTAACCCCTTAATGTAGCCTCCTTCGGAGGCAGCCCCGGGAGAGTCCCTGAGCGGCGCCGCTGTTTTCAGAAACAGCGGAAATGCCCGGGGCGTCCCGGGGACTTCTTTACGAGCGGGGCTCCTCCAGTTCCGGAACGCTTTCCGCACTCTTTGCATCCATCGTCGCAGGGTTTTCCGTAAAAATATCCTTTGCAGACTGGCAGATGGCGGCGGTGAAGATAAATCCCGCGCCGCAGAACAGAGCCAGCATTGTCAGCAGGGCCGCCAGGGAAGCAGTGCCGGAGCCGGCTGCCCCGGCAATCAGGGCAACTATCTGCACCAGAATTAAGATAACTACGGAAACCGCAGCCATCCCCGTGTACATGCCCAGTATCGGCAGGAGATTTTTGGCAATTCCGACACCGGCTTCGGTCAGAGTGGCGATCACCTTCGGTTTATCCCGCTGAATAAAGAGAATCATGGCATAGGCGGTGTAAATAGCCAGGGCAACGGTAATCATGAGGGCAATGAATCCTGCAAGATATCCCAGAAAAGCGTCGCCGGCCCGGACGGAGGCGATGGCAAACCAGCCCGCAACGCCGGCGGAAACGGTGTAAATGAGCCCCAGAATGATGGCAAAGGGCACCAGCTTTATTAAAAAGCCCAGGTCTGTCACCCCAAAGAAAAAGCTGCCGAAGGACACGCTGTTCCGGTCAAGCATTTCCTGAACAGCCTTGATAAAACCGCAGGAAAATCCCAGGGACAGAACAAAGATCAGGATCGCAAGAGCGAGATCCATAAACCAACCCAGAATGGGGATCACCGCCAGCAGCGCGGCGATGAAGCCGATAACAGCGATGCAGATGTTGAAAAGCAGCGTGGCCAGAAAAGCCAGCGCCACGAAGCTCAGAGCATTGGGGAGACACCGTTTGGCGGCGGTAAGCACCCACCCGAAGCCGTCTTTGAAGGTTAAATTTGCAATATCCATAGCATATCCTGATGCAAGTTCAGTTATTCCTGATGATTAAGTCTGTTTTTGATTTTCAGGAGAAGATTGTCCCGGCGGTTTTGGCTTTTCCGGCAGTATTAAAGCCGTGTCCGGAAAACCTCTTCTTAAAAACTGCGGCATGATACAGTTATTCTGGTCATTAATCAAATACTTTTTATGTTAATAATTAAGCATTAACATGAAGCATCAGATTGCCGGATGTTTTTTGAGGGGATTAGCGACTTAATGAAGGGTAAGGCAGGGCAGGAGCTGAGAGAGCAAAGAGAGAGCGCGGGGCAGGGGATCTTACGAAAATCCTGACCGCTCCGAAGCCGCTTTTTGCAAAGTTCGGCTTCGGAGCCCGCAGACATAATCAGTCCGGGGTATTTTTTCCGGAGGCCCGGACGTTAAGGTACCAGTTCCAGAGGCCGACAAAAATACCGCCCCCGATAATGTTGCCGATGGTTACGGGGATCAGGTTCCTTACAATGAAATTATCCACCGTGAGCCCCTGATATTTGGCGCTGTCCAGGCCGGCATTGCTCCAGAATGAAGGTTCGGCAAAGTTCACGATGCTGATGCCGGCGGGGATCATGAACATATTGGCAATGCTGTGCTCGAAGCCCGAGGCCACAAACATGCCCACCGGGAAGATCATGGCCAGCATCTTGTCGGTGAGGGTTTTTCCGGCAAAGCCCAGCCAGACGGCCAGACAGACCATGATATTGCAGAAAATCCCCAGAGTCATGGTTTCCAGAAAACCCCGAAACCAGCTTTCCCCCTCCCGGAAATGGGACAGCTTGTGGAGAGAGGTATCCAGAACCACCTGCCCCCACTGACCATGAAAGGCGTCGTACTGCCGGGCCAGCAGCACCAGAAAAACCACAAAAAGCCCCCCGGCCAGGTTGCCGCAGTAGACGATGCCCCAGTTTTTGAGGAGCTGCCGCCATGAAGTAAGTCCGGAAGCCCGGGCAACCAAAGTCAGGGTGGAGGAGGTGAAGAGTTCGCCGCTTAATAGCACGCAGAGCATCAGCCCGAGAGAGAAGCAGAGTCCACCCGCAAGCTTGCCGTGTCCGTCCGCCAGAGCCGTGGTATAAAACATAAACGCCAGAGCGATAAAGGTTCCGGCGTTTATTGCCATAAGGAAGGCCTGCCAGGAAGGGCGGTTTGCCTTGTGTTCGGTAATGCTCTCGGCGGCTTTTGCAGTTTCCGCGGCGGAAAGACAGCAGGGATGTTTTTCAGGGATCATGATGCAGCAATTTTCTTCTGTGATGAATCTTTTGTTGTTCCGTAAATAAAACCGGATCCGGCGCCGATCTCGGGGATGCCGGATATGCCGGCATTTTAGCAGAGCCGGATAAATTGTTTAAAGCAAAAATGCCGGCCCACGGCAAAAAATCGTCAAGGCGGGGATTAAGTAAGGCCTTTCCGCTTATTTTGTAGTATTATAGTTCCGGAATTTGCAGGAAGAGCACGGGAGCGCCAGATCGCTTTTTTCTCTTTCGGGATCTAAACTACAGAAGGAATGACAATAATATGCGCATTATTCTCCTCGGGGCTCCGGGTGCCGGCAAGGGAACTCAGGCCCAGTATCTTACCAAAAAGTATGATATTCCCCAGATCTCCACCGGCGACATGCTGAGAGCCGCCATCAAGGCCGGCACTCCGCTGGGACTCAAGGCCAAGGAGGTGATGGATCGGGGCCAGCTGGTTTCCGACGATATCATTATCGGTCTGGTACAGGACAGAATCAAAGAGCCCGACTGCAAAAACGGCTTCCTGTTTGACGGCTTCCCCCGCACCATCCCCCAGGCAGAGGCCATCGATACCAGCGGCATCGGCATTGACGCCGTGGTGGAAATTTCCGTTCCTGACGAAGAAATTGTCAAGCGCATGAGCGGCAGAAGGGTGCATCTTGCTTCCGGCCGTACCTATCACGTGGTTTTCAATCCTCCTAAGGTTCCCGGCAAGGATGATGTAACCGGAGAGGATCTGGTGGTGCGTCCGGATGACGAGGAAGCCACCGTAAGAAGCCGTCTTGAGGTTTACCACAATCAGACCGAGCCCTTGGTGGCTTTCTATACCGCCAAGGCTGACCGGAAGGAATGCCGCTTTGTAAAGGTTGACGGCACCAAGCCGGTTAACGAGGTCAGCGCCAGTCTGGATCGGGAACTCGCCTGAGTTTTTCGGAAAAGACCTGGTCATGTCCGGTTGTATTTAGTCACGTCAGAGACCCGCAACAGGCATGCCAGAGCCGGTCTCAGAATCAGGAACACAGCCTCGGCGGGGCTGTGTTTTTCGTATATGTCCTTAAATTTGCGAAAGATTTCCGGCCCGGAAATCCGGGCCGGGACATCCCCGAAGGGAAGAGGACAAACGAAATAAGGCGCAGTGCTGCAGATGCTGCGCAAATGCAGCGCAGGGCAAAAGGAGGGTAATATTTTGGAAGACCTTGCTGTCATGGCCGGGCCCTTGGGCCCCGTGCTGCTCCTCTTGGGCATAGCCGTGCTGTTTGTGTCTCTGTGGTGTCTCCTTTATACGGAAATCTCATTTCGGGGCTTTCGGAAGCTGGAGAAGGGGACTCCTCCGGGCTCTCCGGGGCTTAAGGATCTTACGGATTATCAGGGCCGGAATCCTGGGCTTCTTTTTCTCCGGGAAATTTTTCAGGAAAACCCCCGGGAACGGGAGGATTTCAGAATGCTGGCGGCATTTTTTGCGGATCGGGCCTTCCGCCGGGTTACGCATCGGGTGCGTTTTATCAGACTGGCCGCGGTAATAGCGCCGCTTCTGGGACTCACCGGCACGGTGCTGGGCATGGTAACGGTGTTTCGGGATCTCTCCGGATCTCAGGCTCCGGATCCCGCCTTGCTGGCCTCCGGTATCTGGCAGGCTCTCATTACCACTGTTATGGGGCTTTGTATTGCCGTGCCCGCCAGCTTCTTTCACTGGCACCTCAGCGGGAGACTGCGGGATTTTCGGGCGGAGGTTCTGGGGTACAGCCTCCGGATCCGCCTTTCTTTGACGGCGGTGTCCGGGGGAGAGACAGAGCATGACTGACCCCTGGGATTTTGCTGCGGAGGACGAGGTTTCTCACAGCGACCTCACGCCTCTTATTGATGTGGTGTTCATGCTCGTCATCTTTCTGGTGCTTACCGCAAGCTTTATGAAACCGGCTTTGGAGGTGGAGCTTCCGGCGGTTTCCGGAGATCCGGCTCTGCCGGTAAGCTCCGAGATCCGGGCAATGCTTAATGCCCGGGGAGATCTTTTTGCGGACGGCGCCTCCTGTACCCCGGAGGAGCTTCGGGATCTCCTTTCCCGGTACCCCGATCGCCGTCTTAATATCATGGCCGACAAAAGCGCCCCCTTTCAGAAGGTGGCGGAGATCATGGAGATCGCAGGCCGGGAACGGGCCGGCCGTTTTGTGATCACGGTTACCGGCAAACCCGCCGGGGATCCCGGGACCGACTCAGCTGAAACTTCAGTCTCAGCCCCGGCTGGAAGCACCTCCGGGGGCGGCCTTTGAAGCTCCCGGATTTGGGGATCCGGAGCCTCTTTTCCGGTGAGCGCCCCGATATCGCAGCTTCTCTGGGCACGGCGCTTTTTGGCGGTCTTATTTTGCTGATTTTCTTTCTGGTTTTGCCTGAAATCATTCAGTCTCTGTCCCGGCATCAGCTTCCGGGATCATCCTCCAAAATACCGGTGACCGGCCGGATCCTGATCCTGGCCGGGCCTGTCGCAGCCCAGATTTCTCCGGGGCAGCCTGCTTCCGTGCCTTCTGAAGCCAGTGCGGATCCTGCCGCCGCTCCGGAAGCCCTGTCTTCTCAGTCAGACTCCGATCCAGCCTCTCCCCACGTGTCCACGCCTTCCTCTTCTTCCCCGGCTCCTCAGAAGTCTCTTTCTCAGGAGTCTGCCCCGGAGTCTCCGGCCCCGAAGCCCCGTCCGGCAACCCCGGCCCGGCCCCGGAAGGCGTCCGGGCCTTCTGCTGTATCTCCCCGCCGGGAGCGGCAGGGTGAGGAGGCTCCCCGGTCAGAAATATCTGATAAAAAGAAAAACGGCTCCGGTTCTCCGGAAAAATCCGTAACTTCAGCTTCAGGCTCTCCCGCGCCAGCCGCTCCGGCGGCGCCTTCCCGGGAACCCTTAAGGCAGGATGCCGGAAGGGCGGCCCGGGAGGGACATCTTAAGGGAGCCGGACTTATCCGCCGGGAAATCGAAAGACTTAAAAGATATCCCCCTCGGGCTCTTCGGAACGGCATTGAGGGGAGCGGGGCGATTCTGGCAGAGGTCAGCGCCTCCGGAATGGTCTCCGGAGCCCGGGTCAGCAAAAAAACCGGGAATCGTTTTCTGGACGGATCTCTGGAGGAGATTGCCGCCGGCATTGTCGGCTTTGATACCGGAATTCCGGGAGAGCCTTACCGGACGGAGATCCCGGTGCGCTATCTGATAAGCCCCCGCTGATAAAGCCCGAGAGCAGGGAAAAGAGAAGTGGCTGGGGCGGGAGACCTCTTTCAGCGCGCTCTGGAAGCCCCGTTCAGCGGCGCACGCTGCGGTATTCGTGATTGAAGCTCTTTACTATTCTCTGGGTGAGTTCGTTGGTGGATAAGGCCAGCATGGATACTCTTCCCATGTCCACCGGTTTTCCCTGATCCAGGATCAGCACCTTGTCCGCCAGATGCTTGATGGCATCGAGATCGTTGAGACAGATAATGAGAGACATTCGGAAGCGTTTCTGGAGATCCAGAAACTTGTTGAAGAAATCCATTCTCAGAATGGCATCCAGCTTTTCCACCGAGGAGTCCACCAAAAGGGCCTGCGGCCGCAGCACCAGGGCCCGGGCCAGGGACAGCCGGAGCTTCTGGATGTCCGTAAGCATATGGAGATAGTATTCCAGATGCTCCTCCCGGAGACCTACATATTCGGCGGTGTAGCTGATTCTTTTGGCAATGTCCTTGGGGGACAGATCGGTGTTCATGACCAGAGGCGTTTCCAGAATTTTCTTCACCCTGATATGGGGATTCAGAGCGGTGTCCGGGTTGGGGTACATCATCCGGATGATGGACACCCGATCCCGGCGTTCATAATCCCGGATGTTCTTTTCATAAAGGAGGATATCGCCCTCGTAGTCAGGGCCGCTGCCGTTCAGGATCTGCAGCAGCGTTGATTTCCCGGAGCCGGCATCGCCGCAGATGGCCAGGGTCTCCCCCTGAGCCAGAGTGAAGGAAACATCGGTCAGGGCGCGGGTTGTCTTCTGGAGAAAGAAGTATTTGCCGGTGCTGAATGAAGCGGACAGTTTTTTCACCTGCAGGAATTTCGGGGTTATGCTGTAAGCCATGAAGGGCTCCTATTTATTTTTATTCAGCGGATAATGGCAGCAGAAGAAGCCGTTCTTTATGCGGGTAATGGGCGGCCTGACATTGCATTCCCGATCCGCGCAGGGGCAGCGGTTCCCCAGCGGGCACCCCACGGGGGGATGCTGAAAGTCCGGATGATCTCCGCCGGGCACCTTGAAGAAGCTTTTCTGGCGGGAGGCGGATCCGGTGTCGGGAATGGCATCAAGCATGATTTTGGTAAAGGGGTGGTGCGGAGTTTTCAGGATTTGCGCCGTGGGGCCCTGCTCTACAATTTCGCCGAAATAGAACATATTGATGCGATCCAGAAGCCGGGCAATTGACCCCAGGTCGTTGGACACATAGACCACGGACAGGTGATTGTTCTGGTTAAGACCGTCGATAAGCCGCAGGATCTGAAGCTGGGACAGGGCGTTCATGGAGCTTATGGGATCATCGGCAATCAGAAGCCGGGGCTTACGGCCCAATGCCATGGCGATATTAACCTTCTGGCACTGCGCCTCCGAGAGTTCGTGGGGATAGGCATTCAGGATGGCCTCGGTATCCTTGAAACCCACCTTGTGGAGCAGAATGTCGATTTCCCGCTTTTTCCAGAAAAGCCGCTTCCAGATTTTTTTGGGCCGGGCGGTATTGGGCAGGTTTTCCAGCATCTGCTCTCTTACGGTGATCAGGGGATCCAGGCTGCGGGTGCCGTTCTGCAGCATGATCGCCACTCTTTCCGAGAGAAACTGTCTTCTCTGGTGCAGGTTTTTTCCGGTAATGTCGATATTGTCAAAACGATAGCGGTCAAAGCTGATTTCCAGATTGCGGCTGTGAATGCCGGCAATGGCCTTGCAGACCAGAGATTTTCCGGATCCGGAGGTGCCGATAAGGCCGACGATTTCGCCTTCGTTGACGGAAAAATCCAGATTCTTGCAGATGGGGATCTTGCCGTTCTCGGTTTTGAGAGAAATGGACAGGTTTTTAATTTCAATTAAAGCCATTTTTTTCTCCCATGGTCAGCACTCTGCCGATGCCGTGTCCTACCTGAGCAATGGCGGCAATGGTGATGCCGATGGCAATTCCGGGAATAATGGCCTTGGAGTTGCCGATATAGATAAGATCCATGCCCGAAATCAGCATGCTCCCCCATTCCGGCTCCGGAGCCTGAGCCCCCAGTCCCAGATAGCCGATGGCGCTGATATCCAGCACGGCCACGGCGAAGGCTTCCCAGAAATTGATGGTAATCACCGAGAGAATGTTGGGAATAATGCACTGCAAAGTCAGCTGCAGATATGACGAACCGTCCAGTAAGTTGGCCTTGATATAGTCCTTGACGATTTCATGCTTCACGGCATTGTAGGTGGTGTGGATAAATCGGGGCAGGAGAGAGATGGCTATGGCCAGGGACGCATGGGGCAGGGTGGGAGACAGAATGGAGACCACCACAAACACGATGAGGATCGAGGGCACGGCAAAAATGATGTCAAAGGAGTGCCTGATAAGGCTGCTCCGGATGTGATGGCGGTCGATTCCGGTGAGGATTCCCAGCACAATGCCGGCGGCCGAGGCGCAAACAGTGGCCAGAAAGGCGAAGGCGATGGTGTTGGCTCCGCCGTGGAGGAGCCGGGACAGAAAGTCCCGGCCGAATTCGTCGGTGCCCAGAAAGTGCCGGAGCTCTCCGCCCTCTACCCAAGATGGGGGCAGCAGTCTTTTGGTAATGTCCTGAGTGTAGGGATCCATGTTTACAAAGGAGGGGATCACGAAAATCACAATCAGGATCAGGAAAAGCACGATAAGCCCGATAACGTCAGTGGTGCTTTTCTTGTAGAAATGCCAGAAAATCTGCCGGTCTGACAGGACCTTGTCATAGCTTGGTAAATTCATGAAAATCCCCGTCTCCGGTCTGTGCCCTTAAGTCCTCAGGAGCTGAGATGCCGTTTTTTC
>DFFT01000183.1:0-29249 GCA_002372325.1 Succinivibrionaceae bacterium UBA3769 | reverse complement strand
CTGCTGCTCCTGCTTCAGATCCTGCGGCCCCTGCCGCCTGCCCGCGGCTTATGCTGCCTTTGCTGTCTGTCCCGGTTATTTTAACCCCGTTTTGTTTTCCCTGCATGACCTCCGGAAAAAAATCCGCTTAAGCCGCTGGTACGATCCTGTACCGGTCAGATATTCAGGGTGATGCGGCGCTTCTCCGGGAAGAATACCTCTCCCATGATATCGATAACGGTATTAACCAGCAGGAAGATAATTGCCAGCACAAAAATCGCCGTTTCCAGCACGGCATTATCGGAATGCTCCACGGCAGTGGAGATCCAGATGCCGGTACCGGGCCATTCAAACACCACCTCCACCAGAATAGTGGCCGAAAACAGATTGCACAGGATTATTTTTACCTTCGGCAGGATGGAGGGAATGATGTTCAGAAAAATATGCTTCCGGGCCAGGGAGAACAGGCTCTGCCCCCGGGAAATAGCCATTCTGATAAAGTCCATTTCCGAAATGGTGAAGGAGGCTCTCCGAGCCAGCAGAAAAAACTGGGTGGCGGGCATGAAGGAAAGCACAATCACCGGCAGCACCAGATGATCCAGCATGCTTTTGATGCAGGCGGGATCCATGGTGAGGATGGAGTCAATAAAGATGCTGCCGGTGACCTGCGGCACATCGCAGAACAGGCTGATATTTCCGGCAGTGGGGAGGATTTTAAGCTCCACTGCGAAAATGGTGATCATCATCTGTCCCAGCCAGAATACCGGGAAGGAGGTGGTCAGCCTCAGCATGGTGGTAGTCACTTTAAGCAGCATGGAATGGTGGTTGAGACCGGCGGCGATGCCCGCCACGGTGCCGGCGATGAAGGACAGAATAAATGAAAAGAAGATAAGCTCCAGAGTGGAGGGCAGGTAGGTCTTGAGCTCGTAGATCACCGGAAGCTTGGAGCTGGTGCTGATGCCGAAGTTGCCGCGGACGATGGAGCTTGTGAAATAAAAATAATCCCGCACCAGCCGGTCAGCTTCAAATTCGGTGAGTCTGATGTGCATCCAGAAGAGAATGACGGTCAGCACAAAGAAGACAAACAGGAGCACAAGAAGTCTGCGGGCAATGAATTTCAGCATTAATGTCCTCCTTTGGCAGCCGGAGCGGCGCTGTTTTTACGGGGAGCCGGAGCAGGCTCCGGCTTCCCGGGGGCGTTATTATTCCCGGCAGCCGGAGAAGCGGGAGGATTTTGGGGCTCCGCTGCAGGACTGGATTCAGGCGCGGGGTTTCCGGAGGCGTCCGGGACGGGCTCGGGAAAGTCCGCCTTCTGATTTTTAGTCCGGGATTCTCCGGCGGGAGCTGATTTGTCCGGTGCGGGCAGATCCTTTGGGGCATTGCCCGGAGATCCCGCGATGGAGCGGATGGCTTTCGGCGGGGCGGGAAGATCCTCATCCTCGTAATAGACATTCCGGAAATCCAGACCGCCGGCGGAGGTGGTGCGGAGGCCTTTGAGATTCCCCAGAGCCACATAGCGGTTACTGGAATAGAGGAGCGGCACCAGGGGCATTTCCTCCAGCAGAATATGTCTGGCGTTAAGGTACAGGCTCATTTTTTCATTCTCGGCCAGCCGGCGGTTTTTCAGGTTGTTCATGATGCTGTCAAAGTAGGGATTGCACCAGCCGGTGAAGTTATTCATGAACTCGGAATCGGTCTGTCTCCGGCGCACGGCCTTTCGGCAGGCCAGAAGGGGAGCGATGGCCGAATCCAGATTGGAGAAGATGTTGATAATGGCGACATCGAAGTTGCCGCTCCTTAGCTTGCGGAGACCGGTGTCGGTGCGGTATTTGTGGATTTCCGACTTTACTCCGATGTTTTCCAGGTCGGACTTCAGCATTTCGGCAATTTTTATCTGATAGTTGCCGCCGCCGTTTTCCGATTCAAAAACTGATATGCGCAGCGGGGTTCTCCGGAGCTCCAGCACCGAGGCCAGCCGTTCCTCGGTGGTGGGTTCGGTATCCGGAGTGAAAATGCTGTTGGTGCCGGCCCGGGCTCCGATAATGTAGTGGCCCAGCCCGAAGTATACCGCCTCGTTGAGATCCCGGATGTTAATGGCGTCGGCAATGGTTCTCCGGGTATGACGGTTTTTCAGGACATCCCTTTTGGTGTTAAAGATGATAAAGGTGGCATTAACGGTCTTCCGGTTGTAGATCTTAAGCTCATTGCTGCCCCGGTGCTGCTCGATAAAGGTCAGCTGGCTGGCGGAGGGATTGGAGATAATGTGACACTCGTTGGTGAACATCTGGGAAAGTCTTTTATTGATCTTCCAGGAGCGGTTTATCACCAGCTTTTTGATGCGGGGCTTGTCAAAGCGGTATTCCCGGAAGGGCTTGAGCTTCACGTAGCGCTCTCTCACGAAGCTGCTTTCCTGAAATGGCCCTGTTCCCACGGCATTGTAGTCAATGTATTCCGGGGGCAGGTTGTGCTCCAGAATGTAGTCCGCGTATTCCTTGCTCAGGATAACGCTGTTGTCAATGGCCAGAAAATCCAGAAAATCAGGATCCGGCTCCTTCAGAATAAAGCGCACCACGTAGGGGGAGACAGCCACAATGTCCTTGATATTGTTCAGGGTTTCCGTTTTGGTGATGTAGGGAAAGTTCTCGAAAGGCTCGTAAAAGGGATTTCCCGGATCCCGCATTCTGTTGAAGGAAAATATGACATCCTCGGCCTGAAGCTCCCGGGTGGGGACAAAGGAATCATAGCTGTGAAATCTGACGGTTTTATCCAGAATAAAGGTGTATTCCAGCTGATCCTTGGAGAGTCTGGTGAGCTTTCCGACACCGGGCACTATTTCTCCGGTTTTGTTGTCCCGGCCGATGAGCCGTTCGTAAACCGCCTTGGACAGGGTGGAGGCAATGGGGGAGTACTGATATCTCTGAGGGTTCATGTAGGGCAGGGAATGCTCCGAGCAGTAAATGACGCCTTCGTGCGTCTTTGCAGCGGCGGACTGAGCATTTCCGGGCAGGGCAGTCAGGAGTCCCTGAAGCAGGATTGCAAGAGCGATAATCAGTAAAAAACGCATGCCGGAGCTTACCATTTGGGTTCAGAGTCAGAATAAAGCCGCCGGGATCCGGAAGAGTTGGGGACACCGGCTCGGGAATATTTTACCATTTTAAAGGCCGCTCCCCCACATCTCCTTTGCAGGAATGGGGGAATGAGAGACATGATTAATGCAGCGGCAGGAAGCATTGCATTTCTGAAAGCGGCGGAATCAGGTTCCGCCGCCGTTTGCTTCGGCATCATAACGGGATCAGATAAAGAACGCTGTTTTGTTCCAGTCCTTCAGAATATGCTGAAATACCTGCTTATTCCAGTCTTGAATCTCGCTGACATCAGTGCTGTAGCAAAGCTCATCGAAGATTTCCTCCCCGTTATGTTCATAGTAATCAGGGTTATGCCGGATGAAATCCCTGAGCTCCTTCAGAAAATCCTCCTGGCTCATCATGAGGAGCTCAAAGGCGGGCTTTTCATTGCCGACTTTGCTGAGATCCCCGTGATTTTTCAGGACGGCGGTGCCGAACTCCGCCATGAATTCTTGGTCTTCATCTGCATGCTCTTTGAAATATTCCCAATTCTTCAGCTGCTCCTTTTCGTATGCTGCATACTGGCTCTTCCGCCAGGATTTTCTGCCGGCGATCATGCCCTTAAGGAGGCGTTCAGTGTAGGCGTCGTCACCCTCCGGGTATTTAAGTCCGGCAGGCTCGTCGCAGAATACCTCCATATCACGATAGCCGTAATTCAGGAATCGCACTGACTGCCACGGTTCCGGATCCGGGTCGTAGTCAATTACCGGAAAAATTGGTTTCATGTCCCACTCCTCAAAGGGCCGGGAGCGGTATTCGTCCTTCAATGGGAGAAGTTCCCAGGGCATAACGCCGCACTCCTGGGCAAACCGGGTGAAATTTTCATCCTGTTCCTCTCCATCGGTTTTCCAGTCATCCAGGTGATTATAGGATTCGTAAACATAGGCCTCCTTCATCATCAGCCGGGTCATGGTGTCAAGCTTGGGATCCAGAGACTTGTAAAAGTTCGCGGCATCGGCATCAAGAGTGTCCGGCTGGGGACGGTGACTGCTTTCGAAGGCGTCCCTGGCCTCTTCAAAATCGTTCTCGGTCATAATGTCTCCTTCTTCGGCAAAGTCCGAAAAGTGCTTAAAGAGACAGGCCCGGTCTTTATCGTCCAGCGCGTTTATGGTCAGGAGGGCATAGGAGTAAAAGAGATCAAAGGACTCCTTGTCCTTGACCAGAGTTTCCGTGGTAATGCATTTGGCTCGTTCGCACCAGGAGGGCTCATAGCAAACATGCCGGAACCGCACTGCCTGACAGTCCGAAAGAAATACGGGATAGGCGAAGGCGCCGCAGGGATCCATCCAGCTCATTACGTAGGCGAGGCAGTCCAGCAGGAGCTTCGCAATCCGCGGGGTGCAGGTTCCGAGGAGAATGGCGATCTCGTTATCAAGATCGTAGCTCCGGAAAAACTCCTGCTGTTTTGGGCCGCCCCAGTCCTGAAACTTCATAAGCTCCTTCCGGTATTCCTGCACGGCATGCTCCAGGGGTTTTCCGAGAATCGGAGCGATGAAGGGCCGTTCCTCATCTGCGGCGCCGTCAGCGTTGCCAGTGGTTTCTCCGTTCTCCCGCAGCTCATACTCCTCTTCAGAGGCCTTGTTTTCCGCGAAGAGAGAGCTCCCAAAGCCGTCATACCAGTCAAAATAGTAGTTTTTCATAAAAATCTCCTGATGACTCCGAAACGGAGTGAAAGTTAAGTGAATTTCCTCTCCTGAGGTTGTATATCTATAATATACCAGTAAAATAAAAATGCAATACAAATTTAATAGTAATGTTACGTCACGCAGGAAAATGCTTCGTTGTGTTTGGAAACACCGGATCTCCGTAACACCTGCGGAAGCGTCTGCCGGTTCAGCGTTTTGGCCGTTTCCGGCCTTTTGGATAGAGGTTAAGAGGGAGAAACAAGGGGGTCAGAACTTTTCTGACCGGAAAACCCCGGAGGCTTGCTGCCGCATCGGGGGATTTTTGTTGAAAAGGCGGTCTTTCAGGGTGATGCCTTAAAGGGGGCGCAAAAAAAACCGGCCTCGCCTGAGACCGGTTTTGCAGAGATGTCCCGGTGATTATTTTGCCAGAGTTACGTTGTCGCCGTAGACGGTGGCAAAGTCATCCTTCATGGAAATGGTATGGAAGCCGTGCTCGTCGCAGTATTTCTTCAGGGAAACGACCTTATCCTCGCTCCCGTGCTCCCGGACGGCGTCATTGCCCAGCAGGATGTAGGCCCGGCTCTTGTATTTTGTGTTGTTGGTAATGTACTGAGCCATGGAGAGGTCTCCGGAGCTGTTTCCGAAGGCCAGCACCGGTACCTTGCCGATTTCCCGGGCAATGATGGGCACCTTGTTCATCTTGACGTTTTTGGTGATCAGCTTGCCGTTATAAATAAGCTTGTCGTCCGGCTGGTATACATAGTCAAGTCCGTCCTTGCTGTTCTGGTGGCTGGCCACGAGATAGCCGTCGGTTCCCAGCACCATGTGCGGCGGAACATCAAGAACGCCCTCGATAATCACCCGGACGATATTGCGTTCGGTGCCGCTCACGATAAACACGGCAAAACCGTTGGCCTGAAGATATTTCACCAGCGATACCATGGGCAGGAAGAAGGCGTCGCCTTTTTTGAGATTGTTAAATCCCGCAGCCGGTGTCTCCTTGAATTTCCGGGCATAGTCCTTAAGCTCCTCTATGGTCAGATCCTTGAAGGTTTCTGTGGAGAGTGCGGCATGAGTCTTTTCCGCGCCCTTGGGGAGTTTGCCGGTTTTCCAGCCATCCTCCAGTTCCCGGGCAAATTTCTTCATTTCCGGGGTGGCCTTGTAGCCGGGGTCATGAAGCACCCGATGGGTGAACATCACCCAGTCAAAGTATGAGGGGTAGGTTTCTCCCACCAGAGTGCCGTCCAGGTCAAATACGGCGATGCGATCCTCTTCCGGGATGAAATCCGGGGAGTTTTTGTCGGTTACGCTTTTAACATAATCGGTGATATCCGCTGCCGCCAGAGAGTTTTCCGTCCAGTAGGACATCTTTGCGGATGCGGCGGACGCGGTTACGACTGCGGGGTTTTCGTTTCCGTCCAGATTAGCGGCGGAGTTGCAGCCAAAGGCAAAGAGAGACGCGGTAATCACAGCTGCCGCGAGAGTGTTTCTTAACAATGTGTGCATACGTATGTCCTTGAAATATTCAATATTAAGGCATTATCAAACCGGAAAAACTGTTGCCGAACAGCGGGAATCCCGCATCCCCGCTGCAGGAGGAACTGTCTCTCTTGAAAAAGCATAGTGCAACCAGCGGAGGGAGCAGACAGGTGGTCAAAAGTATTCCCGGCTCCCGTTCTCCGCTCATATACAGAAGTCCGGTAACCAGAATGCTCAGAAACAGGCAGACGGAAATCCATATTATGAGCCGCCGTCTGCGGGAGACGGGGCCGGACATGTACAGACTGCCGAGAATGCTTTTGATGTGCTCGATCCGCCGCCGGGAGAAATTGTGCATCAGCCGGAATTCCTGCCGGAGGAGATAGTCTTCGTTCCACTTGTCCTCCGGCGCGAGGATTTCCTCAAGCTCGCTGTCGATTATCCGATCATTCCGGAGAGCAGCGTGACTGAGTTCCCGGTCGAACCTCTGGAAATTGTCGGAGGTGCCCCGGCACAGGCTTCTCAAAAGCTGAAAGCGCGCCTGGCCGATATTGCTGTCCTCAAGAGCCCTGATGAGATCCGGTGAGATGTCTGTCTGATTGTCCATGGCGAAGGAGTCCCTTTGGGAGTAAGAGCAACATGCGGCTTTAATTATAGTTCTTTTCGCCGGCGTCATAAGAATTTCGCCATAATCATGTAATTAATGTGACAAATGTCATGGGAAAACTTCTGCCGCCGTTGTAACATCGGCACTCCTTTAGCGTTATCCTCTGCGCGGGGCTGTTTTTTCAGCCGGCAGCGGTCAGGGGAATCCCGGACAGCGGTTATTCCGCCATCTCCCGCGGGCCCGGAAAACCGGAACGGCGGGCATAAGAAGAGATCTTTTGTGAACAGTTTCGCAATGTCAATTATTGTACTACAATAGAAAAGATTATAAGCAATAACGCCTGATTTTTTTTTTTTTTGAACAGGCGGCAGCGTTCTGCTGAGAACGCAATTGACAATTATAAAAATGGCAGCAGGGGGCAAATATCCCGCTGCAGTCGGGATTATCGGGTAGCCACATGTTCAGTCGCAAAACCGGAAAAAATGTTATGAAGGTCAGGTTTTGGGAAGCCTTTGCCAGTCTGGGGTTTCGCAATATCATCATAGCCGTGATTGCGATTGCCGCCACCACAGCCGCCATCGCCACAGGCTTTTATGCCCTTTACGCTTCCGTCAAGGAAAGCATTTCCCTCCGGGGCGAAATCAGCGCCAGTGAGTTTTCCAAAAGCTTTGACGAATATCTCCTCACCGGGCTCAACACCATCAAGATGACCAGCTATACCGTGGATACCATGCTCCGGAACAAGCTGACTCATGTGGAAATCGAAAAATTCCTCAAAATGGAGTCCGAGAATATCAAAAACACCCTGGACAGCGATTCCACCGGACTCTACGGCCTCATAAACGATGTCTACGTGGACGGCAGCGACTGGGTGCCGGGGCCGGACTTCAACCCCCGGGAACGGCCGTGGTATCTGGAAACCATGGCTAACAAAACTAACATCACCTTCGTAAAGCCCTATGTGGACTTGCAGACCGGCACTGCCATGATGACCATCACCGGACTTCTGGAGGACGGGCAAAGCATTGTGGCCATTGACGTGAGTCTCCGGGAGGTGCAGGAAATTACCGAGCATATCGGGGATGCCGCTGAGGGCGGCATTGGCATGGTGCTGGACAATGAGGGCGGCGTGGTGGCTCATACCGACCGGAGCCAGGTGAAGCACGACTACCTTAAGGAGAATGGCACTCTGGGCTCTCTTATCGCCAGAAGAATATTCGTTGATAAGACTTCCCGGTTTGAGGTGGAATACGGCAATACCAGCTATATGGTTTATGCCGAGCCTCTGGCCGGCGGCTGGGTCAGCGTTTCGGCCATGAATACCGCCGAGCTTTTCAAGCTGCCCCGTTTTATTATTCAGTTTTCCGTGCTGGTGACGCTGCTGTCCCTGGCGGTTATTATCACCATCCTGTACAAGATCGCTCTTCGCAATCACTTCACTCTCAAGCTGAACATGCAGCTTTCCTCTGTGGGACGCATTTACGTCTGCATGTATGATGTCGACATTGACAGCAACACCTGCTCCAAAATCAGCTACCATGATTTTATTTCCGGCCGGGGCGGCTCTGCCGGCAAAACCGCTGGAAACAGGAAAGGCTGCGATCTTGCCGGAAAAACCGCTCCGGAGGAATCCGGAAATCCGGCTCCCGAGAATGTTGTTTGCGATAAATGCTTCGGTCTTGATGACGGAGCTGTGGCCCTGATTCCGGGAGACGCCCAGGCCAGCTTCACCAGGATTGCGGCCAGAATTTCCGATGAAAGCTCCCGGGAAAGAATGCTGCAGTTTGTGGATCTCAGTACCTTAGCCGAAAGGATGCGCGGCGTTAATACGGTTACCGAAGAATTCCTGAACTGCTGCAACAAATGGTGCCGCACGCGCTTTATCGCGGAGAAGCGGGATGACGCCGGGCAGCTTGTCAGAGTGATCTGGCTGGTGGAGCTTATCGATCGGGAGAGACGGCAGCGGGAGAAGCTGCAGCATCTGGCCGAAATCGATCAGATGACCGGCATCTGCAACCGGGGCACCGGAGAGCATCGCATTTCAGAGCTCCTCTCTGAAAAGCAGAGCGGCATGTTCCTTCTTCTGGATATCGACAAGTTCAAGCAGTACAACGATACCTACGGTCACAAGGTCGGAGATCAGGTCATTATCAGCGTGGCCAAGGCTCTCACCGCCTCCTTCAGAAGCTATGATGTGGTGATGCGGCTGGGGGGCGACGAATTTGCCGTCTATGCCCTGGGCCTGACCACCCGGGACAAGGCTCAGGCGGTGATAGAGCGCCTTCTGCGCAATATTCAGGCCATCCGGATTCCCGAGATCGGCGATCGTTCCGTGTATGTCAGCGCCGGAGCGGCCTTCTACCGGGGCGACGGGGACATTGCCTTCCAGGAGATTTACGAGCAGGCGGACGGCTGCGCCTACATGAGCAAGAAGGATGCAGGAAATGCGGTGACCTACTTTAATTCCTGATGTTTCCGATCCTGACAGCGCTTCCGGGTGCGGCGCCCGGAGTGTCTTTTCTCCCCGGGCCGGTTTTTCGGCCATCTGTCCCCTCTGCGCCGCCTATGCCTCGCCTCCTGTACCCTGCCACCTGTGCTCCTGTGCCGTGTTCTTGACAAAATACCTCATATTTGGGATCATTTACCCTGTTTTCTTGTGCCCACCGGGTAAATTATTCAGGATTGTCAGGCGTTTGCCGGGCCTTTATTGACAGCAGCGGAAAATTAAAGCCGCGGCTTTCGCCCGGGTAAACGCGGAAGAGCCCGATTCGTCAGGATTCAGGGCTTTTTTTAATTTCAGAGGTATTGATGCGGGTTTTAAAGTTTGGAGGGACTTCTCTGGCCAACGCCGAGAGATTTCTTCGCGTTTCAGATATTGTTGTAAATACCCACCGCAAATCTCAGGTTGCGCTGGTGCTCTCGGCTCCCGCCAAGGTTACCAACCTTCTGGCGGATCTGGTGGACAAGGCTTCTCAGGGCCTTGATGCCACTCCGATCATTGCCGAGATTAAGTCGATTTTTTCCGGACTTATTGCCGGTATTCAAGAGCGTTATCCGGCCTATGAGGCTGCCGAGCTCTACCGGAAAATGGAGGAAGAGTTTGCTCTGGTTCAGAAGAGAATTCAGGGGATTACCCTGCTGGGGCAGTGTCCGGACAATGTCCAGGCCTTCATTCTGAGCCGCGGCGAAAAGCTTTCAGTAGTGCTGATGGAGGCTCTCCTTAAGGCCCGGGGCGAGCAGGTTACCCGGCTGTGCTCCGTGGAAACTCTTAAAACCAATGGCGGCTATCTGGAATCCCGGATTAATCTGGAGGCTTCCCGGAAGCTTTTCCAGGAACGCAAGGTCAACAATTACACCATCTATATCATGATGGGCTTCACCGGAGGCAATGAAAAGGGTGAGCTCACCCTTCTGGGCCGCAACGGTTCCGACTATTCCGCCGCCTGCCTTGCGGTGTGCGTCAATGCCGAGTCCTGCGAGATCTGGACTGATGTGGACGGCGTGTACAGCTGCGATCCCCGCATTGTTCCGGATGCCATCCTCCTGAAGCGGCTCAGCTACAAGGAGGCCATGGAGCTTTCCTACTTCGGCGCCAAGGTGCTCCATCCCAGAACCATTGCTCCCATTGCCCAGTACCGCATTCCCTGTCATATCAAGAACAGCCTTAATCCGGAGTGCGAGGGCACCCTGATTGCCCAGATCGGTGATCCCTCCCTGCCGGTGAAGGGCATCTCGGATCTCAAGGACATTACCCTGGTGAACATTTCCGGCCCCGGCATGAAGGGCATGGTGGGCATGGCCGGACGCATCTTCACCTGTGTTTCCCAGGCCCGGATTTCCATTGCTCTGATCACCCAGTCATCCTCCGAGTACAGCATAAGCTTCTGCATTCACTCCTCCGACAAGGAGAGGGCGGAGCGGGCTCTGGAGGAGGAGTTCCAGCTGGAGCTCAAGGACGGGCTTCTGGACAGCATTGACTTTGTGGAAAACAAGGCCATTATTTCCGTGGTGGGAGACGGCATGCTCACGGTGCGGGGCATTGCCTCCAAGTTCTTCTCCGCTCTGGCTCTGGCCAATATCAACGTTAATGCCATCGCTCAGGGCTCATCGGAGAGATCCATATCCGCGGTGGTATCCCGGAACAAGGTCAGCGAGGCCATCAAGATCTGCCATCAGAACTTCTTCAGCTCCATTCAGCACATCGATGTTCTGGTTATCGGAGTGGGCGGCGTAGGGGGCTCGCTTCTGGAGCAGATCCGCCGTCAGCAGCCGGTGCTCCTTAAGAATCACAACCTCATGATCCGCGTTTTCGGTCTCTGCAATTCCAAGCACATGATCCTGAGTCCGGACGGCATTGATCTGGGGTCGGATTACCGCGCCGCTCTCAATGAATCGCAGGAGGCCTTCAGTCTGGCCCGGGCCAAGGAGTTTATCACCGAGACCCATTTCATAAACCCGGTGATTGTGGACTGCACTTCAGATCAGTCCATTGCCGATCAGTATGCGGATTTCCTGCTTTCCGGATTTCATGTGGTCACTCCCAACAAAAAGGCCAACACCGGCAGCATGGAGTACTATCGCAAGCTCCGGGAGGCCGCTCAGTTCCGCCGGCGGAAGTTCCTTTATGAAACCAATGTGGGCGCCGGACTTCCGGTTATCGAGAATCTGCAGAACCTCATCGCCGCCGGCGACCGGCTGCAGCGGTTCAGCGGCATTCTCTCGGGCTCCCTGTCCTTTATCTTCGGCAAGCTGGACGAGGGCATGAGCTTCTCCGAGGCTACCCTGATCGCCCGGGACAAGGGCTTCACCGAACCTGATCCCCGGGATGATCTGAACGGCATGGATGTGGCCCGGAAGATTCTTATTCTGGCCCGGGAATGCGGCATGGAGCTCACCCTGCAGGATGTGGAGGTGGAAATGGCTCTCCCGCCGGGATTTGACGCTTCCGGCAGCAAGGAGGATTTTCTTAAGCGTCTTCCCGAAGCTGATGCTTACTTCCGGGATCAGATCGCCGATGCCAAATCCAAGGGCGAAACCCTCCGTTATGTGGGAACCATTGAGAACGGCAAGTGCCGGGTGGGGATTTCCCGGGTCAATGAAGAGGATCCTCTGTACAAGGTCAAGGACGGCGAAAACGCTCTGGCCTTCCTGTCCCTTTACTACCAGCCCATTCCGCTGGTGCTCCGGGGCTACGGCGCCGGCACTCAGGTAACTGCGGCCGGAGTGTTTGCCGATATTTTACGTACATTAAACTGGAAGAGAGAGGCTTAAATATGGCATTCGTCAGCGCATATGCACCGGCTTCAATAGGCAATGTCAGCGTGGGATTTGATATTCTGGGGGCCGCTCTTAAGCCCATTACCGATCAGGTGCTGGGAGACGTGGTGGAGGTTCATGACGGGAACGCCGAATTTGAGCTTTCCTGCGATGGCTGGTATTCCGGGAAGCTCCCCGCCGATTATAAAAAGAACATCGTTTACGATGCCTTTGAGGGCTTCCGGGATTTCATGAAGGAGAAGGGGCTACCCATGAAGCCTCTTAGGATGGTTCTTCACAAGAATCTTCCGGTGGGATCCGGTCTTGGCTCCAGCGCCTCCTCCATTGTGGCTGCCGTGGCCGCTCTTGATGCCTTTCATGACAATCCCATGACCAGGGACGAGGCTCTTCGGCTCATGGGAAAGCTGGAGGGGAAGATCTCCGGCTCCGTGCATTATGACAATGCCGCTCCCTGCTATCTGGGAGGCATTCAGCTCATGGTGCAGGAACGCAATATCATCAGCGAAAGAGTGCCGGCCTTCCCTGACTGGTACTGGGTTTCCTGCTACCCCGGCATTCAGGTGAGCACCTCCGAGGCCCGCTCCATTCTGCCTAAGGAATATTCCCGCAGGGATGCCATCACCTTTGCCCGGCAGCTTGCGGTATTCGTGCAGGCCTCCCATACAGGAGACGATCTCCTGGCAGCGGCCGTGCTCCGGGACGTTATCGCGGAACCCTATCGCCAGAAGCTGATTCCGGGCTTTGCCGCCGTCCGGGAATATGCCCAGTCCATGGGGGCTCTGGCCACGGGCATTTCCGGTTCCGGCCCCTCGGTGTTCATTGTGATGAAGGATCTGGAAAAGGCCGAGCAGGTACAGGAATGGCTTAAGCAGAATTTTATCCAGAACGATGACGGCTTCTGCAACATCTGCCGGATCTGCGAGGAAGGCACCGTTGTGGCCTGGCTCTGACGGCGGGAAGCGGGACAGCAGGAACAGGACGTTTCCGTAACGATATGTCCGGAGTCTTTTTCCGGACTTGGCAATAAAGAATAACAGGAATTATCATGAAGCTTTACAACATCAAGGATCACTCAGAAGTCGTTTCCTTTGCCCAGGCTGTAAGACAGGGACTGGGCCGCAATCAGGGGCTGTTTTTTCCGGAGGAGATCGTTCCCTTTGAAGATGCGGATGCTCTTCTGGATCTGCCTTTTGTGGAAAGATCCGGCAAAATTCTCCGCCATCTTATCGGAGATGAGATCCCCAATCTGGAGGAGCTGGTTAAGAATGCCTTTGCCTTCGGAGCTCCGCTTTCTAAGGTTGATGACCGTACCTATGCTCTGGAGCTTTTTCACGGGCCTACTCTGGCCTTCAAGGATTTCGGGGCCCGTTTCATGGCGCAGTGCCTGAGCGCTTTGGCTTCTCAGGGGGAGGGCAAAAAGATCACCATCCTTACCGCCACCAGCGGGGATACCGGAGCTGCCGTGGCTCATGCCTTCTACAATCTTCCTAACGTAGACGTGGTAATTCTTTATCCCGAGGGCAAGATCTCCAATCTCCAGGAGAAGCTTTTCTGCACCCTGGGGGGCAATATCCGCACCGTAGCCGTAAAGGCCGCCTTTGATGACTGTCAGACTCTGGTGAAGAACGCCTTTGACGATCCCGAGGTGCGGGACGGCATCGGTCTTAACAGCGCGAACTCCATCAATATCAGCCGGCTTCTGGCTCAGGTCTGCTATTATTTTGAGGCGGTGGCCCAGCTGCCCCGGGACAAGAGAGATTCTGTGGTGTTCTCCGTGCCCAGCGGGAATTTCGGAGACCTTACCGCCGGTCTTATCGCCAAGGCTCTGGGACTTAAGGTTAAAAAATTCATTACCGCCACCAATGTGAATGACACCGTGCCTCGTTTCCTGGCTTCAGGATCCTGGGATCCCCGTCCTACCGTGGCCACCCTTTCCAATGCCATGGACGTTTCCCGTCCCAACAACTGGCCCCGGGTTACCGAGCTCTTCAGCGTTAAGGGCTGGGATCTTAAGGAGCTGGGCTATGGCCGGCTTACCGATGCGGAAACCGAAGATGCTATGAGAGAGCTCAAGGCCAAGGGTTATACCTCCGAACCTCACGGCACCATTGCCTGGAAGATTCTGGACAATACCCTGGAAGAGGGTGATACCGGCATTTTCCTGTGCACTGCATCTCCGGCCAAGTTCAAGGAAAACGTGGATAGCATTCTGGGCATGGATTTGCCGCTTCCTGAGGCTCTGAGCTCCCGGGCTGACATGAAGGTGCTGTCCGTGCCTATGGCAGCTGATTTTGCCGAGCTTAAGAAGCTTCTCCTCAGCAAGTAGCGCGTTTTGCGGGAGCCGGCCAAACCCCGGCTTCCTTATCAGGAAGGCCCCTCTTCGGGCCTTTATTTTTTGAATAACTCAGGAGAACCCCATGACAGCCGGACAGGAAGAGGCCGCAAAGCCTTCCGTTATGCCCGAGGTACTGCCTTCGGACCCCGTCCGGGGGGACAGGACAGAACCCGCCCCGGATACCCCGGAGGACAGCGCCGGCAGCAATGATGACCGCATGGCTGACAGCATGGCGCAGCGTTATCAGGACAGTCTGGATCCCGAAAAGCGCTACAGCCTGACTCATCGGGCCCGGGCGGTGATGGAATTTTTTGAGCGGCAGGCCCGGGGAGAAGCGGTAAGCCGGGAGGACTGTCCCGAGGCCTTTCAGGGGCCGGACTGGGATTACGGAAGATCTCCCGGGGGAGCCGCAAAGTCCGCTCCCGAAAACTCTCCTTTGGTTTCCGGGGAGATCACAGAGGATACCGGGGCGGCTGAAGAGGAAGATAAACCGGAGACTGAAGAGGGAAAAGCAGATCTTCCCGCAGACTCGGTTTCTCCGGAAGCAGCAGCCCCGTCTTCGGTTATGCTCCGGACTCTCCCTCCGGAACCCCCGGTTTCTGACATCAGGGAGTCTCCGGCGGAACCTGCCGCGGACAAAACCGGAACCGAGGTCGTTCCGGGGGAGGGGAGTCCGCTTCCGGAGCCCCCGGAAACGGTCACCTTAGATAAAACCGAGGACAATCTGGGGAACTGTCCGGAATGCGGCGCTCCCCTTTCCCTGTACCGAACCCGCCGGGGCCAGATGGCAGGCTGCTCCCGCTATCCGGCATGCCGTTACATGAAGCCCGTGGCCGGCATCTATAAGGTGCGCATCGAGGAGATCATTCCCGATTCCGCCTGTCCGGAATGCGGCTCTCCCATGGCTGTGAAAAGCGGCCGTTACGGTCAGTTTGTGGGCTGCACCAATTATCCGGAGTGCGGGTATATTTTTCGGGAAAAGCCGGAACGGCTGCCCTGTCCGGAATGCGGCCAGGGCAATCTCTCCCTGAGGAAAACCCGTTTTCAGAAGCTGTTCTGGAGCTGCGACCGTTACCCGGCCTGTACCTGCCGGCTGAACCGGAAGCCCGTCCGGGAGCGGTGTCAGCATTGCCAGAGTCCCGTGATGCTGGAATTCCGGGGCCGGCAGGGGCTGTATCTTAAGTGTCCCCTGTGCGGCAAAAGGCAGGCCCGCGGGGAGAGGTGACACCCGGGATCCGAGGAGATGTCAGGGGCAGAAGTGACACCTGGTGCCGGGGAGTTTTTGAGAAGGACTTTTTAACAGGATATTTTCAGCCGGTGATCCGGCAGGGATCCTGAGGAGGCAAACATGAAATTCAGGAAGCTGGCTTTTTGGGGAGCTTGGTGTTTTACGGGAATGCTGTATTTTGCGGCAGGCTCTGCCGGCGGGAATCAGGCTTTTGCGGCCGAGAGAGAGCGTTCCTGCCGGGATCACCGGATCTATTACGCCGTCATCGACGTGGGGCATGCCGCCCGGGAGTACGGCACCACCGCCTGGAACGGCGGCCATGAGTATGATTACAACCTGCGTTTTGCCAAGGAGCTTGCCGCCCGGCTGGAGGAGGAGCAGATCCCTTATATATTTTCGGGATTTCACTCCGGCAAAAATACTCTGGACGACCGGATTACCCGCACCGGCCCTCAGTCCATCTTTATCTCGATTCATCATGATGCGGTGCAGCCCCGGTACTGCACCTTAAATGATAATCCCTGCGAGTCAGACTATGCCGCCGGTTATTCCCTGTTCGTTTCATCCGAGAATCCTTACTATCAGGAATCTCTGGGGCTGGCCCGAGAGATTGCGGCGGGGCTCCGGGATGCCGGCCTTAAAAACAGCGCGCATCATGCAGAAAACATTCCCGGAGAGGGCCGGGAGTGGCTGGATAAAAACGGGGTTTTTCGTTATGACGGCCTTCGGGTGCTCAGGAAGGCTCAGGGCCCTGCGGTGCTTATGGAGGTGGGGGTTATTGTGAATCCTCGGGACGAAGCTTTTGTATCCGTGAAGAAGAACCGCCGCCGCTACATTGAGGCGGTAGTTACGGCTCTGAAGCGTCATATCAGGCTGGAGCGCCTGAACTGACATGGCATGGGGGAAGCTTGGCTATGAAACTTCAAAAAAGTGACAATCGGAAAGCCGGCGCTCTTGCGGCAGCGGCCTCTCAGGCTCCCGGGATCAGCTTTAAAGGACGGAGGGGATTCCGGGAAGTCCTGAGAGAGCTTTTTCGGGAGGAAACCACCGGGTGGCAGCGAAATGAGCTTATCTGGCTTGGGTTTTCTGTCGGGATGATTATTGTGATCTCCGCGGCTTACAATCTTTCCCGGGGGCTTTCCCTGCTGTCGGGAGATTTTCTCATCAGCCTCGGCGCTGCCGTTCTGGGGTGCCTTGCCGCGATATTTACCGGACAGGGGAAGCTGGGGGCCTTCGTTTTCGGATTTCTGAATTCGGTGCTCTACGGTCTTATTTCCTTCCGTTACGGCTACTACGGGGAAGTCATGGTAAAGTTTCTGGTGTTCATTCCCCTGAACATCTACGGCTTTACGGTCTGGATCCGGCACATAAATCCTCTGGGAAATGAAACCTCCAAGAGAAGCTTAAGCTGGACGGGCCGCCTGTATCTCCTTCTGACTGCGATTCTTCTTACGGGAGGCTACGGACTCTTTCTGACCTTCCTTGAGGGACAGTATCCCTTCTGGGACGGCTTTACTACCATTCTGGCCACCATGGCGCTTATCCTGTGCATTATGAGGTACTCGGAGCACTGGATCCTCTGGATGATCATTAATGCGGTCAGCGTGGGCCTTTGGGTGGCTCCCTTCATTGACGGCCGGGGGAAGCCTCTCGCGGTGCTTCTCATGTGGTGCTTCTATCTCATAAATTCCGCGGTGATGTACCTCCGCTGGCGACGGCATGAAAGACTGGAAAAAGAGGCGGCTCAGGAGATTCCGGCATAAGCGGTGATATCAGGACAGGATTGGCATATAGTCATAGCAGCATAGTCAGGGCAGCCGGCGGGTAACGGATTCTTAACTAACGCCGCAAAGGTGCTAAAATGCTGCCATGAGAGCCCGGATGCGGTTTCGGGACAGTTTTTTGTCCGGCCCCTTTGCAGGGCGGGAAATTATTCATGGAGAAAGGAAATGTCTGACAGATTTGTGGCTATTTTGATGGGTTCTGATTCCGATTTGCCGGTGGTGGAGGGCGCCTTTCAGGTGCTGAAGAGCCTGGGGATCCGGGCCGAGGGCAAGGTAACCTCCGCCCATCGCACTCCGGATGCCACCAGA
Source organism: Succinivibrionaceae bacterium UBA3769 (assembly GCA_002372325.1). Taxonomy (GTDB): domain Bacteria; phylum Pseudomonadota; class Gammaproteobacteria; order Enterobacterales; family Succinivibrionaceae; genus Succinimonas. The sequence goes on along the minus strand of DFFT01000183.1, from coordinate 11,501 downwards.
GAGTATGTGAAGGATGCCGAAGCCCGGGGCTGCCAGGTGTTTATCTGCGCTGCCGGCATGGCTGCCCATCTGGCCGGCGCCGTGGCTGCCGCCACTACCCGTCCGGTTATCGGCATTCCGGTGGATTGCGGCCCCCTGAACGGCGTGGATGCCCTTTACTCTACCGTGATGATGCCCGGGGGGATTCCGGTAGCCGCCATGGGCATCGGGAAGTCCGGAGCCAAGAATGCCGCCTATCTGGCTGCCGAGATCATGGCTCTATCCGACGGGGAACTGGACAAGGCCGTTAAGGCTGAGAGACAGGCCCGGGCCGAGGACGTGGCCCGCAAGGATCAGGCTCTGCAGAAGAAGCTGGAGAATGTTTGACGCTTCTCCCGCAGCGGCGGCCCGGGCGGTAAAGAACGGCGGGGTTGTCGCTTATCCCACGGAGGCGGTATTCGGCATCGGCTGTCTCCCTGAGGATGTCCGGGCGCTTTCCCGGGTGATGGAAATCAAGAAGCGGGATCCGGCCAAAGGGGTTATCGTTATCGGAGGATCCTTTGCGGAGGTGGCCCCGTTTCTGGACTTGGCGCTTATCCCGGAGGAGCTTCTGACCATGATGCGGGATTTCTGGCCCGGCCCTGTGACCTGCGTGCTTCCGGCCAGAGAAGGGCTTCCGGATCTCCTTACCGGCGGCCGGAGCACTCTTGCGGTACGGGTTTCCGCCCATCCTCCGGTTGCGGATCTCTGCCGGCTTTCCGGAAGCGCTTTGGTGTCCACGAGCTGCAATGTCAGCGGAAAACCTCCTCTGAGAACAGCCCGCGAGGTCAGGGACTGCTTTCCTCCGGACACCTTTGACTGCATTCTGGATCTCCCCTGCGGGAGCAGTCTCCGTCCCAGCAGGATCATTGACGGGCTTACTGGCCGGGTGCTCAGGGAATAGCTTCCGGATATAGTTTCCGTAAAGGTTTTTGATAATTTCTTTAACTTGAAGGATTGATGCTTTTCTGTTAAGTTCCGACTCTGAACTGAATACGGATCCGTGTTTTTGACGGCTCATGCATTGGAATGAACGGTGAGTTCAGGTACGAAACTTAAAAATTTTTTCATTTTCGGAAATGAGGACAGATGAAGCGCCTGGAAGCCTGTTGTATGCGGAGAAGTACCGAAAATTGAATTTGGCAGACGCTTCTGCCAAATTACGGGTAGCTGTTTCTGATATCCCCGCCTGTCAGGTTTGATTGCAGCCCAGGTATTTGAACGCCAGGTATTTGAACGGAACGCGAGCTCAGGTGCGAAACTTAAAAAATTTTTCATTTTCGGAAATGAAGGCAGATGAAGTACATTGAAAGACCGGGTTACATGCAGCGTCTCACTGAACTCAGGGATACGCCTGACATTAAGGTTATCACTGGGGTCAGAGAGAGCGGGAAATCTGAACTTGTTAAGGCCTTTATCCGGAGGATCACTGAAACAGAGCCGGGGAAGAAGAAATCTGGATTACGGACGGATGTGTGAAAACATCGTCTGTATTGAACTTATGCGACGCGGGTATGATGTCTGTATCGGCAAGCTCTATCAGAAGGAAGTGGATTTTGTGGCGACCCGCGGCGATGAAAGATTTATATCCAGGTCAGCGATGATATTTCCCTGAAAGAAACCTTTGCGCGCGAGTATGAACCATTGCTGAAGATCAGAGATGCTTATCCGAAGCTGATTCTGGCTAATACCCGTCATCCCGCTTACGACTACGAAGGCATTAAGATTCATAATCTGGCAGACTGGCTGCTGGAAAAGAGCTAACAGGGCTCTAGTTAAAAGGTCCGGTGACTGCATTTGCCGGCCCGCATTAGTAAAGAGCAAGACAGATTATAAAATTTCTTCATTCAGTTTTAACAGGAAGGACGTATGGATAAATACGCGGTTTTGGGAAATCCCATCAAGCACAGCAGATCTCCGGCTATTCATGCCATGTTTCGGGAGGAAACCTCCCAGGACATGGAATACGGCGCTCTTCTTTGCCCATTGGGAGAGTTTGCCAGGACTGTGGACAGGTTTCGGGCAGAGGGCGGCAAGGGGCTTAATATTACCGTGCCCTTCAAGGAGGATGCCTTCCGGTATGCGGACATCCTGACGGATCGCGCCCGCACTGCCGGGGCGGTTAATACCCTTCGCTTCAATGATGACGGTACGGTTCTCGGGGACAACACCGACGGCGCCGGCTTTATTGCCGACCTTAACAGACTGGGCTGCCATGTTGCCGGGAAACGGGTTCTTGTCATGGGAGCCGGCGGCGCGGCCCGAGGGATTTTAAAGCCTCTTCTGGATGAAAAGCCGGCATATCTTTTTGTGGCGAACCGAACCGTGGCTAAGGCTTTGGCTCTCGCAGATCTGTTTCCGGGAATTCATGCCGGCTCCTATGAGGATCTTAACCGGGAGGATCCCTTTGATATTTTGGTGAACGCCACCTCCGGGAGCCTTTCCGGCGCGGTGCCGCCTCTTCCCGGTAATATCATGACAGCTGACGCCTGGGCTTACGACCTTATGTACACCTCCACGGGCCGGACGGTGTTTCTGGACTGGGCTCAGGAGCACGGAGCCGGCGATGTTTCAGACGGTCTTGGCATGCTGGTAGGGCAGGCTCAGGAAAGCTTCCGGCTCTGGAGAGGGGTATCCCCGGATCCGGAAAGAGCGCTTAAAGCCCTCCGGGAAATGCTGAAGGCCGGCTCCTGATAAGCCCGTAAGAGACCAGTAATCCTGAGAAAAAGGAGTTCCTATGCCGTGTCCCCTTAAGATTGACGCCCGGGATGAAGCTCTTGCCGGACTTTATCAGAAGGAGTTAACAGAACTGGCAGGATTTGAAACTCCGGCCCCGCTGACTCTGATTCTGGACTCCGGCAAAGTGTCTCTTGCCGGGAGCAATGCCGCTGAAGCTCCGGTATTGGTGGATTTTGCCGGGGGAGCTTTGGATTTCCGGAGGTTGCACGGGGGCGGCCGGCACTCGGAGGGCGTAGCCCGGGCCTGCTTCGGCCGCCTGAAGAATCCGGTGATTTTTGACGGCACGGCAGGGCTGGGACGGGATGCATTTATTCTGGCCTCTCTGGGAGCCCGGGTGCATCTTTTTGAGAGAAATCCCGTGGTGCGTCTTCTTCTCCGGGATGGCCTCAGAAGAGGGCGGGAGTGCGGCGTTCCCGAGGTTCTGGAAATCACTGATGAACGCATGATTTTGGAGGATGCTTTTTCGGTAACCTTATACCGCGGTTCCGTAATACCGGACACGGTGTACCTGGATCCCATGTATCCGGAAAGAAAAAAATCCGCCCTGGTGAAAAAGGATATGCGGATTTTTCATGAACTTCTGGGACAGGATGCGGATCGGGAGGATTACCTCCTGGCAGTACTGGCGGCAGACTACCGGAAAACCGTCATGAAGCTTCCGAAATGGGCGGAGATAATGGAGCCGGAGCGGGTTAATACCGCGGTTATCACCAAAAATCATCGCTTTGTGGTTTATGCCGGGAGCGGCAGAAATGACGGCGGGGTTTAAGTTTGCAGCCTCAGGCTGTCTGTTAAAATCTGATGCGGAGTAATTTGTCCAGGGCCTGATAAAGCCATTTGAAAACCCGCGGCAAAAAATATAACGCCGTGACAATAATGCCGGTTAGCGCAGCCAGTATCCAAAAGCCGTATTCATAAGCGTTTCCTGATATATTCCGCATCCGCTCAAGAAAAGCCATATAGACCGGGGGCACTAAGAAAAACAATATTACGGTCAGCGGCAGGAATATAAAAACGGCAGCAAGACATCCTTTCAGGCTGCACCCGCCTGATCCGTCAATGCCATCCCCGTCATCGGAGCAGATGATATCGCCGCTGTCACCGCCATCGCACATATGTGGCTCCTTGTGTTGGTTTCTCCTGAGGATAAACTGACAGATTTATTTTTCGGTCAGAAGAGTACGGTTTGTTGGTGTTATTGTTCCATGACGCTAACAATTAAGTTATTAAAAATGCAATTAACATCTTAAAGAAACAATTAAGTTGCAAACAGATGCAATTAAGCTGTAAATTTTCACAGTTTTATGTGAAAATACTTAAAAACTTAATTGTTAACAATCGTAATTTTAATAATTTAATTGTGTATTATATTAAGATAATTAATACTTAATTGTATTTTCAGCTGTTTGTTAAGATTTTAATTGTAATCAAATGATTGCTAACTAAATATTTAACAATTTAATTAAAATTATTAAGAACCTAATTGTCAAATAATAGCAAGCTTTTAAAGCAAAGCTAACAAGGCTCATAAAGAGCAAATGCCAGTCCCGCATAAGCAGCGCCGCTGCTTATGTATCAGGGACAGCTTTAAGAACCCTGTTTTCAGAACCCCCGCTGCTTCCGGATGAGATCGTAGGCCTCATTGATTTCCTTGGTTTTGTTTTCGTACACGGAAACCATGTTTTCAGGAAGTCCCTTGCCCCGGGCCAGATCCGGATGGTATTTCCGGATAAGCTTTTTGTAGGATTTGGTAATGTCTTCGGGAGCGGTGTTTTTTGAAACTCCCAGAAGTCTGAGCGCGCTCTCGTAATCTGATGATGAGGAGTCGTACCCGCCATAGGAGCTCCCGCTGCGCTGGCCGCCGTTTTGGCGGTAGCCGCCCATTTCCCGGATAAGATCCTGAACCTCGCTGCGGGATACCCCCAGGCCGTCAGCCACTACGCAAATGCGCCGGTTTTCCTCCGGGCTGATATTCCCGTTTGCCAGGGCGATTAACACCAGATAGGCAATTACAGTTAAACAGGCGCTGTGGTTATTGCCGTGCACGGAATAAATGAGGCGCAGATCTTCATCAGGAGAGTAGTCCTTGCTTTTTCCGGTCTGGAAGGCCTGAATAAAGGTTTGCCGGTGTTCGGGGCCGAGCCTGGCGATTATGGCCTCCGCGGTGTTGATTTCATTCTTGGTGATTACGGCGTTGCCCCGGGCCACATATCCCACCAGACGCATGATGGCGCAGGTAATGGTGGTGTCATCGGCATCAAAGGCGCTTTCGCCCTGACTGCCGTACCCGCCGTATGATGAGTAGGAGCTTCTGGTGATTTTGGCGTTCTTAACAATACCGATGATTGCGAGAACGATCATAGTTCCCAGAACAAACAGTCCGAAGCCGGAGGGAAAGAGGGCGAACACGATTACGAGAAGAAGGATCCCGCCGCAGCCGCACCCGCATCCGCTGTCCTGATTGTTGTTGTAGCCGCTCATGGGATCTCCGGTTCAAAAAAGGAGCTTTTTCCTGTGTTACCGGGGAGATTGTAGCAGATACCCGGAGCAAAAAATGATGAACGGGCGGAATTATCCGAAAAATCCGCCGCCGGAAGAGCCGGAGGGGCAGACACTGGCGGCCGGCCTTGCATGTGCCGGAAGATATGGCAGGCATTACGCCGGAAATATGTTATCACGGTAATTTTTGCGGCTTCACCCTTGAAAAAAGACGCATTAAGCCGTATTTAGTGTAGAAGCAATTAGAAGCAGGAGATTCCAGAATGTCTGATAACAACGGCAACGATAACAACGGGAACAGCAATAACGAAAACAAAAACGGCGGAGATAACGCCGCAGACGTTAAAAACAGCGCTGATGAAAAGTCCGGACAGCATAAAAGAGACCTGTCAGTTCCGGAAAAGGAACGGCCGCCGGTGCTGTGCGTGCTTCCGGTGTTCGGCCGGCCCTTCATGCCCAGTCAGGTAATACCGGTGCAGCTGGCTCCCAGATGGGAAAAGGCCCTCCGCAAAACATTAGACAGCCCCTCCAAAATGGTGCTTCTGGTGGCCGTGCCCGAAGGACGTCTGGAAAGCGATCTCCGGGAAGCGGATTTCATGAAGATGGGCTGCCTGGTGCGGGTAATTCAGGCCCGGGTAAGCGATGAGCTTCAGTTTATCGCTCAGGGCGTGGCCCGGGGCCGGGTTACTAAACTGCGCACGGTGGACGGCTGCATTGAGGGCGATATTGAATATCCGGAGTGCAAGGTGCCGGTAACCATGTCTCCCGAAGGCATTGAAATCAAGGCCTATGCCATGTCGATTCTGGCCACCCTGAAGGAGCTCATGCCGTTAAACCCGCTCTACTTTGAGGAGCTTAAGCAGTACCTTACCCGTTTCAATCCCAATGATCCCTCCATGCTGGCCGACTGCGCCGCCTCCATTACCACCTCGGAAGCGGAACAGCTCCAGAACGTGCTGGAGACCGTGGATCTCCTGCCGCGGATGAAGCTTTCCCTCACTCTTCTGAAGAATGAGGTGGAGATCGCCAAGCTCCAGAAGAATATCAAGGATACCGTGGCTCAGAAGCTTACGGACAGACAGAAGGAATTCTTCCTTAGGGAACAGCTCCGGGAAATTCAGAAGGAGCTGGGCATCACCGTTGATGACAAGACCGCGGATGTCAACAGGTTCAAGGAGAAGATGGCCGAGCTCAATCCGCCGGAGCAGGTTTTGAAGAAATTTAACGATGAGCTGAACCGCCTTTCCGTGCTGGAGCCTGTCAGCGCCGAGTACGCTGTCTGCCGGGATTATCTCACCTGGCTTACCAGCATCCCCTGGGGCGTCTATGCCGATCAGAACTTTGACTATGCCCGGGCCAGGAAGATTCTGGAAGAGGATCACGAGGGGCTCAAGGACGTCAAGGATCGCATTCTGGAATATCTGGCTGTGGGAGCCTTTAAGCTCCGGAACAAGGAGGCCCAAGCAGCCGAGGAAGCAAAGAAGGCCGAACAGGACAGCGCCGAAGCCGGCGGCAAGAAGGGCAAGGCCAAGAATGCTCCGGCTCCTGATGCCGTGGTTTCAGAGGCTGCTGAGGATGAGAAAGAGACTCCGGAGACTCCTGCGGACAACACCGCTGACAAGCCGGAAAACGAGAAGAAGATCCCCGGACTTTCCGGAGACGAATCCAACGGCGCCATTCTGCTTTTTGTCGGACCTCCGGGAGTCGGCAAAACCTCCATCGGCAAGTCCATTGCCCGGGCTCTCAACCGGCCGTTCTTCAGACTCAGTCTTGGCGGCATGCGGGACGAGGCTGAAATCAAGGGCCATCGCCGCACCTATGTGGGCGCTCTGCCGGGCCGCATGGTGCAGGCCCTCCGGGAGGCTCAGGTAATGAATCCGGTAATCATGCTGGACGAAATCGACAAGCTCTCTCATGACAGCTTCAGAGGGGATCCGGCCAGCACGCTTTTGGAAACCCTGGATCCGGAGCAGAACAGCGGTTTTCTGGACAATTACCTGGATCTGAGACTGGATCTTTCCAAGTGTCTCTTTATCTGCACGGCCAATTCCATTGACGGCATCCCCGCTCCGCTTCTGGATCGTCTGGATGCCATCACTCTTTCCGGCTATCTGGCTGAAGAAAAGATGCAGATCGCCAAGAAGCATCTTATCCCCAAGATCTTCAAGAAGGACGGCGTGGCCAAGAACAAGATAAAGATCAAGGACACCGCTTTAAGAAAGATTGTGGATGAATATGCCCGGGAGGCCGGAGTCAGAAGTCTGGAGAAGGCCATTGCGAAGATCTCCCGCAAGGCGGTGACCAAGTTCCTGGAGGATGAATCCATTAAGAGCGTCACCGTGAACCCCGAAGACATCAAGGGCTATCTCGGCGTGGCTCCCTTTACCCGGGAAAAGACCATTTCCGGAGTTGGGGTGGTCACCGGTCTGGCCTGGACCTCTGCCGGCGGCGCCACTCTCCCCATAGAGGCCGAGATTGTGGATAACTCCGCCCGGGGCTTCAAGCTTACCGGCAATCTGGGGCAGGTCATGAAGGAATCCGCGGAGATTTCTCTGAGCTATGTGATATCTCATCTGAAGGAGCTGGCTCCCAATACTGACCCGAACTTCTTTGAAAAGGCTCTGGTGCATCTCCACGTGCCGGAGGGCGCTACGCCCAAGGACGGCCCTTCTGCCGGCGTGACCATGGCCAGTGCCTATCTCAGTCTGGCCCTGAACCGGGCTCCCAATCCGGGCTTTGCCATGACGGGCGAGATTTCCCTTACCGGCAGCGTGCTGGCTATCGGCGGGGTGAGAGAAAAGGTCATCGCCGCCAAGCGCATTGGCATTTACCGCCTGATTGTGCCGAAGGCCAATATGGCTGACGTGGAGGATCTGCCGGAATATGTCCGGGACGGCGTGGAGTTCTTCTATGCCGACGTTTATCAGGACGTGGCCGATATCCTATTTTCCGACAAGTACGCCACTCTTCCGGAAAAGAAGAAAAAGCCGGCTGCAAAAGCAGCTAAGGCCGCTGCCCCTGATGACGGAAAAGAGACCTCCGATAAGGCTGCGGAAAAGACCCCGGCCAAATCCTCCGGCAGAAAAACCAGCGCTAAAAGCACCGGCAAGACTCCTGCGGCCAAAAAGTCCGGAAAGACCACTTCCCGGAAGAGCGCCGGAAACAAAAAAGCGGACAGCGAATAAAGAGCCTGCGGGCAGGGCAGCCTGATGGAAGACGGAAAGGGAGCTAGGACTCCCTTTCTTTTTAGGAAGTCCCGCAGAACCGGAAACCGCGCGGCAAAAACAGAACGGCAAAAACAAAGAGATTTTTTCTGAAACCCGGCCCTGAGCCGGAAGGAGAATGCAATGCAACCACTGACTATTGCGGTGTCTGATTATGAAACTGACATTGCAAGAGCAATATTCAAGGGCCTTCATGATGCCGGAGTTTCCGTTTCGGATATTATCCCCCTGAGCTCGGAGGCCTCTCAGTATGACACCGCTTCCTTTATGGAGCAGGATTTTCCGGTAGTGCCGGTAAAGAGCTTCGATTTCAAAACTGCGGATGCGGTTCTGATCTGCGGAGAAAGCGCTGATTCCCGGGAGAGTCTGGCTTTGGCCGTCAAGGCCGGGACTCCGACCCTGGATCTTATGAATTACCCGGCGGGAAAGGATCTTTCCGGACTTTTTAAGAAGGGAGACCATCCGGGAGATGATTTCTGGAATCCGGCGGTAACTCCGGTATATTATCCGGCGGATTCCGGCGCCATGCTGCTCTTAGATACGCTGAAGCCGGTAACAGCTGCCGGGCTTCTGGAAAGCGCCGCGGTAACTCTTATGGAATCAGCTTCGGGTCTCAGGAGCGGCGGGGCCATGGATCTCGGGCGGGAGACTGCCAGCGTGCTCAACCTCCGGCCGGTATCGTCAGAGATATTCAGCACCCAGCTGGCCTTTAACATTCATACAGCTATCGGGGATCTCTTTCCTGACGGCAGCACTTCCCGCGAAGCCGGTATTATTGATGAGCTTAAGGCCTTGCTGCCTGATCTTCCCGCTTTATCCCTGACCTCTGTGCTGATGCCGGTATTTCACGGTTATCTGGCCAGCATTACCCTGAAGCTTGCAAAGGATACCGTTAAAGCCGATCTGGAAAAGCTTCTGGCCGTTCCCGGCAGCACGAGATTTCTTTCCGAAGATGAGGGAGAACTCACCCCGGTGCCGCTGGCCCGGGACGAACCCGAGATTCTGATTTCCCGGCTCAGAATGACCGATGCCCGTACCTGTTCGTTTCTGGCGCTGTCAGATAACGAAGGACACGGCATGGCCGCTAATGCCTGCGAGCTTCTCAGGCTTTTGGCCGGCGGAAAGTGATGCGGGGAAGGACTGAAAAGGGAGCCCGGTAAGTCCGGAGTTTCCCTGAGGATAAGACGTTAGGGCGAGCCTGCCAAAGCAAGGCTCTCCTTAACTTTTACTGCTGAATAATTCCGGTAAAGCCCATAAAGGCCATGGACAGAAGACCTGCGGTGATAAGAGCGATAGCGCTGCCGCGGAAGGGGGCCGGGGTGTTGGCGTTATTTATCCTTTCCCGCATGGCCGCAAAGAGCACTAATACCAGCGTAAAGCCGGCTCCGGCTCCCAGACTGAATACCAGCACCTCCAGAAGGCCGTGTCCCAGATTTACATTAAGGATCGCCAGGCCCAGCACAATGCAGTTGGTGGTGATAAGAGGAAGGTAGATCCCGAGAAGACGGAAGAGCTCCGGACTGATGTGCTTCACCATAAGCTCGGTAAACTGCACCACGGCGGCAATCATGACGATATCTGTGATAAGGCGGAGCTCTGTGATGTCCAGAGGCACCAGCACCAGCTTTTCCATAGCGTAGCAGGCCAGAGATGTCAGCACCAGCACAAAGGTAGTGGCTATTCCCATGCCGGTGGCTGAAGACAGCTGCTTGGACACGCCGATAAAAGGGCAGATACCCAGAAAGCGTACCAGCACAAAGTTATTCACAATGGCGGCGCTCAGGAACAGAAGAACGTAGGACATGATGGTTCCCTCAAGTTTTGAACGGCGTCATTATATCCCAGATGCCCGGAAAATCCCAAGGGCAGGAAATACGCTCCGTGCCGTCATTTCGAGAATTGTTTGAATGCTATGCGAGGCTCTTTTGCGTCTTGATTATTGTCGCTGCTCTGCGCGGCCATTGTTGCAAACCGCAACAAGATAGTCTGACTGAATTATGTCAATGCGGTAGCTGTGAAATTAACAGCGAGGTGAGAAACACCTCGCTTACAGAGTGATGCCTTCAGTTCGAATGTGGTCTGCCACGTCGACGCGAAGGAAGTGAGAAACACCTCGCTTACAGAGTGATGCCTTCAGTGGGGAATGTGGGTTATTTCAGCGTCCGCACCGCCGCCGAGCAGCTTTTTTTGCAAAAGCAGATGCCGAAAGCATAAACCCCGTCGATATCATTTCTCTCCAGATAAGGATCGGCATATTTTTTGTTGAGAATCTGATCTATGGCCGATCTGGCTATAAGCACCGTATCGCGGTTTTCATCCTCAGTCTGCTTCAGTTCTAAGATGACAATAATCCGTTTATTGCCGGCTGATTTTATGATCAGATCTATATAGCCCTCCCCGGATTCAAAGTTAGATTTCTGTTCTTGAATCAGGGAAACTCCGTTAATCAGAAGACCGTTTATAAAACCGTGGTAGTAGTTTTCCTTCGGAGCGTTAGTGGCAAAGTCTCTTACGGAAACATATTTGACCAGAAGACTGTTGAGATGCTCCTGTGTTTCCGCGGCATTGCCGGAAAACAGACTCTTGATAAAATCCGCGGCGTGGTTTTTCATAACCTGATTCTTGCTGAAAAATCTGTGAATACGGGATCTGAAGCATGACCTGATTTCCTGATTAGGAATATACAGCTGGTACAGAAATGCATCGTCTTTCCGCTCGATAGCATGCGGATCGAATGTCAGATATCCGGTGTAAAGGAGGAGCGTCCAAAAATCATTGATATCATGCGCGCTGAGATCTCCGTAGCACAGAGCTTCGCGAACTTCGGCGGTAACTCTATTTCCGTCCAGAAGATCCTGCATCTTATCAACGTCTTCAGGCTGAATATACCCCATAAACTCTTCAATGACGTCATTGCCGCTGGTGTTAATCCAGTAGTTTTTTGCGGTGATGACTGCATCCGGCTCTCCGGCCGGCTCATAACCGTCATCGCAGAGGGACATCACATCCCACGGACAGTAC
>DFFT01000024.1 GCA_002372325.1 Succinivibrionaceae bacterium UBA3769 | reverse complement strand
TCCTCGCCCACGTAGCCGGCCTCGGTCAGGGTGGTGGCATCGGCCATGGCGAAGGGCACATTAAGGAACCGGGCCAGAGTCTGCGCCAAAAGGGTCTTGCCGGAACCCGTGGGACCGATAAGCAGAATGTTGGACTTCCCCAGCTCCACGCCGTCAAATTCATCCCCTACGAGCTGCCGCTTATAATGGTTGTACACTGCCACCGAAAGAATCTTTTTGGCCTTTTCCTGCCCGATGACATACTCATCCAGATGCGCCTTGAGATCTCTCGGAGCAGGAAGCTTCTTCAGATCCTCCAGATAGTCGGTCTTTTCGTTCTGCTTCTTTTTCTGATCCTTGGAAATGATGTCATTGCAGAGATCCACGCATTCATTGCAGATATAAACGTCATCTCCGCCCTTGATAAGCCTGGCCACTTCATACTGTGACTTGTTGCAAAAGGAACAATGCAGCGTTTTGGTTCCTCCGGAAGTAGGTCCGTCTTTCTTATTTCCTGCCATGTATATTTCCTGCCGCTTTTATAATCGTGTGTATTCCTGTTCAGGCGCCCCGGTTACGGACGCTTGGTTAAAACCTCGTCTATAAGACCAAAATCCTTGGCTTCTTCGGCTGACATGAAGTTGTCTCTGTCGGTGGCCTGAACTATTTCTTCATAAGGCCGGCCGGTATGGAATGAAAGCTTCTTGTTCATTTCCTCCTTGATGCGGAGGGTCTCCCGGGCATGGATCTCGATATCAGAGGCCTGGCCCTTGAAGCCGCCCAGCACCTGATGAATCATGATCCGCGAGCTCGGCAGAGCATAACGCTTGCCCGGAGCTCCGGCTGCCAGCAGGAAGGAGCCCATGGAGCAGGCCTGCCCCAGACACAGGGTGCAGACATCAGGCTTGATAAACTGCATGGTATCGTAAACGCTCATGCCGGCAGTCACCGCGCCGCCGGGAGAATTGATATAAAGATAAATATCCTTGTCCGGATCCTCTGATTCCAGAAAGAGGAGCTGAGCTACTACGAGATTGGCCATATGATCCTCAACCTCTCCCACCAGAAACACGATTCTTTCCTTAAGGAGCCGGGAATAGATATCGTAGGATCTTTCACCCTTGGCGGTCTGTTCAATAACATACGGAATTAAAGCTGCCTTTTCTGCAAGGCTGCCGGCGCTGCTTTCAAATGACATCTGTCTTCATCCAAAAAAATCTTGTCTCATAATCAGTTAAGCGATTTTAACATTTTATAGCGGTTTATGCGACAAAAAGTCTTATTTTCTGTCCCGGAAACACATCCGGAAAAACGCCCCTAAAACAAAACCTGCCAGATAAAAATCCGACAGGCTTTGTCATCAGAAACGCCCGGAAAGGGGCCGATTCACTCCGAATCAGAGCACCTGAGTAAGCTCGTAAAAGCTCTTCTTGGTAACGTTCAGCTTGGCATGATCGAAGAAGTAATCAGCAATCTGCTTCTGGAAGGACATATCAGCAAACTTGTAGTACATCTGCTTATTGTTCATCACAGCCTTCTTGTATTCCTCGGAGCTGTCATAAGCGGAGGCCACCATGTCAATGTAAGCTTCCACAGCCTTGGGATCAAGCTTAATGCCATACTTGTTAACAAAGGCATCGATTACATATTTAACTGTCAGATTATGCTTAACGCTGCTGGCAATGGCCTCATCGGAAGGAAGCGGTCTCTTGCGGGATTCATAGTCCTTTTTGATGTTGTCGGCATAGGTTTCGGCCAGTCTGGAAGGAATATCAAAGCCGCCAAATTCGCTTACCAGCTTATCCACAACAGTCTTCACATTCCTGTCATTAACAACCTTGCTGATCTCGCGATCCATGTTCTTGCGCACTTCGGAACGGAAATCGTCAACAGTCTTGGCAGTATCGCTGAAGTATGCGAAAAACTTTTCGTCAAGCTCCGGAAGCTGATTTTCGGAAACCCTCTCCAGCTTGGCCTTGAACACTGCGGGCTTGCCGGCAAGTTCCTTTTTGCCGTAATTCTCAGGGAAGGTCACATTGATGTCGAATTCCTCGCCGGCCTTATGACCGACAATCTGATCCTCAAAGCCCGGAATCATGCGGCCGGAGCCCAGAATCAGGGGCACAGAGGAAGCCTTGCCGCCCTCGAAGGCATTGCCGTCAATGAAGCCCTCAAAGGAGACCTCCACGCGGTCGTCATTGGCTGCGGCCTTCTCGGCATTCTCAACCCACTTGCCGGACTGACGTCTCAGATCGGTAATCATCTTTTCAAGATCGCTGTCGCCGATTTCGCCCTCTACCTTCTCAATGTCAATGGAGGCCAGATCCTTCTCCAGATTCACATCAGGCTTAACCTCAATTTCAAGAGTGTAAACAAGATCGTGATCCGAGCCGTTAAAGGTAATATTGCCCACTACCGGCATGCTTTCAAACTCGATATTGCTGATCTTGCTCTGACGAATTGCATCAAAAACTGAATTATTAATGACCGAGGAGAGAGTTCTCTCATTGATTTCGGCACTGTATTCGCGTTCAACGATGTTTGCGGGAACGTGGCCGGGACGGAATCCGGGGAACTTGCGATTCTTGGAAATCATCACAAATTCCTTGCGACGCGCCTTTTTGTAATCCGCAGACGGAATGATAACCTTCAACTGACGGTTTAAACCCTCGGAAGCTTCAATAGAAACTTGCATTCTAATACCTCAACAAACGGAAACGCAGCAAACATGCCTGAACCTCAGGCATGACGGAGAAACTGCTGATATCTCCCTGCGCATCTGCCTTTTCCAGACTCCGAAGACATGACAATGCTGACTTAAAACCTGTCGTTACCGGAGACTGGGACCAAATCTATACACCCAAAATCACTTGGGCAGCCTGAAAACTGACGCATTATATAACCGCCGGGGTAACATGTAAACAGTCTCGGAAAATATTGCCGTCCGTTTTGATCCGGGCCGGATCTCAGAATCTGACGAAGGATCCGTCCCGACGTCAGGAAATGAACGGATCTCCTGCCGGGATCATAAGTCCTGCGGCAAACCGAAGCCGGAACGGGCGCGGATTACTTAAGCCCCCACTTTTTGTAAGTATCCTGACTGATATTTTTGAGATAATCGATGACAACAACGCAATCCGGGCGAACATTCCTGAGCACCGTGATCATGTCGCTCCGGGGAATGGCCACGCATCCTCCGGTATAAGGCCGCTGATCCCCGAGACAATGCAGAAAAATTGCCGAACCCAGCCCCGGAGTGCCCTTCTCGTTGTAGCTGATGTTGAGAGCGTACTGATACGGGTAGTAGTAATCAATCAGGTGCTCGCTGGCATCCCGGTCGAGATCGGGGTAATCCTTGATGCTGACCATTTGGTTGTACCGGCGATCCTTTCTGACATCCCCCGACCAGTAGTCATTTTTATCAACCTTCCGGTAGGGAAAGGCGGTCACTCCCGGATTATCGGCAATGCCGAAGGCATAATTGAAGTGAAACACTCCCACCGGAGTTTTGCCGTCCCCCTCCCGTTTTTTGCCGAGACCGTATTTCCCGATAAATCCCGGGGTGCTCACAATCTGCCGCCAGCTGCCATCTGAGGTCTTCTCGTGCATGGACACATAAGCGGTGGTCTGCCCCACGCCGGCAACAACAAAAAGCTGCGAGGCGTGGTGCTTTTCTCCTAATTCTGCCACCCAGACCGGAGATGAGGCATAACGCGGCTCCTCATTCTGAAGAGCGGCATTGGTCTCCGGGGCTGCCGCTCCGCTTGCGGCATAGACAGCGAAGAAAGCCGCCGCCAGAAGCTTTCCGAAGAGAGGGACCGTCTTTGTCTTTGCCTTTGTCTTTAATGCCGCATCCGCCCCCGGAGAGGTCTTAAGCCTTTTAGTAACCAAAGTTCGCATCACGTGTTTTCACCGTTCAATAAAATCAAGAAAAAGAAAAGGCATTCCCGGAACCTCAGGAATTCAGCTTAAGGAGGAGCTCGCAGGCCCTTTTCAGGAGCTCCAGCTTTTCCCGATCGTCCTCCGAACAGCTGCCGTCGGCGTCAGGATGGTATTTTCTGACGCGCTCATGGTAATGCCGCCGGATTCTCCGGGGAGACAGATCCGGAAAGGATCCGTCGTCTCCCTCCGGAAAGCCCAGAATGCGGCAGGCGGCCCGGATCTCCGCCGGCTTGCTGGTGCCGCCCCGGAAGATGTATTTTCTGAGACCGGGATGGATGGCATAGTCGTACATGCTGTCCCGGGTGGCGGAACCGATTTGGGCCTCGGTGGCGGAATCCGTGAAGGAATTCTTCTGAATCAGAATGCTGCGGAGCTCCAGAGCCTTGGCATGGCCGTTGAAGCAGGCTTCGTCCAGAAAGTACACTGCCCTTCTCCGATACTCGGGGAGCTTCTTCTCCTGAGCAAAATACCATCTGGCCAGATAGTAGCAGGCCATTCCGGATCCGCCGTAGGCCCCCTCCTCGTACCAGTACTGAGCCAGAAAATCATTCCGGGGCACGCCCTTGCCAAACTCGTAGAAGGTGCCCAGTTCCGCGGCGCATTCCCGGTTTCCCAGCTTGGCTCCTTCATAAAAATGCTGAAAGGCTCTGCTGTAATCCGAATTTACGCCGATGCCGCTCTGAAACTTCCGCCCCAGATCATAGTGATGCTCCCCCTGTTTTCTCAGGAGGCGGGCTTTTTCGGAATCCTCCTGCTCAATGTCATCTGAGCCGGCATTCTTCCCGGATCTCCTCCGGAAGGCAAGATAGCATTCCCGGGAAAGCAGCCAGAGAGAAACCACGGCAGTGGCCACTCCGGCGGCCTCCAGCGCCTCGGAGCTCTGAAAAATCCCCGCGCCCCCCACAGCTCCGAGAGTCATGTAGGCGCCGATTTTGGTTTTCAGCGTAATCAGTCGCGAAGAAATGCCGTCAGTTTTCAAGGAAAGCCTTCATGAATTAACAGATCAGAAAACGCATCCGCGGAACAACGTTCCCGCAAGAGCAGGCAATGACTTGCCTGAACATGCCGGGAAACACCGATGCCGGGAGAGGAAGCTTATGGAGCGGGATCCCTTCCTGAATATCATCACTGATTATACAGAATTACCGCAGGCTTTTTAGCGTTTCACATCACACATGCCGCCACCTGAAAATCCCTCCCCCGTAAATAATCGCCCCGCCTGAACTCCCCGGAGGATCGCGTCAAAAGCAGGATCCGTCAGGACAGCGTTCCTAAACCCCGGCCCGGATCCTGCGGATGGTTATAAACTATTTTTATAGATAGCTGTAAATATATTTAAATTGTCTATACAGGGCATTAACACTAACATAGCCACGGTTTAAGAAACTGCGGCCGGAAATTGCGCTCAGCATCGCGCACACGGAATCAGTCAGGAGTAATGTCCTGTCATCTGATAACGGAGCAGGAATCCCCCGCCATAGCATTATCCAAGGAGAACATATGACACTCGCTAATTCCGCCGTTCAGGCAGGCATTCTCGGCTACCCCCGCATCGGAGCAAACCGGGAACTCAAATTTATCTCCGAAGCCTATTTTCGGAATGAGCTTTCTCTGGATGAATTCAGCCAGAAGGCTGCCGCCATCAGAAAAAACAATCTGGCATTTCTCAAAGATGCCGATCTGAACGTCATCCCCGCTTTGGACTTCTCGTTATATGACAGCATTCTGGATCTCATTCTGGCGCTGGGCTTTATCCCGGAACGCTTCCGGAAGCTTAAGCTGAAAGGTCTGGAGCTCTATTTTGCCATGGCCCGGGGCTACCAGAAGGACGGCCGGAACGCCGTGGCTCTGTCCCTGAAGAAATGGTTCGGCACCAATTATCATTATCTGGTGCCGGAATTTGATGACGGGGTTACCCCTGAAGTTAACGCCGGTTTTCTGACTGAGGCTCTTAAGGAGGCTTCCGAGGCCGGCATCGCTGTCCGTCCCGTGCTGCCCGGCCCCTTCACCTTTGCCAAGCTTACCCGCATCACCGGAGCCCGGGATGCCGCAGAACTTGAGGAAAACGTATCCGCCATCTACCGGGAGCTTCTGCTCACCCTGAACAGGGAAGCCGGCATTACCGCATTCACCGTTCTGGAGCCCTCTCTTTCCATGGATCTCAGCGCTGCCGATATCGCCATGTTCCGCCGCATGCACACAAGGCTTCTTCAGGATCTGCCGCTTAAGTTTTATCTGGGCACCAGCTACGGCGACATCAGAGACGTTATGAAGGATATTCCTGACATGGGCTATGCCGGACTCTGGCTGGATCTTTCCGGTAACAACCGGAATCGGGATCTCCTCCGGGAAGTCTCCTTTAAACCGGGCTTTGAACTGGGTCTCGGGGTAGTCAGCGGTCAAAACATCTGGAAAAATCACTATGATGAGTCGCTGGAAATCGTGAGAGAAATCCAGAAGAATCATCCGGAGGCCGGCATTGTTATTACCGCCTCCGCCTCCCTCCTGCATGTGCCGGTATCCCTCCAAAATGAAAAGACCCTGCCCCCGGAAAAGCTGAAGCACCTGGCCTTCGCCGCGGAAAAAACCGCCGAGCTCCGGGAGCTCCGGGACATTCTTAACGGCAATGCCGCTCCCGAAATTTCGGAAAGAAACCGGGATCTCTTCCGCGCCCCCAGATTTGCCGCCGATGCGGAGCTCCAAAGCCGGGTAGCCGGTCTCCGGGAAAGCGATTTTGAAAGAAAGCCCGCCCGGAAGGAGCGTCTCGCCCTGCAGGATCAGGTATTCAACTTCCCGCCGCTTCCGACTACCACCATCGGCTCCTTCCCTCAGACTGCCGAGGTGCGGGCTCTCCGGAAAAAGTTCCGTCTGGGAGAAATAACCAGGGAATCCTATGATGCCGAAATCAGAAAGCTTATTGCCGCCTGCATTAAGGAACAGGAGAACACCGGCCTCGACGTTCTTGTGCACGGGGAATTCGAGCGCAACGACATGGTGGAATTTTTCGGGCGGAAGCTTGAGGGCTACATCTTCACCGACAACGGCTGGGTGCAGTCCTACGGCACCCGCTGCGTGAAGCCTCCTGTTATCTGGGGCTCCATCCGGAGAACCGCTCCTCTTACCACGGATATCAGCAGCTATGCCGCCAGCCTTTCGGAAAAGCCGGTGAAGGGCATGCTCACCGGGCCTATCACCATCCTGAACTGGTCATTCCCGGCAGCGGACATCCCCGCCGCATCCTCCGTCATGGAGCTCGCTCTGGCCATTCGTGATGAGGTGCTGGATCTGGAAAAGGCCGGCGTCCGCATTATTCAGATCGACGAAGCCGCCCTGAGAGAAAAGCTTCCCCTGCGCCACGAAGATCAGGAAGCTTATCTCACTCTGGCCGTGAACGCCTTCAGACTGACCTCCTCGGGAGTGAAGCCGGAAACTCAGATTCACACCCATATGTGCTACAGTGAATTCGGGGAAATCCTGAATAGCATTGACGCCATGGATGCCGACGTGATTTCCTTTGAGGCTTCCCGGTCAAATCTGACGCTGCTCCGGGAGCTCCGGGACGCCGGATTTGAAACCAGAGTGGGCCCGGGAGTTTATGACATTCACTCCCCCCGCATTCCCTCCGTGGCTGAATTCAAGAGCACCATCAAAAGGATCCTGGAGATTCTGCCCCGGGAGCAGGTCTGGATTAATCCGGACTGCGGCCTTAAAACCCGCGGCAATGCCGAGGTCTGGCCCTGCCTGAACAACATGATGGCAGCCGTGAGGGAAATAAGAGCGGAGCTTGAGGAGAAGAACGCTTAGGCATAACAGCCGAGGCGGAGATGAGCTCCCGCAGTAAAATGTTAATCTGACGGCAGAAGAAAACCGTCGTATGACAGAGAAACCCCGGACAGTGTCCGGGGCTTTTTTGCGTCAGATCTGAAGATCCCGGCCGGATACCTCCGCGAAAGATGACCGGACAATTTCTCCCGCGGCTTCCTCGGGACTCAGAAGCAAAACCCCGGGCTGCGCCCGTAACCGGGCCTTCTGGGCATTTCCGGGGGCCGGTGTCACCGCAAGAATGCTCTCAGCGGGAATGCCGGCCTTAATAAGAGCCCGGATTCTTGTTATGAAATCCTCCGGAGCTTCATCCGGATCCCCGGCGATGATAAACCTCCAGGAAGCGCCGGTTTCCACTGCCAGATCCGCCTCCGCCTCGTCTCCCGCGGCATTTCGGAATACCGGACGTCTCAGGATCACCGGCATTTCGCTTTCATCCCGGCCGGCAAACTTTTTCAGAATCCGCCTCGCAATATATGCCGGCCAGAGATAAACGCTGACGAATTCGCCGTAACGGGAGCTTTTAACCTCCCGAAGCTCCAGGACTCTTTTCTTTTTGCTGTATTCATAGCCGGAAATAAACCCGAGATCCTGAAGCCAGACCGCAAACTGATAATTCAGGGAATGGCGATCCGGAATCTCCCCCGTGGGGATCTCCAGATCGTCGCCGTTAAGAGCCGTTCTCAGGAGGCAGTCAAAATGATCCAGACGGGAACGCCGCTCCCAGAAGAAGGCGGCAAAATCATTGACCGCATCATCCAGCTCTTCGGGAATGGTGTTTCGGTCAGCGGTCGCAATTCCGGCATGGGACAGGCGCTCCCGGAGTCTCAGAAAACCGGGATTGTTCTCATAGGCCTGATTTTCCGGGAGCTTGCGTTCCGGATCGGGAGCGCCCTTTCTCAGGTGCGCGGCGGGATTCCCCTCCATGTCTCCGGAGGCAATATCGGCAAGCACGGAATCCCGGAGCGTCTTTTTAAAAGAAGGAATATCCGTCACTCTGATGCCGGACTCCCGGGACAGGGGGTCCATGCATTCCGGTTCAATGTCAGAGGAAAGGAGAAAGACATTGCGGCCCAGAATCGGGTAGCGATCCTTAAGCTCCCGGTAACGCAAGAGATCCTCCTGCCAGCTTTCCCGGGATCCGGTTTTGCATTCGATCCAGAAGGGAATGCCGTTCAGAAGGAAGAAGACATCCATTTCAAAGTCCTCTTCGTCCAGAGAGCGCACCGCAAGATTTCCGGCGAGATGCAGGCTGATGTCCGGAGAATCCTCAAAAAGATCCTTCACGGTTTCTTCCGCAAGCCTTCCGGCCAGCATTTCCAGCCAGCCGCCGGTCAGGAAATAACGCGCCGGAGGATCCTCGCTGAGCCGGATTTCCGGAAAGCCCCGGGAGCCGGCGGTTTTGGAGGCGAGGCCCAGATCCTGAAGCTCCTGCCAGAACCGCTCCCCGGCCGGGCTCGTGAAAAACCCGGGCTCCGTCCGCCAGCGGAAGCTGTATCTGTCCGCGCTGTAATGCCGGCGGATTTCCCGTAATGCCGGCGCAAGATCGCCGTAATGCTTCCCGATAAACCCCGCAAACTCCCGCATTCCGTCGCAGTTTGCCGGGGAAACGGTTTTTCTGAGACCGGCGGAAACAATATAAAGATCAAGACTGTTCAGAAATGTTCTCAGGGGCTCCGTCTCGGGAGGGAGTTCCACCGCGGCCAGCTCCTCCCGGACTCCGGGCGCCATGAAAAACGGAGACTGGGATCCCGCCCTGAAAGAGGATCTCCGGGAGTCCTTTCTGCTGTTACCCTGAGCCAGAGACACCAGAACCTCGAGATTCCGGTTAATGCCCTGAAGCTCGGAACGAATGTCCGCCAGGATCCCCGCAATATCCTGGGAGCCCCGGGCGGCGCTGCCTTCTCCGTCCGGCGTCTGGTCATCACTGTCGTTCCGGGCTTTGGTAATGCTGTCCAGAAGCCGGTTTAAAAACTCATTGTTCGGAACATTCATCAAAAAACAACTCCTCGCATATGAAAACGGCCAGCCCCGGAGTCCTCCCGGAGAAGCCGGGATAATGCCACGCTCTCCCCGGAAAAACCGATATTGTCCAAGCCGTCATCCCATTAATTGAGGATATCCCGGCCGGAAACGGCAAAACCCTTAAAACCTGCCGGAGCATCTCTAACACCGGAAGCGGATTCCTGAACAAAAAATTGCCAAAACATTTTACTAAACTTTTGAATTAATCACATTTTCAAGGTAAAATGCGCGGGAAATTTGCCGGGAGTGACGGCATTTCAGATGATTGAGCTAATTTCTAAGGAATTTGTATGAAGAAAACTAAGATGGTATGTACTATCGGACCCAGATCCGAGCCTCGCGAAGTCCTTCAGGATCTTCTTGATTCTGGCATGAACGTTATGCGCCTCAACTTCTCTCACGGTGATCACGAAGAACAGGGCGCCCGCATTAAAACCATCAATGCGATTATGAAGGATACCGGCAAAATCTACGCCATCATTCTTGATACCAAAGGTCCTGAAATCCGCACCGGCGAAGTTCCCAACGACGGCGAGGTAGAACTGGTAAAGGGACAGAAGTTTACCATTCACACTGACATGACCAAGCCTACCACCAATGAGAGCTGCGCTGTTTCCTATCCCGGTCTCGTGCACGACATCGAAGTGGGCAAGATCATTCTGGTAGATGACGGTCTTATCGGCCTCAAGGTTCTTTCCAAGAACGCCGACGAAACCGCAGCCGAATGCGAAGTCCTTAACAATGCCAAGCTCGGCAACAAGAAGGGAGTTAACCTTCCGGGCGTAATCACCAACCTGCCGGCACTTTCCCCGAAGGATCAGGGCGACCTGGAATTCGGCGCGCAGATGGGCGTTGACTTTATTGCCGTATCCTTCGTGCGCAAGAAGAAGGACGTCGATGACGTACGTACCTTCCTTGATACCCACGGCGGCCAGGACATCAAGATCATCTCCAAGATCGAAAACCAGGAAGGTCTTGATAACTTTGAAGACATTCTTTCCGCTTCCGACGGCATCATGGTAGCCCGCGGCGACATGGGCGTGGAAATTCCGCCTCAGGAAGTTATTTTTGCTCAGAAGCGCATCATCCGCCGCTGCAATGAAGTAGGCAAGATCGTCGTAACCGCTACCCAGATGCTGGATTCCATGCAGAAGAACCCGCGTCCGACCCGCGCCGAAGCCGGCGACGTGGCTAACGCCATTCTGGACGGCACCGATGCCGTAATGCTTTCCGGCGAGTCCGCCAAGGGCAAATATCCTCACGAGGCTGTGTGCACCATGGCTTCCATCTGCGAACGCACCGATCCGGTGGTAACTCCGCGTTATCTGGATGACCACAACACCAACGAGATCACCGAGGCCGTATGTCAGGGCGCTGTGGAAATGGCCTGCAACCTGAAATCTCCGCTCATTGTGGTATCCACCGTTCAGGGCCGCACCGCCCGCGCCATCCGCAAGTACTTCCCTACCAGCAACATTCTGGCCATTACTCCCAACATGAAGACTGCTCGGCAGCTCTGCATCGTGCGCGGCGTAACTCCGGTAGTTCATGAGAAGGTGAAGTCTCTTGACGAGCTCATTACTGTAGCCCGCGCCGAGTCCATCAACAGCGGTCTGGCCAAGAAGGGCGATGCCATTGTGGTAGTGTGCGGCGCTCAGGTTGCTTCCGGCACCACCAACACCTCTTCTGTTCAGGTGCTTTAATCTGAATCTCTCCGGAAACTCCGGGACATAAACTGAAAAAGGGCCTTTCGGCCCTTTTTTTATTTCTGGCTTCGCCCTGCTTTCCTGCCGCCCTTTAAATACGTGAAGAAAAGTGCAGTTTTATTTGCATCACGGTCAAAATTTCACCAGACTGCTGTATTGGCGCTGTTGCATATGAACGAATGCCATAACAGGGAACAGCAGTTTAAAACAATAGCGATCCACAGTTTGTTTTTCGGAAACACAAGGAAACCAGCATGATCAAAACATACGAAGAACAGGAAAAAGTTCTCAGCGAAATTACCGTGGTAAGTTCAGAGCCTGATGCAGTTGAGTTCTGTTTTGAGGCCGATTCTGATAACGGCCATACCGAACAGGAAATCCGTGAAATGGAACAGATTATGGGGCTCCCTCTTTTTAAGGATTACCGGGAGTTTGTGAAGCATTATCGTTCATTTGAAATCGTGGGAGATATCTACGTGGACTGCGATCTCAATGATACTGCGGAGGTAACCGTTATTCATCGGAATAACAGCAAGGAACTCGGGCTGAATTTTCCGGAGGACTGCTACTGCATCGGGAATTTTGAGCCCGGCCTTCCCATCTTTATTCAAAGCAGCGTTACCGGCACAGTATATTCGTGTCAGGTGCGCAGAAAAGGCTCCCTGAAAAAAATCGCTGATAATTTCTGGGAATTTATGAATGCCGAAGTCAAGCACTGGCAGAAATATGCCGCGGAATACGACACATTTTAATGTGGCGGCGTAATCCCCGTTCTCATCTTTGCCGGCCCATCTTTTCTCTTTCATTTCCTTATCCCCGCGCTGGCGATGCCCGAAACGCTCCGGCGGGGTTAGATTACCGGCTTTCCGGCTCTTCTGCAGCCATCTGAAAGAGCCGGTACACCACCTGCCCCGCCCGGCCTTCCCGGTACGGTCTTAAAAACCCGGGAAGAGCTATGGCGGCCTCGGACTCCTGTTCCACATAGACAAAGCCGTCCGGGCGGACAATGCCGGGCAGGAGGGCCAGAGCCTCCTCCAGCATGCCCTTCCGGAAGGGAGGATCCAGAAACACGATATCAAAGGGTTCCCCGTGATAGCTTCTGACCCAGGAGAGCGCGTCCCCTTCTACAACCTCCGGCCCCCCGGCGCTGTCTCCTGCTGACAGGAGTTCGGCATTCCTTTTCAGGGTCTGAAAAACCTGGTGATTCTTTTCCAGCAGCACAGATCTCCGGGCGCCCCGGGACCAGGCTTCAAAACCCAGGCCGCCGCTTCCCGCAAACATGTCCAGACAGGATGAGCCTGCCACCCGGAACATCAGCCAGTTGAACACGGTCTCCCGCACTCTGTCGGTGGTGGGCCGGAGTCCCTCGCTGTCCAGCACCGGAAGCCGCCTGCCCCGGAATCTGCCGCTTATGATGCGCACCGTCCCGGGACCGCGGCCGGGAGCTCCGGTTTTGCCCTGAGAAACGCCCTTGCCGGATTTCCCGGAGGAGTCCCGGGAGGAGGAGCCGCTCCCTGCTTTCTGATATTTCATTTGGTGTGGATCCTTTTGTTTATTCCTGTTTGTAAGCTTTTTATGGGGCGGAACCCCGTTTTCCTGCTAGGTCAGGAACTTGTCGCAATAGCCCAGAATAAAGACTGTGGCAATGATGAGAGGGATCACATACCGAAAATACGGGGCCAGCCAGGCGGGAAGCTTCGGGCCCTCCCCGGTATTCATCTCCTCGCGGAACCGGGAGAAGCCCCAGCCGTAGGCCACAAAAAGCGCCAGGATCAGAGAGCCAATCGGCAGAATGTTATTGCTTTCAATAAAGTCCTCTATCTCCAGGATATTCCAGTTCATCAGGGTAACGTCCGACCAGACATTGAAGCCCAGCACGCAGGGGACGGAAAGCAGCATAATAAGGAGAGTATTTATTACCACTGACTTTCTCCGGGAGCTCCCGAACAAGTCCGCGTATCCCGCAAGAGCGCTCTCAAATACCGTGATCACAGTGGTAATGGCCGCAAAGAACATGAAGACAAAAAAGGCCGCGCCCACCAGGAGACCGTATTCCATTTTGGCGAACACCGACAGCATGGTACTAAACAGAAGAGAGGGACCGGCATCGGGCTTGAGGCCCATGCTGATACAGGCCGGAAAAATAATTAGCCCGGCCATGAGAGCCACAAAGGTATCGGTGCCCACGATCCAGAGGGATTCCCCCAGAATAGTGCGTTTCCTGCTGCTGTAGCTCCCAATGGCCAGAAGACAGCCCTGCCCCACGCTCAGGGTAAAGAAGGCCTGATTGAGGGCGTCCCAGATCACATTGATAATGCCGGCTTCCTGCATTTTGCCGAAATCGGGATAGAGGTAGTATTTAACGCCCTCCATGGCTCCGGGAAGAGAAAGGCTGTAAAGCGCCATAGCCGTCAGGAGAACCAAAAGCATGACCAGCATGGGCCTCGTGAACCGTTCCACGCCCTTTTTAATGCCGCAGAAACAGACCAGACCGCCAAAAAACACCACGGCGATCATAAAGCCCAGAGAGAGACCGGGAGAACTGATCACCCCGGCAAAGGAAAGCTCCGGAATGCCTCCTGAAGAAGCCGCATCCTGAGAAATCAGCCTCGGAAGAGCGGCCAGAAAGCTCCAGCAATAATATAGAATCCACCCGGTAATCACCGTGTAATAGGCCATCAGCACATAAGGTCCCAGAGACATCAGGTATTTAAACAAATGCCAGCGGCTTCCCGGGGCTTCCAGCTCCTCAAAGGCTCGGGTTACGCTCTTCCGGGAAGCTCTGCCGATGGCAAGCTCCATGGCCAGACAGGGAAGCCCCAGAAGCAGGAGACACAGGAGATATACCAGCACAAAGGCCGCGCCGCCGTTATGTCCGGCAATATAAGGGAAACGCCAGACATTGCCGAGACCTATAGCGCACCCGGCAGAAATTAGAATGAAGGACAGCCGGGAGGAAAACATGCCACGAGCCTTATTCTGAAAATTTTCTTTGGTGTCTGTCATGTTAGGAACTCCACTTTGAAATAATGTCCGCATATCCGGAAATGAGTATCAGAGCAATCAGGAGAGGCAGCAAAAGCCGGAAATACCAGGAGGTCCAGCCGGGGAGCTTAAGCCCCCTGCCGGTATTGACCTCCCGGAGGAAATTCTGAAAGCCCCAGCCCAGAGCAACGAACAGCGTCAGGAACAGAGCTCCGAGGGGCAGAATATTGGCGCTGACAATAAAGTCTCCCAGATCCAGAAAATTGCTGTCGCCGCCCAGAGGATGAATATCCCTGAGCTCATTAAAGCCCAGAGCCACCGGAATCGCCAGAGCGGCAATAATGACCATGTTAACTAAAGCTCCCGGAATTCGCCGGATCCCGAAAAGATCCCGGAGAGCCGCCATATTTCCCTCAAAAACCGTGGCCACAGTGGTAAAGGCGGCGGTGAACATAAAGAGGAAAAACAAAGCTCCGGCGATCTGCCCGTGATCCATGCGGGAAAAAACATTGATCATGGTGATAAAGAGGAGATTCGGGCCGCTGTCCGGGGAAATGCCGTAGCTGAAGCACGCCGGAAAAATAATAAGTCCGGCCAGAAAGGCTACCATGAAGTCCAGTCCCGCAATGAAGAGGGTTTCATTTACCAGGGAGCGATCCTTGGCGGCATAGCTGCCGAATACCAAAAGAGAGCCCTGTCCCACGCTCAGAGTAAAGAAGGCCTGAGTGAGCGCCTCGGTAACCACTCTGGCGATGCCGGCCTTCCGGAATTGCTCAAAATCCGGATAAAGATAATACTTTATTCCCTCCAGGGCTCCGGGGAGCGTAAGGCAGTAGCCCACCAGAGCCAGCAGCATAAAAAGAAGAAGGAGCATCATAGGCTTGGTAACAGCCTCCAGTCCCTTTTCCACCCGGCGGAGGGCGATAGTCCCGGCGATCCCGATAACAGCAAAGGTTCCGGCAAGCATGATAACCGGATTCTCAATAAAGCTCCGGAATCTCTCAAGGTTGACAGTACTGGCTTCGGCGGCCGCCAGCTGGGGCAGCTGATTGAAATCCCCGGCAAGGAAGGCATAAAGATAATAAAGAAGCCAGCCGGTAAGCACCGTGTAAAAGCCCAGCAAAATATAGGGCCCCAGAATCAGAACATAGCGGGAAAGATGCCACTTGCTTCCAGGAGGCTCCGCGACTTCATAAGCCCGGACTATGGATTTTCGGGTCGCCCGGCCCAGCGCCACCTCCAGCAGCACCACCGGAACCCCCACCAGAATGAGACAGAGGATATACACCGCCACAAATATGCCGCCGCCGTTCTCCCCGGCGATATACGGAAAACGCCAGACGTTGCCGAGGCCGATGGCGCATCCGGCGGAAAGCAGGATAAAGCCCATGCGGGATTTAATCTTTTCAGCGGCGGAGGGGGTGCTGTTTTCAGAAACCATCTTAATATTTTCCCATGAATAACTGCAAAAACAGGCGTTATTTTACCCGAAATCAGTCCGGGCCGCTGTTTTGGATAGTTTTGGATAGCTTATGAACGTGTTTTCAGAGTCTGCGATGGGCCCGGCCATATTCTCCCCCTGCCGTTCTCAGCGCTGTAAAGAAAGGAACTCCAAAGCATCACACACACCAAGAAAACCTGCTTTCCGCAACGGCTCAGACATATCTGCGGGTGCGGGGCTTTTTGGTGACAGGATCCCAGTAGAATTCGGAGGAATAGGCGTGAACCACCCAGGATTTCTTATTTGTCTGGCAGACGGCAGTGACTACAGGAATCTCCCCGAAATTCGAAGTCAATACTGCCTGAAAAACACTGAAACGACTGAAAAAGCGGAAATCAGCAAACTTTCTTATTTTCGGGCGCGTTATTTGCCAAGGAGGTTCAGATATTCCGGGAGCATATGTGCTAAACTTCCTGAATACGGAGAGGCAGAACAAATAACGGATTCGCCGGGTAAAATCACTCCAGATGCTTATCTCTTCCCGGTTCGTCCTGAATTGCGCAAAGAACATCATTTGTTGTCAAAGTTTATGCTTTTAAGGAACAGGATATGACTGAATCACTGACATACCGTAATTTTGCAGTCGGTATTGAAAACTTTGAGGAACTCAGAACCAAAAAACTGGTGTATATTGACAAAACCTCCTATCTTGAAGACCTGGTACAGCGTTCCAAGGTTACATTGCTCCTGAGGCCCCGGAGATTCGGAAAAACTCTTTCCATGAGCATGCTGGCCTCCTTTTTGGAAATAAATTACCAGCATCCGGAGGACAAAAGCCGGCCTGAAAGGCTCTTTAAGGATCTGGCCGTCTATAAGAACAAGGCCTTCTGTGATGAATACATGGGACGCTTCCCGGTTATCAGTATTTCCCTGAAATCCGTCCAGGGGAAAGATTTCGCCGGAGCCATGAACAGGCTTCTGGATATGGTGCTGGGTCCTCTTTTTGAAAAATTTAATTTTCTTCTTTACAGCAGCATGCAATCTAAGGCGGCAAAGAAATCCCTGGCCAGCAGAATTGATTTTTTTCTGGACGGCAACAGAGACCTGACTAAAAAAACCGTAATGACCAAGGCTGTGAGACTGGCGTCAAGTTCTGTTTTCTTCCTCAGCGAAATGCTCTCAAAGGAATGCAAATGCAAGACCGTGATAATCATCGATGAATACGATGTTCCCCTGCAGAAAGCCAAGGTGAATGGTTATTACGATGACATGCTGGACGTAATCAAGGAAATGCTGGGGAGCTCCCTTAAATCAGACGACAGCATGGAAATGGGCTATGTTACCGGCTGTCTCCGCATCGCCCATCAGAGCATCTTCACAGACATCAACAATTTTGACGAATTTGGCATTAATGATGCTTCCTATTCCAGATTCATCGGGCTCGCCAAAGACGAAGCCATAAAGCTTCTCAGGCAGTGCGGCATGGAAAACCGCCTCCATGATGTTCTCGAATGGTATGACGGCTATAATTTTGCCGGACACAGCATGCTGTGCCCCTGGAGCGTTCTCAAATTCCTGTCCCGGGCGCTTGATGCGGAACACGATCCGGCAATATTCCAGCCGGAAAACTACTGGGCCAATTCCAGCGGCAACGACATTATCGAAATCTGCATGAAGCATCCCAGGCCAAAGGATATTGAGCGTTTTCAGCATCTTCTGGAAGGCAAAACAGAAGAAATTGCCCTCCGGGAATTCACCACCTATCCGGCCATTACCTCGGATACAGATTTTGATACCTTTGCCACTCTGATGCTGCATACCGGGTATCTTACGGTGGCTAAGGATGCAGTCCCCTCGGAAAAATACAGAGCAGTGGTGAAAATTCCGAATAAAGAGGTTCTGGAGTGCTTTTCAGAAAAGGCAAAAACGCTGTTCAGCGAAAGCAATCCGGAATGGCTGGAGAAAGCCTGCAAAATCATGGCGGCTTTTTTTGCCGGGGAAGCGGATAAAGCCTCTGATATCATTGAGGACATGCTGGTGAGCTTTATCAGCATCAGAGACACCGGGTATGAGTACTTTTATCACGGCTTTATGCTGGGAATTCTGTCCATGACAATAACAAATCGCATGTCCATGGAATCAAACCGGGAAAGCGGCAACGGGTTTTCTGACATCATTATTAAAAACAGCAAAACCGGGAAAGCTGTGATTCTGGAGTTCAAGAAATGCGACAGGGATACCCCTTTGGAGACAGAGAAGGTTTGCCGGGAAGCTCTGAAGCAAATTGAAATCAACCGTTATGATCAGGATTTAAAGAAGGACTATCCTGAAGTGCTTAAGTATGGCATAGCCTTCGTTAAAAAAGGATGCCGGGTAATCAAAGCCTAGCCTGAAAAACGGGATCCGGAACGATTTCTGTCCTCCCCGAAGCTCTCCCGGGAATCCGGCACCGGAGATCTCAGTTCATTATCGGAAAAATGCGTGATTTCATGCAGATCTTAAGTGCCTGTCACAAGATTAATCATCCCCCTTAAGTCACGGTACGGTATACTTGCGAAAGCTCGCAGGCTGATTCATGTCAGTCTGCTCTCTGTCCGGCTCAGGAAATCGGGACTCTCCCGGCGGGTTCGGCAAGATCCTTACGGATGCGCCGCAGGCAAAACAGCCGGAACAGACAGAATAATCCCTTCCCGGTTCTGAAGCGGCATCCCGTCTGAAACGGGTTCACAAGTGTCAGTATCCGGAAGGAAAAACAGCAGCTAACAATAACCGGCAGCGCTGCCGGATGAATTCCGGTAACGCAAATATCATTTCAGGTAACACTGTTCAGGCAGTATTATTTCAGGTAGCAACTATGTTCCACATGTTCAAATTCAAAAGAAGTTCTTTAAGCATTCTCCTGTCAGCCATGCTCTCCGCCTGGGCCATGGCGGTCACCGTCGACATTGACGCCACCGGCAAGGATCAGGACACCGCCATGAAAAAGGCCTCCCTTCAGGCCGTGCGGAACGTCATGCTGGATATAAAGGACAAGGATTTCGTAAAGCAGCATGCTTCCGAGGTGCGCAGTCAGGTGCTCCAGAATACCGACAGCCTCATCACTAAAAGCGAGGTAGTTTCCAGCTCCTCCGATGACAAGGGCAATGTAAAAATTCAGGCCCGTTTCGATGTGGATCAGGAACGCATTGCCGGCATTCTGGCCGGTATTGAAAACGGCGGCGCCCCGGCAGGCGACACCCCGGTCTCCGATAACACCTCCGGAAAAGACATCGTTAAAAGCGGCGCTGAAACTTTAGCAGCCAATAACTCCTCTTCCGGCACAGAGGATCCTGAGAAAACCCCGGCTCCCAAGGCTGACCAGACTCCCCCCGAAGATGACGAAGGTGATGAAAAGACCGAATTCAAGGCTCTGATACCGGAAAGAACGTACGATATGAAGAATCCGCGGGATGCCGG
Organism: Succinivibrionaceae bacterium UBA3769; assembly: GCA_002372325.1. Classification (GTDB taxonomy): domain Bacteria; phylum Pseudomonadota; class Gammaproteobacteria; order Enterobacterales; family Succinivibrionaceae; genus Succinimonas. The sequence goes on along the minus strand of DFFT01000024.1, from coordinate 6,832 downwards.
TCAGTTCATCGCCGATACCACCGCCCGGGAAATGGCCCGGTTCTTCCAGGATATCGGAATTTCCGGCACGGTAACTAAAAAGCCCGGCAGCGTCAGCACCGATAACTCCGACAGCGCAGATCTGGAATTCGCCATGGAGGGGGATGAACACAAGTTTACCCTGACCCTGACCAATACCTATTCTGATGACGGAGTGGTCACCAAGGTTGCGGCTGACGACCGTCTTTACAAAGACGCGGATGAAGCCGAAGCCAGTCTGGTAAAGAGCATTCTGGCTAATACTGAAAACCGCTACAGCATCAAAGATGACACCGCCGTGACCGCAATTACCCTGCCCAGCGGCAAGCTGGAGGAGGTCTCCTGGGACACCGCCGCTATGGAGTATAAGGCCTACGGCGTCAGCAATTATCAGAATGCCTACAATATCGCCCTGAGCTTCCCGAAAATCCAGATTGCCACCTCCAAGGACGGCAAGGATCCCGTGGTGATTTCCGCGATTAAAGGCACGGTGGAAAACCGGGCGGACAGCTTTACCCTGAATTATGCCATCGGAGAATTTTCCGGAAACTTTGACGGCGCGATGAAGCTTAACAGTCTCGGCTTCTCACTGGAAAAGACGGCCTCCGCCTCCAAGAAGCCCGGCTTTATCGACTACGGTCTGGATCTGACTCTGGGCGGCTTCTCCTATGAAGCCATGGGCATTCAGATCAGCGATGCCGCCATTAATCTCGGTCTTAAGGAACTGGACATGAATTCCTTTATCAAGGCCTGCGATTATCAGAAGGGAGAAATCATCGGCTTCGGCAGCATGGCCAAGTGCATTGCCGCCAATACTGACAACGATGAGCTCACCGATTCCCTGAATACCGTATTCAATCCGGCCTCCTCCCTTAGCCTCGCCTTCAAGGCCACTCTGAACAGCGCCAAGGCTGAAATCAAGGCAGCGGCCGGCTTTGCTCCGGATGCGGCCTTCTCATCCATCGAGGAACTCCCCGGTGCTGTCGCCGCCACGGCAGATATCAGCATTGATGCCGCCCTCCTGTCCATGCAGCAGTACGGTCTTACGGAAATGGCCGAGATGCTGAAGAAATACGCCAAGGATCCCGAAGCCTCTGCTCTCACCTATCACCTGGAGTTTAAGGGCGGACAGCTTTTAGTAAACGGGAAGCCGCTGGAATAAAAGAGCTTTGAAACAGCCCGATAACAAAAGCCCGGAGGATTCCGGGCTTTTTTCATGGTGATGGATAACGGGAATCTGTCAGGAAAGAATCCTTGCAAGCTCCCGGGCGTGCTCGGCGGTCTCTCTTTCAATACGGGCCATGTCCTCAGGAGAACTCAGACCGGGAATAAACATCATGCCGTAGGAAATCGCATAGTCCGTGACCTTCATGCCGCAGTTCCGGGCGGTAAGCCGGAGGGGCAGGAGAATTTCCCGTACGGTGGCGGTTTGTTCCCCGTCATGGCGGTAGGCGGTTTCCGGGCCTCCGGTGGTTACCGAAAGCACCATCCTCTTTCCCCGGAGCTTGTCCCCCTTGGAGCCATAGGCAAAGCCGTGCAGCCAGACCTTGTCGATCCAGTTCTTCATAAGGCCGGGCACGGAATACCAGTAAAGGGGAAAGGCCAGAACGATGATGTCAGCCTGGGCGAGAGCCTCCTGCTCGGCTGCTACGTCAAAGCTGCCGTCAGGGTAAAGCCGGCCCAGCTCTCTTACGGCCGCGCCGGGAAGCAGAGTCTTTACGTTCTCGAGGATCAGCCGGTTGGCTGTGGAATGAGCGGGATCCGGATGTCCGGAAACAATTAACACCTTTGACATGGAAGCTCCTTTGGGGAAACGGAAGAAAGTAAAAAAGCCAAAAAACAGCAAATTGAAAAAAGGCCGAAATGCGATAATGGCAGTAACCGGGATCAGAAAATCCTTTTTCAGCTTACCCGGCCTTCTCAGATTACCCTCTCAGATTACCATAAACCGCTTCCGAAACTGAAAGCGGCGCAAAAATCAGCGGATTATTGCGGCTGAAGTCACATTCCTCCCGCAAAACCGGCCCCAGGCCGCGCATCTCCGAAGCAAAATACAGATTTTCATTCAGCCCAAGCCACAATTTTGCAACAAATACTCTCCAAAAAGGGATGTTTCAAATTACAATAGAAATGACTCCCTGATAAATCACCCCGGGAAACTGTATTACGGCAATAACCTGTTTGCAGGCTGGCAGCAATAACTACCACAATAAATCAAGGGCCGGCCGGGACTAAAGGAGTATGTATGTCTGAAGACCCTGCGCTGGATCGCAATAACTGGCCGGACGAAATGAAAAGCCTCTTCTCTCCTCTGGAGGAGAAGCTGGCCTCGTACCTGCCCCCTGAACAGATTCAGGAGGTGGCCGGCGCTTATGCCTACGCCTACCGGGCCCATCAGGGACAGACCCGCTCCAGCGGAGAGCCGTACATCACCCATCCCCTTGCCGTTTCCGCCATTCTTGCTGACATGCACCTTGACGTGGAAGCTCTCATGGCCGCCCTGCTCCACGATGTTATCGAGGACACCCGGGTGACCCAGAACGACATCAGAAAGCTCTTCAGCGATACCGTGGCCGATCTGGTTAACGGCGTCACCAAAATGGAAAAGATCCGCTTCAGCGACTACAAGGAAGCTCAGGTGGCCAACATTCAGAAGATGCTTCTGGCCATGACCCACGACACCCGGGTTATTCTTATCAAGCTCGCTGACCGCACCCACAACATGCGCACCATCGGAGCCCTGCGCCCCGACAAAAGAATGCGCATCGCCCGGGAAACCCTGGATATCTATGCTCCCATCGCCTACCGTCTGGGCATCAGCAAAATGAAGAACGAGCTCCAGGATCTCTGTTTCCGGGCCATGTACCCCTACCGCTACCGGGTGCTGTCCGCCACCGTGGCCGCCGGCCAGAAAAACCGCATGGACACCTACAACGAGCTTATGGAATCAATGCGCTCCTGCTTCCGCAAAATCGGCATCCGCTTTCAGATAAAGATCCGGGAAAAGTTTCTGGCCACTATCTACCACAAGATGAAAACCGATCATCTCCGGCTTCAGGATCTGCTCAGCGTATTCGGCTTCCTGATCATCGTTGACTCCGTGGACAGCTGTTACCGGGCTCTGGGACAGACCCATGCTCTGTTCAAGCCCAAGCAGGGCTACTTCAAGGATTACATCGCCCTGCCAAAAATGAACGGCTATCAGGGGCTGCACACCACGGTCATGGGCAGCGACGGTCAGGAGATTGAAATTCACATCCGCACGGAATTCATGGATATGATGGCCAAGCAGGGCGTGGCCGCGCACTGGGTTTACAAGCTCAGAAGCAACGGCGGCATGGGAGACAGCTCCGAAGCTCAGATGTACGCCAACCGCTGGATGCAGAGCCTTAAGGATCTCATGAACAATACCTCCTCGTCCTTTGATTTTCTGGAAAACGTCAAGGCCAATCTGTTCCCGGAGGAGATCTACGTCTTTGACGGCAGCAGCAAGGTGCTGGAGCTTCCCAAGGGCGCCACGCCGGTGGATTTCGCCTACGCCATCAGCGCCGATCTCGGCCATCGCTGCCGGGCCGCCGAGGTGGATCACAAGCCCTATCCTCTTGACAAGGCCCTGTCCTCGGGACAGCAGGTACGCATTATCGAAAGCGAAACTCCATTCGCGCAGCCCCGCTGGCTGGATTCGGTAGTCACCCTGAAGGCCAGGCAGGCCATAAAGGCTTTCCTGCAGGGCATCAATGCCGCCAGCTCCGAGGAACACGGCAGAAAGCTCTTGCAGCTGGCCATGGGAGATGTGCCCCTGGACAGCATCGATCCCGCCAACATCGCCCGGGTGCTCCGTACCATACATATCAGCACTCTCAACGAGCTCTTCCGCCGCATCACCATGGGAGAATCCAATGCCGTGCTGGTAGCCCGCGCCCTTCTGGGGGAGCGGGGAGACTCGGTGGCTGCCGGAGATACCGGGAACGAAATTATTTCCAATATCGAGGGCGTGAAGCACGAGTTCGCTTCCTGCTGCTTCCCCCTGCCGGGAGACCGCATTACCGGCATCTACGACGGCAACAAGGGTCTTCTTATGGTGCACCGCACCTCCTGCCCGTCTATTTCCGAAGCGGAAAAGAATCCCTTTGTAACCTGTCTCTCCCTGTCCTGGAACAAGAACTATCAGGGCCATGCCTTCTTCAAGACCGCCCTCCATATTCAGTACATCACCAGACCGGCCATTCTGGGTGAAATCGTGAGTCTGGTGAGCATGACGGGAGCGGAGATCCTGTCCATTACCCAGACGGATTACCGCGAGGAAAGCGACCACAGCCTTGATATTCTGATAGAGATCAAGAATCAGAGCCATCTGGAAAACGTGGTCTCCACCCTGATCAAGATTAACGGCATCAAGGACGTTTCGAGAAGAAAGAGAGTTCCGGAAAACAGACAGGGCTGATGCGCACTGGGGAAAAGCGCCGAGGATCAGAAATAAGGGAAATCTGCGGCCGCTAAAGCTTTTGAGCGTACCTGAACATGAAGGATTCCGTTCAGGTCAGTACGGAGGTCTGAGACCAAGGTGCCGGTATACCAAAGGAACAACGTCTGAGTCCCAGAGACCGCTGTCATACCTCATTTCTGCGGATAAAACGTACTGGGCGGTTTGCGCATCCCATCTCCTGCCAGGCAGCTTAAGCCGTTCCCGCATCCCGCTTCCGTTACCGGTTTCGATGGCGCCGCTGTCTGTGAAACAGCCATTCTTCACATAGGCGGGGTAGTCAATGCAGTCTTTATTGCTGTCAAGGTATGCCCGGATATTCGGGATGCCCACTCTTTTGAAGTCCTTAAAGGGTTCCGCCATCTTCATAGCTTCAGAAATTTGGCCTGCTGCGATGAGCTCCATAAGCCTGACGCCCCATGCGGTCTTCGTATCTTCTCCACCGCTGATGCCAGCATTGGCAAACCGGAAAACGGTCTCCTTCAGATGCGTATAATCAAGAATCTGAATAACATCAAGTTCTGAGCAATAGGTGGTCAGAAAGGATTTGATCCCGGGGGCGCCGTCGCTTATCACCACAATCCTTTCATGTTCTTCAAGACCGTTTCTTAAGGCCGCTGCATACAGGTGTTCCCCGAATGCCGCGGCATTTCCGATTAAGCCCGCGTATTCCTTTGTCAGGATTTTACGGTACTCCTGCCCGCTTTCCGACCTGAAGCTCCTGATGTTTTTGCTGCTGAACACGAGCCCCAGCCTGTTCTCCATCCGGGTTGAGCCGTTTTCGGTTCGGATGTTCAGCGTGGCGCTCTCCGTCACAATATAGAGCGTTCCTGATTTCTTCCGGCGGTAATTCTTTCTGTTTTTAAAATGATCGAGAGCCTGATCCTTTCTCAGACAATCATCATAAACCAGCTTGCCAATGCAGTTGGTTACGAGACGAAGCTGATCATCGCTTATCTCAATGTTCCGATCTTCCCGGTATAAATTCTGAAGTTCCTCATAGGAATGCGCATTGAAAGATCTTTTGGCGATGTCCAGCATCATCATGGCAGCAGACATCTTGAAAGGAAGTCCGGTAAGCCCAAGAGCGATGTCGAATGGGGCTATCATCTTCATTCCGCGGTTTTCCGAAAGCAGTCTGGCGCTGTCCTTGTCAGCCGGAATATAAAATGTACGGTTGAAAGTTACAAACCCCTCAAGGGTAAGGATTGTTCTGGCACGTTTATCCTGGTGCTTCAGGCGAATCCCTTCCTTGAGGAATGCTCTTTTTTTGCTGAATTGAGCTCCTTGGTATCGATAGCCGTAAGAGCTTCTGACACCATATCAGAATATATTTTATTGGTTTTTAATGACAGTCTGCGCCACTCTTCTTCAAGCTGGGTCAGCGTGATAAAGTTATTCGGATCGTCAGTCGCCCTGTCTATCTTCTGGATGAAGGCATCCAGTTCTTCATTCAAACTGCACTTCGCTTTGATAGCTGCCTGTTTGAGTTCATCTGACTTCTTTGGGGCCATGAAATCCTCCCATTCCCACTATGCAGGGGATTATACCAGTTGTAATAAAACCCGCAGTTCCTATGCGCTCTCGAGGTTTTACGCCTTTGCGCAAGATTCGCCCTGTCCGGCGTTAACGGAGAAACAGGATGCGCAGAACACCTCGCCCAGGAGTCCCGGTATTTACAGAGATCGCTTTAATCCAATTTAAACAAGCTTACCTTTTCAGACATGGAGGAAGAAACCTTCTCCAATTCATCTGAGATAATCAGGGATTTATTGATTTGCGTATTGGTCTCGTTGGTGGAATCCGCAATGATCTGCATATTCTCGGTGATATTCTGACATGTTGCAGACTGCTCCTCAGTGGCCGACGCAATCTGCAGGATCTGATCGTGAACAGTTTCCACGGATGAATTGATGCTGTTGAGACTCTGCTCAATGGCATTGGTATCCTCGGCGATTTCATTCATTTTTTGCACGTTCACGTCCATGGTAGAGGTGGTCTGTTTTACCACGTCCTGTATTGACGTGATCATAGCGCTGATTTCCTTCGTGGAACCGGAAGTCCTTCCGGCCAGCAATCTTACCTCATCTGCAACCACGGCAAAGCCTCTGCCGTGCTCGCATGCTCTTGCCGCTTCAATTGCCGCATTGAGAGCCAGAAGATTGGTCGGCTCGGCAATGTCCTGAATCGTATTGATAATTCCGCTGATCTGCCGGGTATGATCACCGAGCCGATGTATCAGAGTGGAAATTCTACCCCTCTGTGACCACCCCTAGTGCTTTTTCGTGCCCCTCAGTTCTCATTATCCTTTCACCCCCGCTTCTGAAATTC